>NZ_JBFNXJ010000065.1 GCF_040812015.1 Chitinivorax sp. PXF-14 | reverse complement strand
ATCTTCGCCGTCTAACGTAACGATGAGACCACGGACATGGATCTAGCAACACCGATATTTGAACGTAAGATTGCCTCGCGCGAGTCGTTGGCCGAGATGGTGGCCCGCTTGCCAAAGCCGATCGTCTTCACCAACGGCTGTTTCGATATTCTTCACCGGGGCCATGTCACCTATCTGGCCCAGGCGCGGGCGCTGGGGGCGTCGAT
>NZ_JBFNXJ010000064.1 GCF_040812015.1 Chitinivorax sp. PXF-14 | reverse complement strand
CCTGGCCTGGCAAGCTGTCTGAAGGCGCTGCGCGAAGGGGATACGCTGGTGGTGTGGAAACTGGACCGACTAGGGCGCGATCTGCGGCACCTGATCAACACCGTCCACGATCTGACCGGGCGTGGCATCGGCCTCAAGGTGCTGACCGGACACGGTGCGGCCATCGACACCACGACCGCCGCCGGCAAGCTGGTCTTCGGCATCTTCGC
>NZ_JBFNXJ010000063.1 GCF_040812015.1 Chitinivorax sp. PXF-14 | reverse complement strand
CGTTACAGCGAGCGTCTCGCAGAGGCTGGCATTGAGCCCTCGGTGGGAAGTAAAGGGGACAGCTACGATAACGCTTTGGCCGAGACGATCAATGGGTTGTACAAGGCGGAGTTGATCCATCGACGAGCTCCGTGGAAGAGCAAGGAATCGCTGGAAATTGCGACGCTGGAATGGGTGTCGTGGTTCAACCATCATCGGTTGCTGGCCCCGATCGGTTATATTC
>NZ_JBFNXJ010000062.1 GCF_040812015.1 Chitinivorax sp. PXF-14 | reverse complement strand
ACGCTCGCGGACCTCGGGGGAAAACTTGTTCGATTTAGTCATGGCTCAATCCTCTCAGAGTATTGCGCCTCCACCAAATGCGGGGCGATTCATGGATGAACTACTTCGACGCTTTTATCCACGGAAGTCGTGAGCAACTGTCTGAAAATGAGCGGCTGCCTGGAAGCAGGTTGGCAAATGCGTCGCGCCTTTACCCGCGAATTTTCTTGATCGTCGCTGTCGTCGAGCATTCGAA
>NZ_JBFNXJ010000061.1 GCF_040812015.1 Chitinivorax sp. PXF-14 | reverse complement strand
TGGTGAATACGACGGCCAAACCGGGCCGGCGCGCACCTTCTCGCCGATGCAGGTGTGGGACATCAGCCTCAACGCCAACGGCAGTCTCGTGCTGCCCGCCCGCGACGGCTGGAACACCGCGCTGATCGTGCTGCGCGGCACCGTGCAGATCAATGGCGAGGCGATCGCCCGCGAGGCGCAGATGGTGCTGCTCGACCAGGCCGGCAGCGATGTCGTCATCGACGCCAACAGTGACGCGAAGCTGCTGCTGTTGAGCGGCGAGCCC
>NZ_JBFNXJ010000060.1 GCF_040812015.1 Chitinivorax sp. PXF-14 | reverse complement strand
CGGCGAGTACCAGGGCCAGCCCGGGCCGGCGCGCACCTTCTCGCCGATGCAGGTGTGGGACATCAGCCTGAACGCCAACGGCAGCCTCGTGCTGCCCGCCCGCGACGGCTGGAACACCGCGCTGATCGTGCTGCGCGGCACCGTGCAGATCAATGGCGAGGCGATCGCCCGCGAGGCGCAGATGGTGCTGCTCGACCAGGCCGGCAGTGATGTCGTCATCGACGCCAACAGTGACGCGAAGCTGCTGCTGTTGAGCGGCGAGCCG
>NZ_JBFNXJ010000059.1 GCF_040812015.1 Chitinivorax sp. PXF-14 | reverse complement strand
GCCATCGCGCCGACGATCGCCATCGACAACCCCGACTGCAGAATCCCGCGTGACGCGGTGGAGATCAGCGCCGAGGACTACGCCGCACTGCTCGACGCCCAGTCGGCCGGCAAACAGATCGTGCCAGACGGCCACGGCCACCCGATTGCCGTCGACCCGCCGCCACCGAGCGAGGCCGAGCTGGCCGCCCAGGCCCGTGCCGAGCGTGACCGCCGCCTGGCCGACAGCGACTGGACCCAGATCGGTGACGCCCCGGCCTCCACCGCCGCGCGCTGGCAGCCCTACCGCCAGGCACTGCGCGATGTGCCGGCACAGG
>NZ_JBFNXJ010000058.1 GCF_040812015.1 Chitinivorax sp. PXF-14 | reverse complement strand
ACCATCGCGCCGACGATCGCCATCGACAACCCCGACTGCAGAATCCCGCGTGACGCGGTGGAGATCAGCGCTGAGGACTACGCCGCGCTGCTCGACGCCCAGTCGGCCGGCAAGCAGATCGTGCCAGACGGCCACGGCCACCCGATTGCCGTCGACCCGCCGCCGCCGAGCGAGGCCGAGCTGGCCGCCCAGGTCCGTGCCGAGCGTGACCGCCGCCTGGCCGACAGCGACTGGACCCAGATCGGTGACGCCCCGGCCTCCACCGCCGCGCGCTGGCAGCCCTATCGCCAGGCGCTGCGCGATGTGCCGGCGCAGC
>NZ_JBFNXJ010000057.1 GCF_040812015.1 Chitinivorax sp. PXF-14 | reverse complement strand
TGAATCGCCCCGCCTTCCGTGGAGGCCATTTGGTTTAAGTCAGGCCGGCACCGCCACCTGACTGGCGAGTTGCCGATAGTAGTTTGCCTCAGCTTCGGCCGGGGAAATGTAGCCGATGGGTTCGAGCAGTCTGTGGTGATTGAACCAGGACACCCATTCCAGCGTTGCCAGTTCCACCGATTCCCGGGTTTTCCAGGGCGCCCGCCGATGGATCACCTCGGCCTTGTACAGCCCGTTGATCGTCTCGGCCAGCGCGTTGTCGTAGCTGTCGCCCTTACTGCCGACCGAGGGTTCGATACCCGCCTCGGCCAGTCGCTCGG
>NZ_JBFNXJ010000056.1 GCF_040812015.1 Chitinivorax sp. PXF-14 | reverse complement strand
GACATCGCGCGCGCACTGGGGCGCTCACCCAGCACCATCTGCCGAGAACTGGCGCGTAATGCCACCCGCCATGATGGCCTCTACCGCGCAGCCAAAGCCCAGCAGTATGCCGTCGCCCGGCGCCGCCGCGCACGCCGGAAAACCCAGTTCAGCGACGCGCAGTGGCAAACGGTGGAGCACCTGTTGCAGAGGAAGTGGAGCCCCGAACAGATCGCCGCTACCCTCAAGGCGCAGGGGCAGTGCAGCATCAGCCACGAAACGATCTATCGCCACATCCTCCGCGACAAACGCGCCGGCGGCACGCTGTACCGGCACACGCGCATCATGTCCAAGTACGG
>NZ_JBFNXJ010000055.1 GCF_040812015.1 Chitinivorax sp. PXF-14 | reverse complement strand
GTCGTGCGGTCGTGCAGTTGCCGATGAGCGTGTCGGCTGCTGCCTCCTTGCCCACCAGCGAACTCTCGTCCGTTGCGGCCATCCAGAAGGTCTTGCCCGAGCGCGGCTCATAGGTCGCGGGATCGAACACGCCAGAGGGGCCGAACATCGGCGGCTTGATTGGTCATGGCTCCATGCCTTTGTCGTTACGGTCTTCATCGTCGGCATCCTGACGCACGGCGGGCAATTGCTGGAGCAACGCCGGCAGCCATTCCTGTACCGTCTCCCACACCACATCGAGGTTGATGTCGAAATAGCCGTGAGCCATGCGATTACGCATATTGCGCATGCTGCGCCACGG
>NZ_JBFNXJ010000054.1 GCF_040812015.1 Chitinivorax sp. PXF-14 | reverse complement strand
CGTAGTTTCAACATTGAAGTGCAATAGCGCTCAGGACGCATAGTAGACCTCCATGGGTGTCTTGAATCCAAGCCGTTTCCTGGGGCGCATATTCAACTCGAAGGCAATCTGATCGCATTCCTGCTGGGTCAGGTGCTTCATACAGCTGCCTTTGGGCAGGTATTGGCGGATCAAACCGTTGAGGTTTTCATTACTGCCGCGCTCCCATGAATGGTAAGGGGTGGCGAAGTAGCAGGTCACCGGGAAACGCGCTTCGAGTCGTTTGTAGTCGTGAAACTCGGTGCCGTTGTCCAGGGTCAGGCTGTGGAAGCGGCTGACATGCTGGGCAATGGCTAGCGTGGCCGCCGCCGTCA
>NZ_JBFNXJ010000053.1 GCF_040812015.1 Chitinivorax sp. PXF-14 | reverse complement strand
CAGCCTCAGGCCAAAGCATGAGGCAGTAACGCTCTTCACTACCTGTTGAGCCGGCGAAGTAGGCGCGCCCACTGTAGGTTCCGGGAACCACGGTTATGCGGGGGCACTCGGGGCCGAAATCTGTGCAACCACAGAGAGCAGCAGTTCCGGATGGGAGCGAAAGGCTGAACTCGGTTTGGTGCTCCCATGCACCTTCCGCCTCGGTTGGCCTCTGAACGAACGTCACCTCTACAGGAACATGCGATGCGGACTCCGTATGTAAGACAACGATGTGCGGCGCAGTTCGCAGACGCCTCAACATGTCCTGCTCCGTCATCTCTTCCGGAATCTTTGGCTCAATATTCGCGTCCATCAGATAGAACTGGTGATAGTCCGCAAACACCTGAAATTTTTGCACGTTTTTCATGCGGCCG
>NZ_JBFNXJ010000052.1 GCF_040812015.1 Chitinivorax sp. PXF-14 | reverse complement strand
ATTGAAGACCTATTACCGCTGGATCAGCGAGTGCTCGATGCCGGTGAACCGCATCCGGCAGATCGCGTTGACGCCGCTGCTGATGGCGGCGTGGCGCAGCGCGTCGATCACCGCCAGGCCCGATTCCGCCAGGTCGACCGAGAAGCCGACCACGCGCCGCGTGCCGATGTCGATCACCGTGGTGATCTCGGGCCGGAAGTCATGCACGCTTGATCGTGATGGACAGCATCGACCAGGCGTATCCGATGCTGGAGGCGATCAAGGCCGAGCTGGCGTTCAATCCCCGCCTGCAGATGGATTTCCCCGAGGCATGTGGCCAGGGGCGCGTCTGGCAGGCCGGCACGATCGTCACGCGCAACGATGCCAAGGTGCAGGTGGCCGGCTCCGGCAAGAAGCTGCGCGGTCTGCGGCAC
>NZ_JBFNXJ010000051.1 GCF_040812015.1 Chitinivorax sp. PXF-14 | reverse complement strand
CTGCTGCGTAACATCGTTGCTGCTCCATAACATCAAACATCGACCCACGGCGTAACGCGCTTGCTGCTTGGATGCCCGAGGCATAGACTGTACAAAAAAACAGTCATAACAAGCCATGAAAACCGCCACTGCGCCGTTACCACCGCTGCGTTCGGTCAAGGTTCTGGACCAGTTGCGTGAGCGCATACGCTACTTGCATTACAGCTTACCAACCGAACAGGCTTATGTCCACTGGGTTCGTGCCTTCATCCGTTTCCACGGTGTGCGTCACCCGGCAACCTTGGGCAGCAGCGAAGTCGAGGCATTTCTGTCCTGGCTGGCGAACGAGCGCAAGGTTTCGGTCTCCACGCATCGTCAGGCATTGGCGGCCTTGCTGTTCTTCTACGGCAAGGTGCTGTGCACGGATCTGCCCTGGC
>NZ_JBFNXJ010000050.1 GCF_040812015.1 Chitinivorax sp. PXF-14 | reverse complement strand
GTTAGGGCTACCGAATGAAACGAAGGTTGCTATCGATTCTTGCGCTCGTCGGCATGTCTGCTCATGGAGCAGAAAACATATGGCCGCCTTTACCAACTACTGGTTTCATTGCTGGTCGCTCTGCGACAAAATCTGATGTCGCGAACGGAAACGCTGTTTTTGTTGCAGCCCGCGGCGAGGTCTCAATTGGCAAGCCTCTGCCGGTTGCTGTACCTCAGTATGTCTGGTTCAAAGACCAAGGGCATCGAAAACCCGCTATCCTCATTCAAGCCGAAGAGGCCGACGGCAAACCGATTTACGGCGCACGCTTGCTCGATGGTAGTTACGTGGCCGGGTTCGGTTCTGACTTTGACCTTCTTGGGAAGGCAAAGCCAAATGGCACCGCGCCCTAACAAGTCAGTCAACGGGACACCCAAATGCTGCGCATTTGAGTTCCCTCGGCTACGCCTCGGTGCCCGTTACTTCCAACGTT
>NZ_JBFNXJ010000049.1 GCF_040812015.1 Chitinivorax sp. PXF-14 | reverse complement strand
TCCACCGCCATCAGGTCGGCCATCACCTTGGCCGGGCGGCGCAGCTCGGCGGCGTGGTCGCCGCACAGCTCGAAGCCATGCGCCAGGCTGGTGGCCCGCAGCTTCCATTTGGGTTTTCTCACTGCCATGTGTTTGGCTCCGGGAAACGCAGAACTACTCAAAATTGACTCCTTCACGGACACTGGAGTCATCGAAAACGAGTTGTAGGTAACGGAAAAGTGTTAAACAGCAACCAAAGACGGAGTAAAATTCCGTTTGGCATAACGTTCCGGCCAGATGTGTTCCGGTGGCAGCCCGATGGCAGCAGCGATGATTCGCTCCGCCTTCGGCCACGGACGCTCCAGTGCCGTGCTCAACGTAGTGGGGGCAAGCCCCGACTGCAGCGAGAGCCGACGCAATGACCAGCCCTTTTTCTTGAGGGCAGCCACGACATCCGCCCGATGCCAGTTATGGGGAGTTGTGGTTTTTTTTGCGGCTTGATGTGCACTCATTTGATAACCCCGTTCGGTTAGTT
>NZ_JBFNXJ010000048.1 GCF_040812015.1 Chitinivorax sp. PXF-14 | reverse complement strand
GGTGACGGTGTTCGGCATTCTGAATCTCACCGAGGACTCCTTCTTCGATGAGAGCCGGCGGCTAGACCCCGCCGGCGCTGTCACCGCGGCGATCGAAATGCTGCGAGTCGGATCAGACGTCGTGGATGTCGGACCGGCCGCCAGCCATCCGGACGCGAGGCCTGTATCGCCGGCCGATGAGATCAGACGTATTGCGCCGCTCTTAGACGCCCTGTCCGATCAGATGCACCGTGTTTCAATCGACAGCTTCCAACCGGAAACCCAGCGCTATGCGCTCAAGCGCGGCGTGGGCTACCTGAACGATATCCAAGGATTTCCTGACCCTGCGCTCTATCCCGATATTGCTGAGGCGGACTGCAGGCTGGTGGTTATGCACTCAGCGCAGCGGGATGGCATCGCCACCCGCACCGGTCACCTTCGACCCGAAGACGCGCTCGACGAGATTGTGCGGTTCTTCGAGGCGCGGGTTTCCGCCTTGCGACGGAGCGGGGTCGCTGCCGACCGGCTCATCCTCGATCCGGGGATGG
>NZ_JBFNXJ010000047.1 GCF_040812015.1 Chitinivorax sp. PXF-14 | reverse complement strand
GCGGTGCGCATGGTGCTGGAGCACCGGGGCGAGTACCCCTCGCAGTGGGCGGCCATCGAATCGATAGCCCCAAGATCGGCTGCGTGCCCCAGACGCTGCACGAGTGGGTCGAGCGCCACGAGATTGATTCGGGAGCAAGGGATGGCATCACCACGTCCGGGTTGCAGCGCCTGAAGGAGCTCGAACGCGAGAACAAGGAGTTGCGCAAGGCCAGCGAGATTCTCAAGCTGGCCAGTGCGTTTTTCGCCCAGGCGGAGCTCGACCGCCGCTTGAAGTCCTGAGGGATTTTGTGGACCGGCATCGACAGGCCTACGGGGTCGAGTCAATCTGCAAAGTCTTGCAGATTGCTCCGTCGGGCTACTGGCGCCACGCGGCACTCACGCGCGAGCCTCACAGACGCTGCGCCCGCCTCCAGCGCGACGAGGCCTTGATCCCGCATATCCAGCGGGTCTGGCATGCCAACCTGCAAGTCTATGGCGCAGACAAGGTCTGGAAACAGATGAACCGGGAGGGTTTGCCCGTTGCGCGCTGCA
>NZ_JBFNXJ010000046.1 GCF_040812015.1 Chitinivorax sp. PXF-14 | reverse complement strand
GCTTGGCCTTACTCGACCGTATACCCTTTCACTGGATTGACATGCGCCACCATCATGGCTCGCGCGGTCGTCTCCGGCTGCTCTACCTTCTGCTTGAGCTTCCAGCCGGCGTAGACCCTCAAACCTCGCCTGGCGGATGGCCACCACGGCCAGAACACATAGAGCATCCAGCCGCGTCCGCAGGTGGCGATACACCAGCCTGGGGACATCGGGCTGTCGCTGACGCGGGGATTGCCGCGCCAGATGATGGCGCCGGCAGTGTCGAGACCGCACACACGGTAGCTGAAACCATACCCACGGTTGCGCCACAGCCATGCGATGCGGCGGCAGGTGCGGCGCCAGCGGCTGCCATTGTCGGGCCAGCGCGCCCAGTGGCCGGCGTCGCCATCGATCGGGTTGTCGTAGGTGAGCCAGGGCCAGGCCCACGCCGGGGCGTGACCGGCAGGGTCGGTCAGAGCGACGATCAGCGGGGCCAGCGGGAAGGCGAGCAGGCCGATCAGCAGATCGAGCGGGAACAGTACGAACCATCGCATGACGGGCCTCCTACGGCGCAATGGGCCAGATCACAGCGTGCGGGAAACCAG
>NZ_JBFNXJ010000045.1 GCF_040812015.1 Chitinivorax sp. PXF-14 | reverse complement strand
CGTTCCAAAAACAGAACGCTACAACACAAAATCGCTATCTACCCAAGCGATCATCCTGAATCTATTCTCCTTGCAACGACATCGCCGATGTCGCGAACCAGGAGATCACCATGAAGAAAGTCATCGGAATCTATAGCGCCCCTCGCGGCCATTGGGTCGGCGACGGCTTTCCGGTGCGCTCGATGTTTTCCTACCAGGACCACGGCAAGCGCATGAGCCCCTTCCTGCTGCTCGACTATGCCGGCCCCGCCAGCTTCACCCCGACCCCGCACCAGCGCGGCGTGGGGCAACACCCGCATCGCGGCTTCGAGACCGTCACCATCGTCTACGACGGCGAGGTGTCGCACCGCGACTCCACCGGCAGCGGCGGCACCATCGGCCCCGGCGATGTGCAGTGGATGACGGCCGGCTCGGGCATCCTGCACGAGGAGTTCCATTCGGATGCCTTCGCCCGCAGCGGCGGCGTGCTCAATATGGTGCAGCTGTGGGTGAACCTGCCAGCGCAGGACAAGATGACCGCGCCGGGCTACCAGGCCATCACCGCCGCCAACATCCCGAGCGTGGCGCTGCCCGACAACGCCGGCAGCCTGCGCGTGATCGC
>NZ_JBFNXJ010000044.1 GCF_040812015.1 Chitinivorax sp. PXF-14 | reverse complement strand
GACACCGGCGCGGCACGGGAATCAAGGCATTGCGATTCTCGAAAATAGTTCTTGAAATTCTATTCTTGATTGCATATCATCTCAACGAGTTTCGATAAGAAAGGATGCCCATGCGACCGTCTGTTGTGCTTGACATGAAGCGAAGCGCAGTGCGTGAAGCGGTAGGCCGCTTTCGCGCCGCGAACCCGCGCGTCTTCGGCTCGGTGCTGCATGGCACCGACCGGGATGGCAGCGACCTCGACCTGTTGGTCGATGCGCTGCCCGGTGCCACGTTGTTGGACTTGGGCGATTTGGAAGAAGAACTGAAATCGCTGCTCGGCGTTGACGTCGATCTGCTGACTCCCGGCGACCTGCCGCCGAAGTTCCGGGCCAAGGTGCTCGCGGAGGCGCAACCGATATGAGCGAGAACCGCCTGCCCGATTACCTCGACCACATTCAGCAGGCCGCAACCGATGCGCGCAGCTTCGTGGAAGGGATGGCCAAGGACGACTTCTTGGCCGACAAGCGCACCCAGCAGGCCGTCATCATGAGCCTGATCGTCATCGGCGAGGCGGCCACAAAGGTGATGGATGGCTACGTCGAGTTCACCCAGGCGCATGCCGACGTG
>NZ_JBFNXJ010000043.1 GCF_040812015.1 Chitinivorax sp. PXF-14 | reverse complement strand
CCAGCCGCTCACCACCGGCGGTGGTCAGCGTGATGCGCAGGTGCAGGCGGCCATTGCCGGGGCGTTCGCTCTCGACCGCTACAGCAGTGGCCCGGCCGTCGGCCAGCAAGGGCGCCAGCGCTTGTTCAGCGTATTGCCGCGCCAGCATGGCCACGCGGCCCACGTCCTTGTGCCGCTGCAACTCGTGCAGCCGGCTGCCCAATTGCGGATCGGCCCAGTAGCTGCCGAGCGGCGTCATCAGGCGCAGGTACACCGCGTTGGCCAGGCCGGCGGCCATGTCACGCAGCGGCGCGCCGTTTTGCAGTTGGTAGCCGCCGCTGGCAGGATCGATCCAGGCATCCATGTCAAATCCCCTGCGTCGGCACGTTGGTGTCGCCGCTGGTGTTGTTTTCGTGGTGGGTGTGGCTGTTGTAGGTGCTGCGCATCGCCGCCATCGATTTACCGCCTGCGCCGGCCATGTCGGTGATGTCGCCCGCAGCCGTCAGCGCGCCGGTGGCGTTGACCAATGACGTGGTCAGTTGCACCTTCGGCGTGACGGCCTGCATTTGCGTGCCAGCATTGACGGTCACGGTTGGGGCATTCAGCTCGATGAGCTGGCTGGCATTGACCCGCAAAGTCTGCGTCGTCACTTCGACCAGGCGCCCACGTTTGAGCACCACGCTGTCGCCCTCGTCGCTGTACACGG
>NZ_JBFNXJ010000042.1 GCF_040812015.1 Chitinivorax sp. PXF-14 | reverse complement strand
GCGCATCGAATCCAGCACCTCATGCTTGTTCGCCACCTCCTGCGCCTTGCCGTAGCTCTCGATCAGCAGCTGGTAAGCCGGGAAGATCTTGGTATAGATGCCCGCCCACTCCATCGCATCCTCGCGGTTCCAGCTGCCTTGCAGCTCGGAGGCCACGGCGGCGGTGTCCATCGGCACCACGCCGGCCTGCACCACGCGGGCCAGGGTGATTTCCTGCGCCATCTTGTTATAGGTGCCCGAGGCATCGACCACCGCAAACACCTGGTAGCCCGCGCTGACCGCGCTGATCGACGGGAAGGCCATGCATACGCTGGTGATGGTGCCGGCGATGATCAGCTGCTTCTTGCCGGTGGCCTTCACGGCTGCCACGAAGTCGGGGTTGTCCCAGGCGTTGATCTCGCCACGGCGCGCCACGTACTGGGCGTGCGGCGCGTTCTCGTGGATTTCCGGGATCAGCGGGCCGTTCGGGCCCTGTGGCACCGAGGCGGTGGTGATCACCGGGAGTTTCGCCAGCGTGGCCATCTTCGCCAGGGCCGCGGCGCGCTGGCGCAGTTCCGGCATCGGCATGTCGCCAACGGTCTGGAACAGCCCGCTCTGATGGTCGATCAGCAGCATGGCGGCATCGTTGGGGTTGATCACCGGGCGTTGGCCGTTGAAGTTGGCAGGGGTGCTCATGGTGTGTCTCCTTGCGTTGGGGTGAGACATCGCTGTCTCGCGGGGAAAGATCCCTGCCGCGCTGGCGTCGGCAGGGGCACTGCTATCAAATAAGACTAGACCGGAAACTAGCCCGGCATGCGGCCGAACTGGCCGCTGTTGAAGTCGTCGATCGCCTCGGCAATCTGCGCCTGGCTGTTCATCACGAAGGGGCCGTAGCCGACCACCGGCTCGTTCAA
>NZ_JBFNXJ010000041.1 GCF_040812015.1 Chitinivorax sp. PXF-14 | reverse complement strand
TGATCCACCAGCGTCGTCTGACTGGCATGTAACCTGATCAGCCCGTTGGCCATATGCGGCTGCAGGCTCTCGATGCGCAGCAGCTTGTCGGCGATCGGCGTCACGGCGCGGGCCGGTACCGGGATACCGCGTGCCGCCGAACGCTTGACCAGCTCCGAGTACAGGAAGGCCTGGAACTGGACCGTTTCCACCGACCACACCAGGCAACGGTATTCGGCCTGCAGGCTGATCACGTCTTCAATGATCCGATCCGGCAGGCGCTTCTTGATCTGGGCCTCGACCACGTCGAGGATGCCGGTGTGGCGGTTGAAGCCGCCCACCAGCAGCGCGGACGGGTCACGGCTCGCGCCCTGCTTGCCGAGCGACGGGTCACAGGCGCCGTAGAACACCCACTCGGCCAGACGATTGACCCAGAACTGGATCACCTTGGCGAACGGCGCGTTGTCGCCGGCCACCGGGTCGTTCTGATACTCGCTGTCGAAGGTATCGTGCCCATCGCGGACGCGGATCTTCATCAAGGCCAGCAGCGGGCGGGCCGCCCACGAGCAGCGGCTGCCTTCGTCCATCTCCGCCTGATGCAGGCCATAGTAGGCGTCGGCCAGCGCCTCGCCCTCATTGCGCAGGATCTCTTCCCACTTCTCCCACAAGACCATGTGATGAGGCCACTGCAACAGCGCCTTGAACTTGGCCGCCCGCCACAGCTTGTTGGCCAGCGTGCGGCTGAGCACCGAGTCGTAGTGCAGGATGGTGCCGATATAGACCACGTCGAATTTGGCGCCGGCGCCACCCAGCGGCAGCACCGTCTTGGTCAGCCAGCTCTGCAGCTTGTCGCGCTGGTCTGGGTTGCGCACCTGCTCGTCGTTCTCGATGTCGTCCAGCACGGCCAGGTCCGGGCGATAGGGGCC
>NZ_JBFNXJ010000040.1 GCF_040812015.1 Chitinivorax sp. PXF-14 | reverse complement strand
TTCAGGAGATCGGAAGACCTCGGCCGTCGCGGCGCTTGCCGGTGGTGCTGACCCCGGATGAAGTGGTTCGCATCCTCGGTTTTCTGGAAGGCGAGCATCGTTTGTTCGCCCAGCTTCTGTATGGAACGGGCATGCGGATCAGTGAGGGTTTGCAACTGCGGGTCAAGGATCTGGATTTCGATCACGGCACGATCATCGTGCGGGAGGGCAAGGGCTCCAAGGATCGGGCCTTGATGTTACCCGAGAGCTTGGCACCCAGCCTGCGCGAGCAGCTGTCGCGTGCACGGGCATGGTGGCTGAAGGACCAGGCCGAGGGCCGCAGCGGCGTTGCGCTTCCCGACGCCCTTGAGCGGAAGTATCCGCGCGCCGGGCATTCCTGGCCGTGGTTCTGGGTTTTTGCGCAGCACACGCATTCGACCGATCCACGGAGCGGTGTCGTGCGTCGCCATCACATGTATGACCAGACCTTTCAGCGCGCCTTCAAACGTGCCGTAGAACAAGCAGGCATCACGAAGCCCGCCACACCGCACACCCTCCGCCACTCGTTCGCGACGGCCTTGCTCCGCAGCGGTTACGACATTCGAACCGTGCAGGATCTGCTCGGCCATTCCGACGTCTCTACGACGATGATTTACACGCATGTGCTGAAAGTTGGCGGTGCCGGAGTGCGCTCACCGCTTGATGCGCTGCCGCCCCTCACTAGTGAGAGGTAGGGCAGCGCAAGTCAATCCTGGCGGATTCACTACCCCTGCGCGAAGGCCATCGGTGCCGCATCGAACGGCCGGTTGCGGAAAGTCCTCCCTGCGTCCGCTGATGGCCGGCAGCAGCCCGTCGTTGCCTGATGGATCCAACCCCTCCGCTGCTATAGTGCAGTCGGCTTCTGACGTTCAGTGCAGCCGTCTTCTGAAAAC
>NZ_JBFNXJ010000039.1 GCF_040812015.1 Chitinivorax sp. PXF-14 | reverse complement strand
GCGTGGACAACACGTTGCCCACCCTACTACCGGCTCCACGAGACCAGGCCCGGGCCGCCGCAGAGGGCCGCCCCACAAATCAGCCGGGCCACCCCCTCTCCCTCGACGGGAGAGGGTTGGGGAGAGGGTTGGGGAGAGGGTGAAGCCGAGCCGGGGCCGGTGGGTAAAGGCCATCCGCCGTACCCCTGGCGTCAAGGGCAATCGAAGCGGAGCACATCGCGCCGCTTGGCCGCCGTGCTCGTTTTCGTTGCTTATGGCTTGTCGTCTGGCTTCGGTTTGAGTACCGAATAAATGAAGGCTTTGTCGAGCTTATCGGCCAGGTTCGGGCAGGAAAGTCCTTTTGCCTTGGCTCATGACGGCGCGGCGGACACCCAATACTTCATTGGTGAGCAAATCCAGCACGATCAGTTCGCCGCCGCCGAGATTCTTGTCGGCCAGATGGGGGCGGTCGATTTCACGCCGGGTGAAGCCATAGTGAGCGCTTGGCGATGAGATTTCGTTCCGATCGACAAGGTAGGGGGATGGGCGGCCCCAATCGAACACGGTGACGCTTGGCTGTCGGCCCGGATTGCGGAAATACCGGTAGTAGCCAGGACCGCCAACGCGTGGCGCGTAGTGATCGTGCCGTTCCGGCTGGACTGGATATTTACGCTTGGCCTCGATGAACGGGTAACGACCGTATGGCGGCTGGACGAACTCACCCGATACGAAATCTGTCGGGCCACGCCAACCGTAGAAGGCAATCCCCCACGCATCCTCCACCGTGCGGTAGATGAACCGGCCCGCCTCGCTCTCGCACAGCGCCTTGAGATACGCCTTGCTGCACATGAACGACCGCCATACCGAGTCGGCGGGAGCGTCCGGCCATTTCACCGGCGGCACGTCCGGGTAGGGCCAGTATTCGGGATGCGG
>NZ_JBFNXJ010000038.1 GCF_040812015.1 Chitinivorax sp. PXF-14 | reverse complement strand
GATAGAGACGTACTGGGAACCGCGGTCCGAGTGATGGATTAGGGCGTCCTCACGCTCGGGCTCTCGGGCCCGCAGTGCCTGCTCCAGTGCATCTAGCACGAGGTCTGTGTGCATCGAACTACTCACTCGCCAACCTACGATTCTGCGAGCAAAAACGTCGACAACAAAGGCTACGTACTGCCAGCCTTGCCAGGTCGAAACATAGGTGAAGTCGGACACCCAGAGCTGGTTCGGCCGGTCAGCCTTGAATTGCCGATTGACCCGATCCAACGGACAGGGCTCGACCGCGTTACTGATGGTGGTACGAACCACTTTGCCTCGGGTGACGCCACGCAGGCCCTGACGGCGCATCAGCCGCTCGACGGTGCAGCGTGCCACCACCACGCCTTCCCGGTTCAGTTGCTTCCAGACCTTGTCGGCACCATAGACCTGTAGATTGGCCTGCCACACACGTTCGATCTGCGGGATCAAGACGAGGTCACGTCGGGTGCGCGCCGGCAATAAAGCGGGGTTACAACGCTGTGCTGCGTAGCGACGATAGCCAGACGGGGCAACCTGCAAGACCTTGCAAATCGGCTCGACCCCGAAGGACTCCCGGTGTGCGTCGACGAAGTCCCTCAGGACTTGAGTCGGCGGTCGAGCTCCGCCTGGGCGAAAAACGCACTCGCCAGTTTCAGTATCTCGTTGGCACGGCGCAGCTCTTTGACTTCGCGCTCTAGTTCCTTGAGGCGCTGTTGTTCTGCAGTAGTGGGACCGCTGCGCAGCCCAGTATTGCGTTCATGCTGCCGGAGCCAGCCATGCAAAGTCTGGGAAGCGCAGCCGATCTTGGCGGCAATGGATTCAATGGCAGACCATTGGGATGGGTGTTCGCCTTGACTCTCCAGCACCATGCGCACAGCGCGCTCACGAACTTCCGGGGAGTACTTGATGGGTTTCTTCATGGTTCCATTCTCTCAAGAGTTGGAGCCTCCACCAAACCCGGGGCGGTTCA
>NZ_JBFNXJ010000037.1 GCF_040812015.1 Chitinivorax sp. PXF-14 | reverse complement strand
CAGAAGCGTCAAATTCAACACTGTCTATGTGCGGATCAGATTGGGAAAAAACACTTAAACAGCCATTGCCTGTGACAATTAGCCATTCCGACCTATCGATGGGGAAACCCTGCAAACAATTTTCCTCACTGGACCAACCACCACTTTTGACTTTAAGAACGTGGTGCCCAAATGGGAAATTCTTTGCATTCCAATACCTGGCTAAGTCCAGTTCATCGAGTAGCCGAACCCCGGAGACGGAGTCAAAGTGGATGCGTAACCCCGAGACCCGATGATTCGGCAGTAGCTCGCGCGCAACTAATACAGAAAGCTGACCTTCCAGCCATTCAATTTTTTGAATGTCGGAGCCCCAATGAACTTCCTGCGCTTCGCTGTACGGGTGGGCATCGAGATCCATATTGCCTAACGTTTGACATGAGCCGCCCGCTTTAGCGGGTCGGCTCGATGGAAGGGTTGGGCGTCACTGGTCGTAGCGCCACTCTAGGAATTCCTCGGCAGTGCCTTCTTCCGCCATTTCAAGGATGGCCTCTGCTACTGCATGCTGCCCCTTGGCGGCCGCGGCGGCTGCCAAGGCGCACGCAGAAAAACCGCGAGTCCAAGAATTTGAAGCTGCATTTGCCACCAAGTGGGGTAGCTTGCTGAGCGAGCTGAAGTACGACTCCTGAAGCTCGCTGGGAACCTCAATCGCTTGTTTTGCCCGGCAGATCTCCACCCACGCGGGGAAGTGAAAGTAGGACTCGTGTGCCGTCGCCGGAGATTTGGAAAGCGCGGCAATGACATGCGGTACTGCGGCAAACGAAGCGGAATGCACGTCGCCTTGATGAGCTAGCGCGCTCCACAGTGGAAACCAGGGCGCTGATTCACCGTCGTCTTTGGGAAGCGAATCAAGCTGCTCAAGAAGCGCCGGAATATCTCCGGCTGCACCGTATGCATGTTGAAGCTCGTTCCAGCGCGGACTGCGAAGACTCAGCATGGCTGCGTTCCTTGTGACGCCC
>NZ_JBFNXJ010000036.1 GCF_040812015.1 Chitinivorax sp. PXF-14 | reverse complement strand
TGGGGTCGTCTCAGAAAACGGAAAATAAAGCACGCTAAGCGTGCGTGGAGGCTGGCACCCAGCGGTACAGCGTCGGAATGGACACGCCGAGGTTCTTGGCCACGTCCTTGGGCGGCACCCCGCTGGCCAGCAGCTTCTTGGCCGACTCGATCTTGCTGTCGGTCATCTTCGGCTTGCGGCCGCCTTTGCGGCCGAGCTGCTTGGCGACTTCCAGCCCGGCGCGGGTGCGCTCGACGGTCAGCTCGCGCTCCATTTCGGCAAGGCTCGCCATGACGTGGAAGAAGAACCGCCCGGATGGTGTGCCGGTGTCGATGGAGTCGGTGAGGCTCCTGAACTGGACACCGTGCTTGTGCAGATCGCCGACCAGATCGACCAGTTGCTTGACCGACCGGCCCAGCCGGTCGAGCTTCCAGACGACCAAAGTATCGCCTTCGCGCAGCATTTCGAGCGTCTTGGCCAAGCCAGGCCGGTCTGCCCGCGTGCCACTCACCTTGTCCTCGAAGACCTTTTTACATCCGGCCTTGCTCAAGGCTTCGCGTTGCAGCTCCAGGTTCTGATCCTGCGTCGAGACGCGCGCATAGCCAATCAACATGGCTTGTCTCGCGCCCGGTCGATGCGTTCCTGCATCGCCTGCATCACTTCTTCGTGGGTGTACGATCTGGCGTTGGCGTCGGTGGCTTGCCGCAGGGCTTCCTCAACCTCGCGCGTCATCCGCTCGTAATCCTCCGGCCACAGCGCTTGCTCCATGCGCAGCGACGCCTGACCCAGCAGGTGCAGCAGGCTGAACAGCCGCATGTCGTTGGTGGCGACGATGCGCTCCCGAATCTGCTCCTGAATAGCTTCGCTAGCCCGATGCGCTTGTGGTGTGGCAGTCCCCTCGTAGTCAGCGGGGAATTCCGCTTCCTCGGCAATCCTTGCCCAGGCGCTGGCCAGCGCCTCGATGGTTGACGTGCTCATTTCCGCCGCTCCTGTGCTCTTTGGCGAATCAACCGGCCAAGGGGCCTCGACGCGAAAACCAGCAGCATCACGCCTATCGGATACCAGGTCGAGAAGACCACCAAGGCATCGAAGGCTGGCCGTCCGGTGTTGGTAGGCAGTACGGCGGTCACAGCCATCAACCCGCCGACCGTCCAGATGATGCGCCACACGTAGGGCATCACGCGGGGCACGTAGCCGTCATCGAAAGCGGTCTGGTAGTAGCGGCGCAGGCCGCGCTCGGCAAGCGCCTGGCGCTGCCGCTCCGACAGCGCATCCGTCCGGCCATACCAGCGCCGGAATGGTGGACAGCGCAGCAGCAAAGGGGTGAAGAGGATCATCACCGCCACGATCGCGACACCCCACGCCATGACGGCGCCGGCATCGGGCCGCTTGGCGTTCTCGATCACGGGCGCGAAGACGCCCGGAGCACCGATCATCCAGAACAGCGCAATGTGCTGATGGAAGGAGAGCTTCATTTGCTCATCCACTTGCGCAGCAGGCGCTTTTTCAGGGAGGCGCGTTCTTGCGGGTTGCGTCCCTTGTGATTGGCGATGCGATCCGCCGTGGCGGCCTGGCGCTTGACGGGCCAGTAGGAGCGGCCATCCTTGCCCATCGACCAGACGCTGCTGGCCTGGTTTTCCAGCAGGGGCAGATGGGCGCTCAGGGCTTCGGGCGACGCGCTGGTCAGCGCCGTGCGCTCACGGGTGCGCCAGCGCTGATGCCAGAGCTTCTTGTCCTCGCGCTCGCTGCCGCAGGTCGTGTGCCCGACGATGGGTGTTTTGCGGCGGCTGCGGCTCATAACGTAGTGGTCTCCAAGAACATTCAGGACTGATCCCAGGCGTCGATGGTCAAGACCTGATCGGCAGGACAGGCGGCTACGCGGTCGGGAACTGGATGGTGTTCAGTCTCATGCCGACCCCATTCGATTGATCGCGTCGCTTGCGGCACGCTGCGACGCAAGGAGGTTTGCGACCTGGTTTAGCAGCCGTGTCCGCTGCATGTCTGTTACCTATCTCCCCGACCGCTCATTGGACCAACTCCAGAGATTGGGCTCTATCGCTCAGCCAATACGAAACCGGCATTGGCTGATGCCACAACCGAGACGAACACAAATGGCTCGGTACCTGTATTTCGCGCCCCGTGCACTTGGCCCGGTCTTGCCACGGCTATCTCACCTTCCCTGAGGGCACGAACAATCCCATTGCCCTGAAAGTAATCAGCCATTCCCGACAAAACAGTCCACGTGTCTTGGCCGTGAGGATGAATGTGAGCCGCAATTTCCTGCCCGGGATGGACATGCCAAACCACGATAATTGAGTCTCGGGTTTCAAGCACAACGGAACGAATAGGCTCGCCTTCGGACGGCTGAACATACTCGGCTACAGAAAATATTCTCGATTCAACAGTCATCGGAGATCCCTCTTTCACAGTGCCCCCAGACAGGCTGGATATGAGTTCTAACTCGAATTTGAACGGGAGGCTG
>NZ_JBFNXJ010000035.1 GCF_040812015.1 Chitinivorax sp. PXF-14 | reverse complement strand
ATGGCGTCGGCCTCCGCAGCGACTTCCACGATGGGGATCGGGCGAGCAAAAAGGCAGCAATTATGAGCCCCATACCTACAAAGCCCCACGCATCAAGCTTTTGCCCATGAAGCAACCAGGCAATGGCTGTAATTATGACGACGCCGAGTCCCGACCAGACTGCATAAGCAACACCGACAGGGATGGATTTCAGAACCAGAGAAAGAAAATAAAATGCGATGCCATAACCGATTATGACAACGGCGGAAGGGGCAAGCTTAGTAAAGCCCTCGCTAGATTTTAATGCGGATGTTGCGATTACTTCGCCAACTATTGCGATAACAAGAAAAAGCCAGCCTTTCATGATATATCTCCCAATTTGTGTAGGGCTTATTATGCACGCTTAAAAATAATAAAAGCAGACTTGACCTGATAGTTTGGCTGTGAGCAATTATGTGCTTAGTGCATCTAACGCCGGAGTTAAGCCGCCGCGCGTAGCGCGGTCGGCTTGAACGAATTGTTAGACATCATTTACCAACTGACTTGATGATCTCGCCTTTCACAAAGCGAATAAATTCTTCCAAGTGATCTGCGCGTGAGGCCAAGTGATCTTCTTTTTGTCCCAGATAAGCTTGCTTAGCTTCAAGTAAGACGGGCTGATACTGGGCAGGTAGGCGTTTTATTGCCCAGTCGGCAGCGACATCCTTCGGCGCGATTTTGCCGGTTATTGCGCTGTACCAAATGCGGGACAACGTAAGCACTACATTTCGCTCATCGCCGGCCCAGTCGGGCTGCGAGTTCCATAGCTTCAAGGTTTCCCTCAGCGCCTCGAATAGATCCTGTTCAGGAACCGGGTCAAAGAATTCCTCCGCTGCCGGACCTACCAAGGCAACGCTATGTTCTCTTGCTTTTGTAAGCAGGATAGCTAGATCAATGTCGATCATGGCTGGCTCGAAGATACCCGCAAGAATGTCATTGCGCTGCCATTCTCCAAATTGCAGCTCGCGCTTAGCCGGATAACGCCACGGGATGATGTCGTCATGCACGACAAGGGTGACTTCTATAGCGCGGAGCGTCTCGCTCTCGCCAGGGAAAGCCGAAGCCTCCATAAGATCATTGAGCAATGCTCGCCGCGTCGTTTCATCAAGCTTTACGGCCACAGTAACCAACAAATCAATATCGCTGTATGGCTTCAGGCCGCCATCCACTGCGGAGCCGTACAAATGCACGGCCAGCAACGTTGATTCCAGATGGCGCTCAATGACGCTTAGCACCTCTGATAGTTGGTTCGAAATTTCGATGGTCACCGCTTCCCTCATGATGTCTAACGCCTGAGCTCAGCCGACCGAAACCGCGTAGCGGTTTTGGGTCGGCTGCAGCGATTTGTTGGGCGATAGCTTGCCACATTCTCTCAACGATTGGGATTTGATGTACTTTCCGCACTTTGTAGCGCGACCACATCATGCTCCCCCTGGCCGCGAGAGCCCTTCACTCGGGAAACACAAGACAGACCGAGCACGACTGTTGCAAGGGTCAAACAGTACACGACAACCGGCCAAGCCGTGTTGCGCGGCAACAGCGAAATGATCAACGTTCCGATGCTTCCTAGCAGTACACCGCCCAAGCAGAAGTAGACTGCCGTGACCGTTCCAGCAACATGGTCGAATCCTCGAAGAGCGCCATTGGGCGCCACAGATACCGCTGTGGCGACACCAATACCCACTAGCCACATTGGAGCAATAAAGCCTAACACGGACTGCAAAGCCCATATTTCGGTGATGGCAAGCAATACTGCTCCAGCTATCAGGCATCCCATTCCCATTCGCAAGACACTTGGGCTGCCCCACTTGGGTATCACACGCCCCATAAAACGAGCCGTAAACACCATGGCAATTGCCACTGTGGCGAACAGCAGGCTGAAGCCAAGCTGAGACACACCTTGCCTGCCCATCATTAGTCCGGGCGCAATGGAGAAAAAGACGAAGAAGCTACCCATTCCAGCGGCGTAACACAACGTGTACAACCAGAAGTTCAGGCACTTAACGGGGAGTAGCAGCTGCGACCATTGCAAGCCCGCAACTCGTTGCACCCGGGTTTCAGGCCAGAATCGCCACGCTGCTGCAGATGCAGCGATCATGCCCAAACCTAGAAACGCAAAGATAGCCCGCCACCCAAGCCACATGTCGACGAGCGCTCCGAGCAATGGGCCTACCGCCGGGACTATGGCCAGCATGGATCCGAGTATGCCGTAAATGACATTACTTTCCTCGCGACCTGCGTAAATGTCACGTACTGTTGCAAATGTGGAAACAAGGCACGCCGAGGCACCACAAGCCTGAAGAATCCGAAGCCCCAGAAAGACTTCAGCCGATGACGTAAGAGCGAGGCCCATTGACGCCACAACGTAGGCGAGGCCACCTCCCAGTAGAACGGGGCGGCGCCCCAGTCGGTCCGATAGCGGTCCAAACAAGAGCTGACCGGCACCAATCATGACCAAGTACGTTGTCAGCGTAAGCTGAATTGTGCTCGCTGTCGTACCAAGCGCGTTTGGCATAAACGGCACTGCTGGCAAGTACATGTCCATGCCGAGTGATGCCAATAAATCGAACGGTGATAACAACAACACCGTGGCGGCAAGGGAGTACCGCCAACTAAAGTTTTTTGAGCGCACGAAACCATCTCCTTGAACAAAGGATTTGGCGGCGCTCCCGTAGAGCAAAAGGATTCATGAGAACGCCGCAACAACCGAAAAATGAAGGTTGCTGCGGCTTACTTGTCTGCGTTCTTGGAAGTGCTCATCTGCTGACTATCTCATGATTGAATTTGAATCGTAACAACTTTCAAGCAACTCTGCAAGGAGCCTTATTGTGCGCCCAACTTTGTTTTAGGGCGACTGCC
>NZ_JBFNXJ010000034.1 GCF_040812015.1 Chitinivorax sp. PXF-14 | reverse complement strand
GCGATCCTCGCGTTTGCCGGAGGCATGATCTTCATAGAGATGCGCTGGATCGACACCGGCAGCAATCAACGCATCGCGCTGCAAGTCGGTGGCCTGAGAGCCATCCGCCTTCGATACTCGCATGTAGCCAATCAGCATCTCGCACCTGTCACATATACGTTCGATTATGTGACAGTGTGCGCCGGAAAGCTCAGGCCGTCAAAATTTGTCACTTAACCGGTCATTTTGTCTAAGACATGCAAAGGGTCCGTCAGGCTCATAATGTGACAGAAATTCCGGGGGAATGCCTTCCTTCGCGAAGGTGGCGCGCAACTGTTCCAGGGAAGCTGGGTCGCGCCGACCATAGGAAGCCAACGCAAACAATGAGCGTGCCGTTTCGGGGTCGTACCGCGCTTCAATGATGGCCTCGTCGATGGCCTGGACTGCACGCTGCCAGTGATTGATGGGTTCGGGCTTCGGCGCTTTCGTCGGCAGGCCACTGGTGAACCCGGTTTGGGGCTCGGACCAGAATAGCTTTGCCTCCTCGCCTGGCGGGCTTATGTCCCTCACCTCAATCAAGCTGATTGCCGTTGCCGCCGCCTCCAGCATCTGCAACCGTACTGCCGGATTCAGGGTTTCATACGGTCGCCACAGACTTTGCCCAGCACGCAGCGGATGCCCGCAGCCTTCCCAGGCTTGGCGGAGATACCCCGCGCAGGTTCCGCACGCGGAAAGCGGGGTGTTCAGCTCATCGAGCAGCGTGCGTAGCAGCCGAAACCACAATCCGGCGTGGATGCTTCGGCGCGGCAGCTCCACGTGACCGGTCGTCAGTGCCTGCCAGGTACGCTGGTCCATCGCCGCAATCGCGTCGCTGGCGGTGCGCGGTTCGGCGTCGGCGTTCTCCCAGCCGATAAACCGCCCTGGCACGCCCCAATAGGATTCCAGCCAGCAGCCATGCAGCGGGCAACTCAGCATCAGGGGCAGCTTCCACGCGAGCAGTACGGCTTGGTTCTCCGGATCGTTCAGGCAGAGCGGACAGGCGCGGTTTATCGGCTGGCTGGGCAGCCAGGCACGCCAGCTCGTGATGGATCGCGTCTTACGGCGGAATCTCGGCAGCAGTACCGAGAGCTGGAACGCATAGGTTTCCAATGCGGCTGGAATCTGATCATCAAGGCCGTCCAGTAGCCAAGGCTACCCAGCCAGCGAAACTCATGCAGCGCAGCCGATCCAGCTCGATACCGCTCCGCTGGGAGAGCATCGCCAGCAGCGCCAGTGGTGGCGCGGTGTCCAGGTCATCAACCTGGCCGTGACCAAGATCGTGCTCCAGCAGCTCGGACACTTCCATGTGATAGCAAAGGGCCACGCGGTTGAGCCACGAAGACAGGGCTTCGCCTTCCCTGGGTACCGGATGCAGTGGCCAGCGCGGCGCTGGCTTCACATCAGTTCCCGCTCGAATTGCCGCCGCCGCTCACTTGGGCCGGTGTAATCGGCCATGCTGAGCGTGCGGTGGTTGATCGCTTCCTCGCCGCTCTCCACGGCGACGATGGCCGCCGCCATCAGCAAGTGCGCCAGTTCGCCGATAGTGCCCTCGCTGCGTGTGAGCAGGTAGCGAGCCATGTCCAGCGTGGCAATCGACGAGGGTCGCCGCAATGGAAGCGAAGCGGCGAAGCTGGCCAGCAGTGAGCAGCAATCGTCGTTGGCCTCCCATACCGGCAGCAGCATCGGCTCGAACCGATTTTCCAACTGGCCATCCGAGCGGATGGCCAGGTAGGCGTCGCGCGTGCCAACCCCGACCAGCGGGATGCGCAGTTCGTTGCCGAGGAAGCGCAGCAGATTGAGGAATTCCCTGCGGTTGACGCTGTTGCCGGCCAGGACGTTGTGCAACTCGTCGATCACCAGTATGCGCACGCCGACCTTGCGCAGCAGTGCCAGCGCCAGTTGCTCTATTTCCGGCAGCCGTGGGCGCGGTCGCAATGGTGCACCCATCGCCGCGAGCAGCGCGACGTAGAAGCGGATCACCGACGGCTCGGACGGCATCTGCACGACCAATACCGGGATGTGCTCCTGGTCGGCGTCGGAGCTGGCCGGGTGGGCGCGGCGGAACTTCTCGACGATCATCGACTTGCCGTTGTTGGTTGGACCGACCAACAGCAGGTTGGGCATGCGTTGTTTGTTTGGCCACGTATACAGGGCTTCCAGCCGGTTCAACGCCTCGACTGCTCGCGGATAGCCGATCCAGCGGTCGGCGCGCAGGCGATGGATGCGCTCGTCCGCCGGGAGACGGGCCAGGCCCTGGGCCGCCGGCAGCAGGTGGGACAGGTCGATGATGGGATATTCGTCCACGGCTACCACTCCTCAATCTGGTCGAACGGTTTGGCAGGTGGCTGGTTGTCCGCCTGCGCGTCTGCCATGTCCGTGTCCGCTGGTGGCGTGGCTTTGATAGGTTGTTCCGTTGACTTGAGATGCTGGCGTCGATCCGCGTCGCGCCGCGCCTTGCGCGTGGCTTTCTGCGCAGTGGTCACGATTTCGCGCATCTGCCCGATCATGCGGAACAGCGCCGACTCATCCACCTGTTCGCGCCCTTGTTGCCGCAATTTCGCCAGTGCCTGCCGTTGCTCCCAGAGGGTGACAGCCGGGTGCGACAAGGTACGGTATGGAATTTCCAGATAGTGCTGCCCCTCCGGCTCCAGCACCCAAATGCGGCTAATGTCGCGTGGGTCGCGCCGGATCAGGAACGCAGGCAGGCGGTCGCGCCGAGCTATCCACGGCTTGAGCGCATCGGCGTAGTAGTGGATGTGGTCGATGACGAAGCCAGTGCGGGTCAGGGTGCGGCGGAGGACGGGCAGGAAATCGACCAGAAAGGCAGTGGCGCGGGTGACGACGGTCGGCACGCCGACGCGCGCCACGGCCTCGGCCCAGCGCGCCGCCGGTGGCTGAAGCAGACCGTTGTGCACCGAGCCGTGGTAGGTGCCGACCGCCAATGTGAGCCAGCGCTCCAGCTCGCGCAGCGTCAGGGCGGCCTTATTTTCGGAATCGTAGTCGCCGCGCTGGTCCGGGTTGGAGAAGGTTGTTCCCGGTAGATCGTCGTGGATCATCTGCATCGCCGTGCCGATGATCCGTTCCACGATGCCGCCATAGTGCGGCTGCCCGAGAGGCCGATAGTCCAACCGGATGCCATGCTGCTCGCAGCCACGGCGCAGCGCCTCGCTCTTGAATTCGGCCGCGTTGTCCAGGTAGAGCAGCGCGGGCTTGCCGCTCATCGGCCAGACCATTTCCACGTCCAACCTTTCCAACCAAGGGCGCTTGTCGCAGGCGACATGCGCGAGGCACAGACCAACCGAAACGGCAGATGGCGCTTCTAACGTGACCACCATGCCAACCACGCAGCGGGTGAACACGTCGATGGCGAGGGTCAGGTACGGACGGCCAATCGGTTGCCGGTCGCGCTCGTCCACCACGATCAGGTCGATGACTGTGTGGTCGATCTGTACCTGCTCCAGCGGTGCGGAGACTGGCGGAGGAACACCGCCAACACCTTGCAGGATGCGGGACGCATCCTGGCCTTCCCGAAGTCGAGTGGTCTTGAGTGGATCAAGGCTGGCGATCCGCAACGCGACCGTGTTGCGCGCCGGCATCCGCAGCTTTTGCAGCTTGCACACCCGCGCAACTTCACGGTGGAACGCCGCCAAGCTGCGCTTCTGCTTGGTCAGGAAGCGCTTTTGCAGTAGCTCGCGGATGATTCGTTCGACCGACTCCGGCAAGCGGCCTTTACCTTTGCCACCGCTCGACTGTCCAAGAGCCAAATCAGTGACCAGCCCCGAACCTTGCCGGGCACGGCGGATCAGGACGTAGACCTGCCGCCGGGACAGACCCAGCGCCTGGGCTGCTGCGTCGGCCGCTTCATGCCCGACCGTCTCCGACTGCGCCAACGGCCCAATGATCTCCGCGCGGCAGCGAGCACGCTCCCATGCCTGTTCTGACAGGGTGGCTACGCCGTGCTCGGCAATCGGTACGGTATCGGTCGCCATGCTCACCTCGCTTTGGTGCACACGAGTATTAAGCATAGACGAGATTGGTGCAGCCGACTGCTGATATCGGTCTGTCATGAGTGGGCTGCACAACAGCCGTTATGCCCATTCAATTGGTGCAGTCGTCTTCTGAAAATGACA
>NZ_JBFNXJ010000033.1 GCF_040812015.1 Chitinivorax sp. PXF-14 | reverse complement strand
ATTTTATGCACCCGGTCACGGTGCTGTGAAAGGATTGTGAATGATCAATTTGCCGCAACAGGCCGGCCAGGTCGATACCTTTACCCGGCAATCAGGGACCAGCACCCTGCACATGCAGGCAATGGTGCCGGTCGAGCCCGGCGCCGGCACGCCGCTGGTCGCCAGCGCCACGCCACAGGCAGCGGCGGCGGCGCTGCCTGTACGCCCGGTGGGGGAAGATATCTGGGTCTATGCGGCGGCGGCCAGCCTGGCCAGCGCCATCGACGCCACCTATTTCGTTGAGCGCGCGCGGGGTGCCAATGTCACCGTTGCGCAGAGCGGCGGCAATCTGCTGGTCGGCGCCAGCACCGACACCAACGCCGAATGGCTGGCGCGCAGCAAGCGCAGCTGGCGAGGCGCGTGGATCGGGCGCCTGCGCCACATGCTGAGCCAGCGCATTGCCAACAACAATTTCCAGGTCCTGCTGGCCGACAAAATCGGGGAAGGCCTGGCCTGCACCGTCAACAGCGCCACCAGCGTCACCGTGGCACTGCCTGGCCATGCCTTCACCGATGCCAATGTCGGTCAGAGCATGATGATCGGCGCCATCAGCGGCGTGGCCGGCGTGCCGGGGCGCTACTCGATTGCCTCGGTGGTGCCGGGCGTGAGCCTGACCTTTACCGTCGCCGGCTGGCCAGTCGGCGGCAACTGCGCGGTCGATCTGTTCGGCTGGAACAACATTCACGTGCTGTTCAACGGCGCCACCGCCACCAATGCACTGTTCGACTGCCAGCGCAGCGGCTGGGCCGCGGGCGACGTGACGATCACCAGCAGCAGCAGTGCCAGCCCCGGACACCTGCTGCAGCTACGGGCGGATGGCCGGCAGGTACATGTCGAGGATGGCGCAACGACATCCAGCACCGCACTGAGCTTGTCGGGTCGTGGCTCGCGTATCGAGCACATCCCCGACGACAGCGTCGATCTCTATCTGTACCTGTGGAGCTTCAACGCCGCCAGCGCGCCGGCCAGCGCCACGACCTGGACCATCGGCTTCTGTTCGATCGAGCAGTTTGCCAACCTGCCGGTATACATCGCCGGCAATCGTGCCATGGCGCAATCGCTGGCCATGCCGGTAACGCTGGTGGGGGGCACGGCCAATATCGGTAGCAGTGGCGGCGCCGTCTACACCGAGAGCAGCACCGCGCTTGGCGCTGGCGCCAGCACCACCGGCGCCAGCCGCGATGCCGGTAGCACGGTGGGTTACGCCCGCTTTGTGGCCAACGCCTTTGCCGATCAGGCCGGCACGCTGTACCTCGAGAAATCCACCGACAACGTCACCTGGCGACTGGCGGCACCACCTCAGGCGGTGGCGGCTGGCGAGGCGCGCGAGGTGGCGGTGTTTGTCACCGCCCGCTATCACCGCGCCCGTTACGTCAACGGCGCCACCGCGCAGGCGGCATTCCTGCTGACCAGCGCCCTGTTGAGGATCTGAGATGAGTCTGCTGTCCGTTTTTTACCGCTGGCTGCAGCCCTATCGCCTGAGCGCCAGCTGTCAGCGCCCGCTGACGTGCGAGGGCAGCCATGCGCGCATGATCAGCCTGCGAGTGGAGGTGTCGCGTGTCTGAGGCCTACCTCCCCGGCGAGGTGGTGCGCATCTCGCTCACGGTGCAGGACAGCGGCGGCGTGGCTGTCGACCCCGGCACCGTGCGCCTGTTGCTGAAGCAGCCGGCAGGCAGTGTGCTGACGCTGTTGTATGGCGGCAGCGCCGACATCATTCGCGATGCGATCGGCCGCTATCACGCTGACGTCTTGTTGAGCACCGCTGGTTTGTGGGTATGGCGCTGGGAGCTGGATGCGCCGAATGCCGGCGCAGCGGAAGGCACGCTGGCGGTACAGACCAGCCGCATGGGTTGAGGGAGTGAGTCATGGCTTTAACCGTTCCTGATTACAGCATCATCCGTGACGCCATCCTGCGCGACATCGCCAGCCAGTTGCCGGGCGCCAATGTGGCGCTCGACGGCGATTACGCTGTGCGCGCCAATGCCACGGCGGCCGCCGTCGAGGGCTTGTATCAGCATCAGCAATGGCTGGCCCGGCAGATTTTGCCGGATACGGCCGACAGCGATTACCTGGAGCGCCATGCCTCGCTGCGCGGGCTGACCCGCAAGCCGGCCGTGGCCGCCAGCGGCAGTATCGTCTTCAGCGGCACGGCCGGCAGCAGTGTGCCGCTGGGCACCGAGGCGAAAACTGTCGCCGGTGTGGCCTATCTGACCACCGTCAGCGGCACCATCGGCGCCGCTGGCACGGTGTCGCTTGCCGCCAGTGCCAGCATAGCCGGCGCAGCGGGCAATCAGCCAGCCGCCACGGCGCTGACGCTGACCGCCGCGCCTGTTGGTGTGCTGTCCGCGGCCAGTATTGCCAGCATGAGCGGCGGTGGCGATATCGAAGCCGATGCCGCGCTGCTGGCCCGCCTGCTGTTCATGTTGCGCAACCCGCCGTGCGGTGGCGCCGCGCATGACTATTACAGCTGGGCCATGAGCGTTGCCGGCGTCGGCGCGGCTTATGTGTATCCCAACCGGCGTGGGCTGGGTACGGTGGATGTGATCGTACAGGCCACCGCTGGCGGAATGCCCGGGGCGCCATTGCTGGCCTCGGTGCAGACCTATCTGGACAGCGTGCGGCCGGTGCAGGGGGATTGTCTGGTTCTGGCCCCCACCGCCGTGCCGGTTGCCATCACCGCGACCCTGACCCTGCAGCCGGGCGCGGTGAGCGGCACCGTGCAGGCTGCCGTCACCACGGCGCTGGCGGCCTATTTCAATGGGCTGAAACCAGGTGACACGGTCTATCTCAGCCGTATCCGCGCGCTGATCAGCGATACCGCTGGGGTGCTGGATTTCAGTCTGACCGCCCCCGGTGCCAATGTCACCACGCTGGTGGACGCCACGCATAGCCAGCTGGCCACGCTGGGCGCGGTGACCTTGTCATGATGCACGTCGACCTGCTGAAACTGCTGTTGCCTCCCGTGAGCATGGAGAGCAGCAACGCCGCGCTGGCCGGTGAACTGGCCGCCGACGGCCATGCGCTCGATCTGGCGTTGGCGGACGGCGATCAGCTGCTGCTTGAGGATGATCCGCGCGCCACCGTGGCCCTGCTGGCTGACTGGGAGCGTGTCTATGGCCTGCCGGAGAGCTGCATATGCCAGGCCGGCATTGTGCAGAGCATCGCCGAACGCCGCGCTGCGCTGGTCGCCAAGGTCGGCATGGTGGGAGCGCAGACGCCGGCCTTCTTTATCAACCTGGCTGCCGCACTCGGCTACAGCATCACCTTGACCGAGTGGCGCCCTTACACCAGCGAAATGCACAGCGACTACGGCGTGACCGATGAGCCGTGGGAATTCGTCTGGCAGGTCAATTCCACACTGAATACCGTGCGCGAGCTGCGCAGTGATGACGACACCGAGATGGCCACCGAGGTGTGGGGAAACGCGCTGATGGAATGTGTCATTAACCGTTACAAGCCGGCGCACACGCTGGCCTTGTTCGCCTATTCGTAACAGGAGACTCAAATGCAACGTGTTAAACGATCGACGGCGGTGGCGGTGCTGCCTGCCGCGCCTGCCGGGGGTACACCAGGTTATTTTGCCAACCCGAATCCGGGCGGCGGCGTGCCGGCAACGGTTCCCGGTTATGAGTGGTTCAACAGTGTCCAAGAGGAAATTTGCGCCATTATTGCTGCTGCCGGTATTGCGCTGGATGTGAATAATCCGGCGCAGCTGCTGGCTGCACTGCGTTCGGCCGGGGTGTTCCAGACAGCAGCGCAAAACGACGACAGTACCAAGGCCGCCACGACAGGGTTCGTTCGGCGCGCCGGGGTGCAGATGGCCAACGTCAACGCCATCACCGGCAACACGACGCTGACGGCGGCCAACGCAAACCAGTTTTTCCAGCTGAACCCCTCAGCCGCAGGGGTGACGGTGACACTGCCGCTCGCCAATACGTGCCCCAACGGCACCATCGCGCTGTTCCAGAACACCTCCAACTATCCGGTGACGATCGCCAAACAGGGGGCCGATGCGATCTTCACGTCGCTCAATCTGTCGTCCATCGTGGTCACGCCAGGCGACTCGGTGATGTTGGTGACCAACAGCGCCGGGCTGTGGCTGCTGTTCGGCGGCTCGACGCAACTCGCCAACTCGCCCAGCGCAGGGGTGTTCGGCGCGTCATTGTCGGCAAACGGCTACAAGAAAGGCCCGGCAGGGGAAATTGACCAATGGGTCTATGCAGCTACCGGCACATCTGTCGCCGGCAGCATGATGGTGACGCTGCCGGTCGCGTTCCCCGCTGCCATCCTGTCAACTGTCGCGTGCTCTGCCAACGGGGCCAACCCGGCTACCGCTGTTGGTGTCGGCGGCGCCAGTACGCTGACACAAGTGCAGGTCTATTTTGCAGCCAACACATCCGGCGTGTTTGTGCGCGCGATTGGCAAATAAGGAGAGACCATGTTTTATTCCGCGCTGACCAGCGGTTTCTACGATGCGGCGCTGCACGGCGCCCGCCAGATCGACGTACCCGACCCGGCCTGGGTCCGCCCCCGCCGCGACGTGACGCTGCAGCCCGGCGAGTCGATCGCCGGCGCCGACGGCGAGCTCATCGCCAACAACACCGACGAGCCGGTCACGCTGACCGCGATCCCCGACATGGAC
>NZ_JBFNXJ010000032.1 GCF_040812015.1 Chitinivorax sp. PXF-14 | reverse complement strand
CCTGCGGCACTTCCCGAAGGCCGACCATGACGACGGCCCGGACGCCCTGCATATGTTGTGGGCGCTGGCCACGTCCGGTGCCGGCGTCATCGAATTCAAGAGCATCGGCGCCGGCAGTCGGGGGCGGAGCCGCTATGCGGATTTTGTGGAGTAAGCCATGAGCAACATCGTCGATCAGAACGGCCAGCCCTTCCGCGGCGAAATCGCCACGGTCGCCAAGGACATTACCTATGTGCCCTTCCTGGGCACGCTGCGCAGCCATGACGACACGCTGCTGACGCGTGGCGGCGCGAAGAGCTACAAGATTTATGACGAGATCGAACGCGACTGCCACGCCTACGGGGTGTTGCAGAAGCGCAAGCTGGCTGTGGTCGCGCGGCCGTGGCAGGTCGACCCGGCATCGGACGATGCGCTCGACATCAAGGCCGCCGACATGGTGCGCGCCCAGCTGGCCGCCATCGGCGTGCCGGCGCGCGACGATGCCGGCGAGCAAGTCGTCGTGGCGAGCAATTTCGACCTGGTCTGCTACAACCTGCTCGACGCCATCCTCAAGGGCTTCGCGGTGGGCGAGATCATGTGGGACACGGATGGCCGCGAGATCGTGGTGCGCGAGGTGCGGCCACGCGACCAGCGCCGGTTCAACTTCGACGTCGATTTCAAGCTGCGGCTCAAGACCTGGGCGCAGTTGATGCCCGGTGAACCGGTACCACCACGCAAGTTCATCGTGCATGCCTTCGGCGCCAAGGATGGCAGCCCGTTTGGCATGGGGCTGGGCTCACGTCTGTTCTGGCCGGTGCTGTTCAAACGCCAGGACATCACCTTCTGGCTGACCTTCCTGGACAAGTTCGGCAGCCCGACGGCAATCGGCAAGTATCCGAATGGCACGCCGCCGGATGACCAGGACAAGCTGCTGGACGCGCTCGGCGCGATCGCCCAGGATGCCGGCGTCACCATCCCCGACGGCATGGTGATCGACCTGCTGGAGGCGAAGCGTGGCGGCACGGTGAGCTATGAGCAGTTCGCCCGTTACATGGACGAGGAAATGACATTCGCCGTGCTGGGCGAGTCGCCGACGTCCAAGGGCAGCGGCGGCGCCCTGGCCTCGGCGGCCGTAGCGCGCGAGGAGGTGCGGCTGGAGCTGGTACAGGCCGACGCCGACCTGCTCTCGGCAACGCTGAACGCGACGCTGTCGCCGTGGCTGACCGCCTACAACTGCCCCGGTGCGCGGCCGCCGACGATCTGGCGGCAGGTGAAGCAGGCGGAAGACCTGAAGCTGCGCAGTGAGCGCGACAAGAATATCTTTGCGCTGGGCTTCAAGCCGACGCTCGCGCACATCCAGGAGACCTACGGCGGCGAATGGGAAGAGGTCCGCCCGGCAGGTGACGGCAAGCAGTCGCTCAGCCTCGACGGCGGCGAGCCTGTTGCCTTCGCCGAAGGGCCCGGTGGCGATGCCAGCCAAGCCGTATTGGACAAGGTATTGCAGGCGCTGCCTGGCAATGCCATCGATGGCGCCATGCAGGCCCTGCTGGCGCCGGCCATTGCGGCATTGCAGGCCGGACACACGCCCGATGAGGCCGGCGACGCACTGCTGACGGTCTTCCCGGCGCTCGACAGCGCCGCGCTCGAGGCGCTGCTGGCCCGCGCCATCTTCGTCGCCGACCTGTGGGGCCGCCTGGGATTCGCCCATGACGACGCCTGATCTCGCTTACGCCATCGGCCTGGAGCCGGCCGCCGCCGTCGCCTACCTGGAGCAAAAGGGCTATGTGCTCGGCTTCTCGTGGCAGGACGTGTGGCAGCAAGCCCATGCGAAAGCGTTTACCGCGGCCGGGGTGATGAAGGCCGATGTACTGGCCGACCTGAAGGCCGGGCTGGTGGACGCATTGAAGCATGGCCATACGCGGCAGGAGTTCATCGACGGACTCACCCCGCTGCTGCAGAAGAAAGGCTGGTGGGGTACGCACGCGCAAACCGACCCGCAGACCGGCGAAATGCACGGCAAGGGGCTGACGCCCCGGCGGCTTGGCACGATATTTGACACCAACATGCAGACGGCCTACATGGCTGGGCGCTATCAGGCCATGCTGGCCAATGTGGATGATCGTCCGTACTGGATGTATTCGGCGATCATGGACCGGCGCACCCGGCCGTCGCATGCGGCGCTGAATGGTCGGGTGTTCCGCCACGACGACCCGATCTGGAACAGCATTTTCCCGCCAAACGGTTTTCGCTGCCGCTGCTCGGTGCGTGCGCTGGATGGCGATGACCTGAAGGCGCGCAAGCTCGATCTGTCGAGCAGCCAGGGGGCGTTGCGTGATGTCGAGGTGCCGGTCAGCCGCAAGCCAGGCGCGCCACTGGTGACGGTCACTCGTTTCGAGTATGCGCCAGGCAAAGCCTTCATGCCGGACCCGGGGTGGAACTACAACCCCGGACAATCGGCGCTCAGGCCGTTTGTCCCGCCGCCGCTTGATTCGCTGCCGCGCACGTTTCCGGTGGGGGTGTCGCTGCCGCAGCTGCCGAAGCCCGCCCCGGTGTCGGCCGCTCGCCTGTTGGCCGATGGTCTGCCGCCACAGGACTACGCCCGTGCCTTCCTGTCGGTCTTTGGCGCCGACATCGGTAAGAGCGTGGTGTTCAAGGATGTGGCCGGCGCCGCATTGGTCATCGATGAGGCGCTGTTTCAGGATGGTGCGGGGAACTGGAAATCTATCAAGAATTTTCGCGGCCCCTACATGAAGCTGCTCGCCGAGGCTGTCAAGGAACCGGACGAAATATGGCTGCGCTGGGAGGAGTCACGCGACCAGCCAGGCGCGTGGCGACTCAAGCGACGCTACATAAAAAGCTGGCAGATCGACGGGCCGGAAGGTACGCAACATGGACTATCGGTATTTGAACATGGCAAGGACGGCTGGACGGGGTCGACAGCCATGATGAGCCAGCCGGAGCGCAACCCGGACGCCCGGAAACGCTATATCGAAAAGCAACGCGATGGTTTCCTGCTCTACCAAAAATAAACCCCGACGCCGCATCGCCGGGGTTTCCTGTGCGGTTCCTTTGGATGCGTCAAGTCGGGAGCCATTGTGCGACCGCAATCAGGTCGCTTTCATTATAGGATCATCTTGATAGAACTCAAAATCGACGCGGCCCAGCTGACCTCCGCCCTCGAACGCCTGGCCCGTGCCGCCGCCGATGCCTCGCCGGTGATGCGGGTGGTGGCTGGCATCATGCATGAGGCGGTGATGCAGAACTTCGACCAAGGCGGCCGGCCGGCCTGGGCCGGGCTCAAGCCGGCGACGCTGGCGCAGAAACGCAAGCAAGGGTACAGCGCCACGCCACTGACCCGGCGCGGCGGCGGGCAGAGCCTGCGCTCCAGCATCACCAGCCAGGCCGATGGCAATTCGGCGATGGTGGGTACCAATGTCAAATACGCCGCCATCCACCAGTTTGGCGGCCAGACCCGGCCGCACGTCATCAGACCGAAGAATAAGAAGGCGCTCGCCTTCGGCGGCAGGGTGGTACGCTCGGTCAACCATCCGGGCTCGAATATTCCGGCCCGTCCCTTCCTGCGCCTGACCGATGCCGACGAGGCGAAGATCGTCGGCAAGGTGTCCGATTATCTGCGCCAGGTCGTGGGCTCGTAGGGCTGCCCGTTGGCTGGTTTGCCATTTTCGACGTGGCGGGCCCGTCAGCGTGGCGCAGCCATTTCCTGCGGCCATGCGGCCGGCCAGCTATCGTTGCCGGCTCATCGCGCGTTAAAAGCGCGTTAAATCGGCATGGGCCGGCAGTGCTCCGGCTCCGCTCTCTGCGGCAGCGCGAAATTCATGCGCAACAAGCCATTTCCGGCCGATAGATGTCGTCGCCCGGGGTGTGCTGTCCCGCCGCCTCCCGCGCCTCACTGAAGCCCTTCCTCCCCGCACCGCCCACTGTCGCCCAGCACAATGGCGGCATGAACTCGAAACCCATACACATCTTCAAGGTTGGCACCCATACCGCGATGGGTGGTGCCACGCTGGCGTTTTCCGAAGCGGACCTGGCTGCGGCTGCCGACGCCTATGATCCGGCGCTGCACGAGGCGCCCATCGTGGTCGGCCATCCGCGCCACGATAACCCGGCCTATGGCTGGATCAAGGGGCTCGCATTTGCCGAGGGCGGGCTCGAAGCCTCGCCGCACCAGGTCAATCCCGACTTTGCCGAGCTGGTCGCCAGTGGCGCCTTCAAGAAAGTGTCGGCGAGCTTCTACGCCCCCGATTCGCCGCAGAACCCGGTTCCGGGCGTCTACTACCTGCGTCACGTGGGGTTTCTGGGGGCCCAGCCGCCGGCCGTCAAGGGGCTGCGCGCGCCGGAATTCGCCGATGCCGAAGAGGGCGTGATCGAGTTCGCCGACTGGTCCGACATGGAAAACGCCAGCCTGTGGCGGCGTCTGCGCGAATGGCTCATCGGCCGCTTTGGTCTCGATGAGGCCGACAGGACCATCCCCAGCTATGCCGTCGCCACGCTGGAGGATGACGCCCGCCAGGACGATGGCGGGCAGATCTTGCCTGCCACGCCAAGCTATTCCGAATCAACCGAGCAACCCACGCAGGAGAGCACCGTGACACCTGAACAGAAGGCCGCGCTGGAGGCCGAGAACGCCCAGCTCAAACAACAGCTGGCGGAAGCCCAGGCCCGCGACAAGGCGGCCCAGGCGGCCGTCAGGCATGGCGAGAACGCGGCGTTTGCCGAGAGCCTGATCCAGACCGGCAAGCTGCTGCCCGCCCAGAAGGGTTTCGTCGTCTCCTTCATGGATCACATCGCGGCCGATGCCGGCGTGATCGAATTCGGCGAGGGCGAGGCCAGGCAGTCAAAGAGCGGGATCGACGGCTTCAAGGCGTTCCTGCAGGGCCAGCCCAAGCTGGTGGATTTTCAGGAACGGGCCGGTGATGCGGGCCCCACGGTCGATAGCAACGACCCGCTGGCGATCCACGCCAAGGCCGTCGAATTCATGGAGTCGGAAGCCCGCGTGGGCCGCACCGTCGACATCGCCGCTGCCGTCGCCCATGTGACGGCGC
>NZ_JBFNXJ010000031.1 GCF_040812015.1 Chitinivorax sp. PXF-14 | reverse complement strand
GCGTATAGTTCGGCCTCTCTGCAGCGACGCACCGGCGGAAACGACGTGGTGGTGTTCGCAAGCAATTGATCTTTAACAAAAAAGTACAGTCGATAAGCGTGGGTGCTTGAGGCTCGGCGGACGAACCGTTTCGACGGGGAGTCACAAAGAGATGAAGTACTCGCGTAAATGTCAGGTAATCTGAGATTTTGCGAGCAAATGGATTAAACGAAAGAGTTTGATCCTGGCTCAGATTGAACGCTGGCGGCATGCTTTACACATGCAAGTCGAACGGGGTTAGGGGCTTGCTCCTAATCTAGTGGCGAACGGGTGAGTAATGCATCGGAACGTACCTTCAAGTGGGGGATAACGCACCGAAAGGTGTGCTAATACCGCATATACTGTGAGCAGGAAAGCAGGGGATCTTAGGACCTTGTGCTTGGAGAGCGGCCGATGTCGGATTAGCTAGTTGGTGGGGTAAAGGCTCACCAAGGCAACGATCCGTAGCGGGTCTGAGAGGATGATCCGCCACACTGGGACTGAGACACGGCCCAGACTCCTACGGGAGGCAGCAGTGGGGAATTTTGGACAATGGGGGCAACCCTGATCCAGCCATGCCGCGTGAGTGAAGAAGGCCTTCGGGTTGTAAAGCTCTTTTGTCCGGGAGCAAATCCTAGCAGCTAATATCTGCTGGGGATGAGAGTACCGGAAGAATAAGCACCGGCTAACTACGTGCCAGCAGCCGCGGTAATACGTAGGGTGCAAGCGTTAATCGGAATTACTGGGCGTAAAGCGTGCGCAGGCGGCTGATTAAGCTTGATGTGAAATCCCCGGGCTCAACCTGGGAACTGCATTGAGGACTGGTCGGCTAGAGTGTGGCAGAGGGAGATGGAATTCCACGTGTAGCAGTGAAATGCGTAGAGATGTGGAGGAACACCGATGGCGAAGGCAGTCTCCTGGGCCAACACTGACGCTCATGCACGAAAGCGTGGGGAGCAAACAGGATTAGATACCCTGGTAGTCCACGCCCTAAACGATGTCTACTAGTTGTCGGGAGGGGAGACCCTTTTGGTAACGCAGCTAACGCGTGAAGTAGACCGCCTGGGGAGTACGGTCGCAAGATTAAAACTCAAAGGAATTGACGGGGGCCCGCACAAGCGGTGGATTATGTGGATTAATTCGATGCAACGCGAAAAACCTTACCTACCCTTGACATGCCACTAACGAAGCAGAGATGCATTAGGTGCTCGAAAGAGAAAGTGGACACAGGTGCTGCATGGCTGTCGTCAGCTCGTGTCGTGAGATGTTGGGTTAAGTCCCGCAACGAGCGCAACCCTTGCCATTAATTGCCATCCTTAAGTTGGGCACTTTAATGGGACTGCCGGTGACAAACCGGAGGAAGGTGGGGATGACGTCAAGTCCTCATGGCCCTTATGGGTAGGGCTTCACACGTAATACAATGGTCGGTACAGAGGGTTGCCAACCCGCGAGGGGGAGCTAATCCCAGAAAGCCGATCGTAGTCCGGATTGTACTCTGCAACTCGAGTGCATGAAGTCGGAATCGCTAGTAATCGCGGATCAGCATGCCGCGGTGAATACGTTCCCGGGCCTTGTACACACCGCCCGTCACACCATGGGAGTGAGGGATACCAGAAGTAGGTAGCTCAACCGCAAGGAAAGCGCTTACCACGGTATGTTTCATGACTGGGGTGAAGTCGTAACAAGGTAGCCGTAGGGGAACCTGCGGCTGGATCACCTCCTTTCTAGAGAAAAGCCGTCCGCAAGCACTCACCCTTATCGACTGTGCAAGTTAGAGTACAGAGTTGGACCTGAGTTGGGCTTGTAGCTCAGTTGGTCAGAGCACACGCTTGATAAGCGTGGGGTCGCTGGTTCAAATCCAGCCAGGCCCACCAAAGAACAGTAAACGAGAAAATGAGTGAGAAATCACTGATTGGCTCGGGTCTGAAATGGGGGTTTAGCTCAGCTGGGAGAGCACCTGCTTTGCAAGCAGGGGGTCGTCGGTTCGATCCCGTCAACCTCCACCATCACCTGCCCGCAAGGGCGTCAGTCATCAAATCGAACTGCTTTGGGCGTCATGCAAGAGTGGTTGGATTTGCTGATTGTAGCAATAAGGCTGTACTTGATCTTTAACAAAACGGAAGAAGTGACATTGAAGTTCTCCTGATGCGTGAGCGCGAGTTCAGTGCATCAGAAACAGAGCAACAATGGGTTTTTGATTGTATCGCAACAGTTTATCTGCAAGTCGTAGATAGACTGCAAACACCGATTGAGTACCGAAATCGAAGCCGATCGCGAGATTGGATTGAGATTATAGGATCAAGCGACTAAGTGCACATGGTGGATGCCTTGGCGATTACAGGCGATGAAGGACGTGTAAGCCTGCGAAAAGCTCGGGGGAGCTGGCAATAAAGCATTGATCCCGAGATGTCCGAATGGGGAAACCCGGCCCGCAAGGGTCACTCCCACCTGAATATATAGGGTGGGTAGAGCGAACCCGGTGAACTGAAACATCTAAGTAGCCGGAGGAAAAGAAATCAACCGAGATTCCCAAAGTAGTGGCGAGCGAAATGGGAAGAGCCTGTATGTGATAACCATCGAGATAGTGGAACAGTCTGGAAAGTCTGGCCATAGTGGGTGATAGCCCCGTACGCGAAATCTGGGTGGTGGTACTGAGCATACGACAAGTAGGGCGGGACACGTGAAATCCTGTCTGAAGATGGGGGGACCATCCTCCAAGGCTAAATACTCGTAATCGACCGATAGTGAACCAGTACCGTGAGGGAAAGGCGAAAAGAACCCCGGAAGGGGAGTGAAATAGAACCTGAAACCGTGTGCATACAAACAGTGGGAGCCTCCTTGTGGGGTGACTGCGTACCTTTTGTATAATGGGTCAACGACTTACGTTCAGTAGCGAGCTTAACCGCATAGGGGAGGCGTAGGGAAACCGAGTCCGAATAGGGCGTTGAGTTGCTGGGCGTAGACCCGAAACCGGATGATCTATCCATGGCCAGGTTGAAGGTGCGGTAACACGCACTGGAGGACCGAACCCACTAGTGTTGCAAAACTAGGGGATGAGCTGTGGATAGGGGTGAAAGGCTAAACAAATCCGGAAATAGCTGGTTCTCTCCGAAAACTATTTAGGTAGTGCCTCACGTATCACTCTCGGGGGTAGAGCACTGTTATGGCTAGGGGGTCATCGCGACTTACCAAACCATTGCAAACTCCGAATACCGAGAAGTGCGAGCGTGGGAGACAGACATCGGGTGCTAACGTCCGGTGTCAAGAGGGAAACAACCCAGACCGCCAGCTAAGGTCCCAAATGACGTGCTAAGTGGTAAACGAAGTGGGAAGGCATAGACAGCCAGGATGTTGGCTTAGAAGCAGCCATCATTCAAAGAAAGCGTAATAGCTCACTGGTCGAGTCGTCCTGCGCGGAAGATGTAACGGGGCTAAGCACGTAACCGAAGCTGCGGATCATGCTTTATGCATGGTGGTAGGAGAGCGTTCTGTAAGCCTGCGAAGGTGGCTTGTAAAGGCTGCTGGAGGTATCAGAAGTGCGAATGTTGACATGAGTAGCGATAAACAAGGTGAAAGTCCTTGTCGCCGAAAGCCCAAGGTTTCCTACGCAACGTTCATCGGCGTAGGGTGAGTCGGCCCCTAAGGCGAGGCAGAAATGCGTAGTCGATGGGAAACAGGTTAATATTCCTGTACCGATTTGGAATGCGATGGGGGGACGGAGAAGGGTAGGTCAGCCAACTGTTGGAATAGTTGGTTTAAGCGTGTAGGCGTGCTTGCTAGGCAAATCCGGCGAGCTTAGCTGAGGCGTGATGACGAGGTGCCACGTGCACTGAAGTGATTGATCCCATGCTTCCAGGAAAAGCCTCTAAGCTTCAGTTCCAAATTGACCGTACTGCAAACCGACACAGGTGGGCAGGGTGAGAATCCTAAGGCGCTTGAGAGAACTCAGGAGAAGGAACTCGGCAAATTGACACCGTAACTTCGGGAGAAGGTGTGCCTCTGTAGGGTGAAGGACCTCGCGTCTGGAGCTTGAAGAGGTTGCAGTGAAAAGGTGGCTGCGACTGTTTATTAAAAACACAGCACTCTGCAAACACGAAAGTGGACGTATAGGGTGTGACGCCTGCCCGGTGCTGGAAGGTTAAGTGATGGGGTGCAAGCTCTTGATCGAAGCCCCAGTAAACGGCGGCCGTAACTATAACGGTCCTAAGGTAGCGAAATTCCTTGTCGGGTAAGTTCCGACCCGCACGAATGGCGTAACGATGGCCACACTGTCTCCTCCTGAGACTCAGCGAAGTTGAAGTGTTTGTGAAGATGCAATCTCCCCGCTGCTAGACGGAAAGACCCCGTGAACCTTTACTGTAGCTTTGCATTGGACTTTGAACAGACTTGTGTAGGATAGGTGGGAGGCTATGAAGCTGAGACGCTAGTTTCAGTGGAGCCGTCCTTGAAATACCACCCTGGTGTGTTTGAGGTTCTAACCTAGGCCCGTGATCCGGGTCGGGGACCGTGCATGGTAGGCAGTTTGACTGGGGCGGTCTCCTCCCAAAGTGTAACGGAGGAGCTCGAAGGTATCCTAGGTACGGTCGGAAATCGTACTGATAGTGCAATGGCAAAAGGATGCTTAACTGCGAGACCGACAAGTCGAGCAGGTGCGAAAGCAGGACATAGTGATCCGGTGGTTCTGTATGGAAGGGCCATCGCTCAACGGATAAAAGGTACTCCGGGGATAACAGGCTGATTCCTCCCAAGAGTTCATATCGACGGGGGAGTTTGGCACCTCGATGTCGGCTCATCACATCCTGGGGCTGTAGCCGGTCCCAAGGGTATGGCTGTTCGCCATTTAAAGTGGTACGTGAGCTGGGTTTAAAACGTCGTGAGACAGTTTGGTCCCTATCTGCAGTGGGCGTTGGAAGTTTGAGGGGGGCTGCTCCTAGTACGAGAGGACCGGAGTGGACGAACCTCTGGTGTACCGGTTATGACGCCAGTCGTATCGCCGGGTAGCTAAGTTCGGAAGAGATAACCGCTGAAAGCATCTAAGCGGGAAACTCGCCTCAAGATGAGACTTCCCTGGCGGCTTGACCGCCCTGAAGGGTCGTGGAAGACCACCACGTTGATAGGTCGGGTGTGGAAGCGCAGTAATGCGTTAAGCTAACCGATACTAATTGCCCGTGAGGCTTGATCCTATAATCTGAATCCAATCCGATTCAGTCAATCGCGCAGTACAATCAAAACCACTTCTTCCGTTTCCAGAGACGTAGCAAATACTGCTGCGACTCAGACAGTTTATGTCTGGCGTCAATAGCAAGGTGGTCCCACGCCTTCCCATCCCGAACAGGACCGTGAAACGCCTTCGCGCCAATGATACTGCGGCATCGCCCGTGGGAAAGTAGGTCAACGCCAGACCCCTCATGCAAAGCCCCCGAGACTCCCTCTCGGGGGCTTTTTGCGCTGGC
>NZ_JBFNXJ010000030.1 GCF_040812015.1 Chitinivorax sp. PXF-14 | reverse complement strand
ATTTTCAAAAGGCGACTGCACGAAGTGTTAGGAGCCGATAGCACTATGCCCGTAAGCGCAAAAACAGCTTGGCTCAGTGCGAGCTAAGTCTGCCTGCGTAACTTCTCCACCGTGCAAATCCCTGCACGCTTCTGGAGACGCATCATGTACCGCTACACCAAACTTTCTCTGCTGGCCATCGCCATTGCTACGACCGGTGCGGTCGCTTATGCCGCCAAGGGCGGGATGGAAAACGACGCCCTAGCGATCACCAAGGCCAAGGTTCCGCTCACCCAGGCCGTCACCGTTGCCGAGCAGCACGCCAATGGCAAGGCATCGCGCGCCGAGTACGAAAACTCGAAGCAAGGCTGGGTCTATGACGTGGAAGTCGTCAGCGGGGCCAAGGTCTTCGATGTCCGGGTCGATGCCGACAAGGGCACCGTCATCTCGTCTGCCGAGGACAAGGCGGATCACGATGACGACCACGACAAGCAAGACTGACCGCCTGCCAGTGTGGCCGGATCGCGTATGACGCCGTGATCCGGCCCGGAGACTTCATGGAACATCTCAACCAAACATTCTTCCTATGGCTCAACGCGCCTGAACACCCGAATGCTCTGGTGGTGACGCTGGCCACCTTCTTTGCGGAATGGCTCATCTGGGTCGTCCCGATTCTGATCGGCATCGGCTGGCTGCGGGGCAATGTGAACACCCGCAAAGCGCTGCTGGTCGCTACCGCATCCGGCCTGCTTGGGCTGCTGACCAACCAAATCATCGGCCTGGCTTGGTCGCATCCCCGGCCTTTCATGATCGGGCTGGGTCATACGCTCATTCCCCATGTTGCCGACTCGTCATTTCCCAGCGATCACCTGACGCTGTGGTGGTCGGTTGCCGTCAGCTTTCTGCTACAGCGAGGACTGCGAAGGGCTGGCGTCGCTTTGGCGCTGTTTGGCCTCCCCATCGCCTGGTCACGCATCTACCTGGGGGTTCACTTTCCGCTGGACATGCTTGGTGCCATCGCGGTCGCGGCGCTCAGTGCCGTGCTGACGTTGCACGAAGCACGGTGGTATCTGGGGCCGATCTACCGGCTGGCGACCCGTATCCATTGTTTGTTGTTCGGCAGACTGATCGCGCTGGGATGGGTGCGCGAGTGAGCCTATGGATGGGCTAAGTCTGCCTGGTCAGACTGGCGGCAATTCCTTTTACCTCGGCAGGAGAACACCATGAACAATTTGCCTACGGTCAGAGCAAGCGACTGGCTCAACAAAGTCCCTGAAGTCACGCTGTCGTTCTGGATCATCAAGATCATGTCCACGACGGTGGGCGAGACGGGGGCCGACTTCCTGGCGGTCAACGCGGGCTTTGGCCAGGGCCTGACGCGCACCGTCATGGCCGCTTTGCTGGCAGTCGCCCTATTCACTCAACTGCGTACCCGCCGCTACACCCCTTGGATTTACTGGCTAACGGTCGTGTTGGTCAGCGTGGTCGGAACCCAGATCACCGACCTGTTGACCGACGGCCTGGGCGTCAGCTTGTACATCAGCACTTCGGCGTTCGCCGTGGCGCTCGCCGCGATCTTCTTTGTCTGGTATCGGGTTGAACGTACCTTGTCTATCCACGACATTGTGACGCGCAGCAGGGAGCTGTTCTATTGGTCAGCCATCCTCTGCACGTTTGCGCTGGGCACTGCTGCCGGCGATCTGGCGACCGAGGCACTGGGCTTGGGCTTTACCTGGGGCGCAGTCGCCTTCGGCGCGCTGATCGGCATTACCTATGCCGCCTGGCGTATGGGTGGCAACGCCGTGCTGACCTTCTGGATCGGCTACATCCTGACCCGACCCTTCGGCGCTGCGCTCGGCGACCTGCTGACTCAGGCCAAGACCTATGGCGGCCTCGGAATGGGGGCCATGTGGACCAGCGCCCTCTTCCTCTCAGTCATCGTCATGCTGGTGGCCGTTGCGCAGTTCAGCATGAACGCGGGCCGCTCCGCCCAGGCCGCCGAGTAACCCTCTTCCCAATTTCTAAGGAGAAATCATGCCTAATACGCACTCTATCGCTCGCCTTGTCGCCACCGTATCGGCGGTGGCGCTCGTGGCCCTGGCCACCGGCTGCTCCAAGCCTGCCGACCAAGGCCGCGCGAGCACCGCCTCTGCACCGTCTGCCAATGCCAGCACGGTATCGCCAAGCAAAGCCGCTTCCAAGCTGGGCGACTTGACCGCATTTCGCAGCATCGCCGCTGACGTGTCCACCATCGTAGACAAGGGTGATCTGCCCGCCGCCAAGACCCGCATCAAGGATTTGGAGGTGGCCTGGGATTCGGCCGAGGCCGGACTGAAACCGCGCGCTGCCGACGACTGGCATGTGCTCGACAAAGCCATCGACAAGGCGTTGTCTGCGTTGCGTGCCGATACGCCAAGCCAAGCTGACAGCAAGGCTGCGATGGGTGCTTTGCTAAAAACCTTCGACACGCTCGAAGGTAAAGCCTGACCCATGAGCGTGCCCCATGAAAACATCCACTGAATACGCTCTGGCCAAGGTGCCCGAAGTCACGCTGGGCTTTTGGCTCATCAAGATTGCAGCAACCACGCTTGGCGAGACCGGCGGCGATGCCGTCTCGATGTCCATGAACCTGGGCTATCTGGTCGGCACCGGCATCTTCGCGGTGATCTTCCTGGCTGCCGTCGTCGCGCAGGTCAAGGCCAAGGGCTTCCACCCCTTCCTGTACTGGACCACCATCATCGCCACCACCACGGTCGGCACGACGTTGGCCGACTTTGCGGATCGTTCGCTCGGAATCGGGTACGCTGGCGGTTCGAGCCTGCTGCTGGCCTTGTTGCTCGTCTCGCTCTTCGTCTGGCATCGCACCCTCGGTTCCGTATCAGTGAGCACCGTCAGCTCACCCAAGGCGGAAGCGTTCTACTGGCTGACGATCATGTTCTCGCAGACGCTGGGCACGGCGTTGGGTGACTGGATGGCGGATACGGCGGGCCTGGGCTACACCGGCGCGGCCGTCGTGTTCAGTGGGTTGCTTGCCCTGGTGGTCGCAGCCTACTACTGGACGGGCGTGTCCCGCACGCTGCTGTTCTGGGCGGCGTTCATCCTGACCCGCCCGCTGGGAGCCGTGGTCGGCGACTTTCTGGACAAGCCGCTGAGCGCGGGAGGTCTGGCGCTGAGCCGCTATTCAGCGTCGGCAGCGCTGCTGGCCTTCATGCTGACCGCGATCCTACTGTTTAGGCAGAGGGCAGCCCGGACCGCGCATTGAACAACGATTGAAAGGAGAGGGAATGCGGGTATTGCTGGTCGAAGACGACCCCATGATCGGTGAGGCGATCCAGGGCGCATTGAAGGATGCGTCTTACGCCACCGATTGGGTGAAGGACGGGCAGACCGCCCTCACGACACTGGGTTGCCAGCACTATGACCTAGTTCTGCTCGATCTGGGCTTGCCCGGCAAGGATGGACTGGAGGTGCTGGCCAGCATCCGCGCCAAGGACAACCCGGTTCCTCTGCTCATTATCACGGCGCGTGATGGACTGGATGACCGCCTGCGTGGCTTGGACGGCGGAGCCGACGATTACGTGTCAAAGCCCTTTCAGATGGCGGAGCTGTTGGCTCGGATGCGCGCTGTTATGCGGCGCAAGGGCGGCACCGCATCACCCGCGCTCACCAATGGCGTGGTGTCGCTCGATCCGGCCACAAAAGAAGCCAGCGTTAACGGTGGCTCCCCGGTGCAACTGTCCAACCGGGAGTTCTCGCTGCTGCAAGCCTTGCTGGTTCGGCCGGGAGCCATCCTCTCGCGCAGCGAGCTGGAAGACCGCATCTACGGCTGGGGGGAAGAGGTCGAAAGCAACGCCGTCGAATTTCTGATCCATGCACTGCGGCGCAAGCTGGGCAGCGAGGTCATCAAGAACGTCAGGGGGGTCGGATGGATGGTCTCAAAAGACGCCTGAACGAGTCGGTTCAGCTCAAGCTGTCCTTCACCCTGTCGCTAGCCATCCTCGTGGTTGCCATCGTGGCGGGCATCTTCTCGTTCCTGTCGGCCTTCGACGAAGCCCATGAGCTACAGGACGACGTTCTACGCCAGGTGGCACAACTCATGGATCGGCAGCGCCTGTCACCGGCCCCGCCGACGACCGATGTTCGCCCCAAAGATGTCGATGAAGAATCACGCGTGATCGTCCAGTACTTGGGCGAAGCCAATCCATCTGAGGCAAGCGTGGATGCAGGCGGCACGCTTCCCTTGCCTACGACACTGGCTGATGGGTTGCACACGCTGGAGATCGGTGGCGAGTCGTTCCGCGTGCTGGTCAAAACCACGGCTGCCGGTGAACGCATCGCGGTGGCGCAGGAAGCGGGTTTCCGCAATGAAATCGCCCGCGATGGCGCGCTACGCACCGTGATGCCTTTCCTGATTCTCGTGCCGGTATTGCTATTGATAGTCGCTGACCTGGTGCGCAAGATGTTCCGCCCCATTGCGGCACTTTCCAAGGAAATTGACCTGCGGGCCGAGCAGGAACTGCACCCCGTCGAAGACCGTCACCTTCCGGTCGAGGTGCGCCCGTTTGCCGTGGCCATCAACCGATTGCTCGCCCGCGTTGGCCAGTCAATGGACTCTCAGCGCCGCTTTGTGGCGGATGCCGCGCACGAACTGCGCTCGCCGTTGACCGCCCTTTCGCTGCAAGCGGAGCGGCTGGCAGATGCGGAAATGTCCGGGATGGCACGTGAACGACTGACGGTCTTGCGCCAAGGGATCGAGCGCGGCCGAAGCCTGCTGGATCAACTCCTGACCTTGGCCAAGGCGCAGTCGGCCACTGATACGCCGAAGTCGCCGGTTTCCGTCCAAGGCATCTACCGCCGCGTGCTGGAAGACCTCATGCCTCTGGCCGAGGCCAAGCACATCGACATTGGGGTCGAAGGCACACAGGACGCCGACGTGTGGGTGAGCGAGCTGGACATGATCGCCGTGGTCAAGAACCTGGTCGATAACGCCATCCGCTACACGCCAGAGGGAGGGCGGGTCGATCTTTCGGTGGAAGTGTCGGATGGGAAGGCGGTGCTGCGTATTCAAGACAGTGGGCCCGGCATTCCGTTGGCAGAACGGGATCGGGTTTTTGATCCCTTCTACCGCACGCTGGGCAGCGAGCAGATTGGTTCGGGCCTAGGGTTATCCATCGTCCAAACGATTGCCCATCGCATCGGCGCAGAAATACGCCTCGATTTCGTGGACGAAACTCAGCAAACCGGCTTAAAGGTTTCCGTTATCGTTCCCACGAAGCAATGACTTGAGAAAAGAAGAGTGTAGCGAATTGGTTACTTCAACTGGTTGGTTCTATTGGGCGCTGCTGTCGGCTGTGTTTGCGGCGCTGACGGCCATTTTTGCCAAGGTGGGCATTCAGGGAGTTGATTCCGATCTGGCTACCTTGATCCGAACGGCCATCATCATCGTCGTCCTGTCGGCGTTTGTCGCCTACACGGGAAAATGGGCCAACCCCTTGGAGCTGTCCCCTAAGACATGGCTTTTCCTCGGGCTGTCAGGCTTGGCGACCGGAGCGTCATGGGTATGTTACTTCCGTGCACTCAAGATAGGCGATGCCTCAAAGGTCGCGCCGGTCGATAAATTCAGTCTTGCCTTGGTGGCGGTGTTTGCGTTCACATTTCTGGGTGAACGTCCGTCACTCAGAGAATGGTCTGGTATTGCGATGGTTGCTGGTGGCGTTTTGTTACTGGCGTTCAAGCGATAACGGGCAGGTTATCCTGACTCAACCAGTCGCCGCATTTTCCTCTACTGTAACTGCTGTCTTGTCATCAAACTCGACTGAGTAACCTCTCGCCATCGGGGCGCAATTCTCCCTTGGGGGAAATATGTCGATACAGGGTCTGCCGCGTGATGCCGAGTTCCTGGCACAGATCGCCGACCTTGGTTTCTGGCTGCCCCATTGCCGCCATTGCCAGGCGCAGCTTGGCTGCCGTCATTTTGAACGGCCGACCGCCTTTCCTGCCACGTGCCCGCGCAGACGCAAGCCCTGCTACGGTGCGCTCGGCGATCAGCTCTCGCTCGAACTCGGCCAGCGCG
>NZ_JBFNXJ010000029.1 GCF_040812015.1 Chitinivorax sp. PXF-14 | reverse complement strand
ACCGGCGATTGGTCCATGGCGAAACGGCCGACCTTGCGCCGACCGGCTTCGGGCAACAGGTCCGCGAAGCCATGGACCAGCGCCGCGAGCATCATATCGAACAGCGCGACGCCACGCGCAACAGGGACGGCCGAATCTTCTACCGGCGCAATCTTCTCGCCACCCTGCGCGAGCGGGAAGTTGCGCGCGCCGGTGCGGAGATGGCCGAGGGCAAGGCGCTGCCGTTCCGCGCCGCCAAGGATGGTGAGAGTGTCAGCGGCAAGTTCACCGGGACTGTCCAGCTAACGAGCGGCAAGTTCGCCATCGTGGAAAAGAGCCACGAGTTCACCCTTGTCCCGTGGCGGCCGATCATCGACCGCCAGCTCGGCCGCGAGGTCGCGGGTATCATGCAGGGCGGTTCGGTGTCGTGGCAGTTAGGGCGGCAGCGGGGGTTGGGGCTATAGGAGCCAACGATACCGCATTGCAACGCAACAACTAATTCGATAAGAGCTGCTATTCAATTTCGTAATCGTGGAGCCATCAGCATGGGAAATTCCAAGTCAGCAGACAAGTAAGCCGCAACATCAGAATTGTTGTTGCGGCGCTCTGTAAGACCAATCCCATCTGATTGCTGACGAGCAGACGCTGCCCGGTATCCTTAATCGAGCGGTTGATTCGTCATGACCACCACACGCCCCGCGTGGGCCTATACGCTGCCGGCAGCCTTGCTGCTTATGGCTCCCTTCGACATCCTCGCCTCGCTGGCGATGGATATTTATCTTCCAGTCGTTCCGGCGATGCCGGGCGTCCTGAACACGACTCCATCCATAATCCAACTCACGTTGAGCCTCTACATGGTGATGCTCGGTGTGGGCCAAGTGATCTTTGGGCCACTCTCCGATCGCGTCGGGCGACGGCCGATCCTGCTTGTAGGCGCAACGGCTTTCGTTGCTGCGTCTCTGGGAGCGGCTTGTTCTTCAACTGCATTAGCCTTTGTTGCGTTTCGTCTGGTTCAGGCTGTTGGAGCATCGGCCATGCTGGTGGCCACCTTCGCGACCGTGCGCGACGTATATGCCAATCGTCCCGAAGGTGCCGTCATCTACGGCCTTTTCAGTTCGATGCTGGCGTTCGTGCCTGCGCTCGGCCCTATAGCCGGTGCGCTGATCGGCGAGTTTTGGGGATGGCAGGCGATCTTCATCACACTGGCTGCACTGGCTTCGCTCGCACTCTTAAACGCCAGTTTCAGGTGGCATGAAACCCGACCGTTGGATCAGGCCAGAACGCAACGATCTGTTTTGCCGATCTTCGCGAGTCCGGCCTTTTGGGTTTACACGGTCGGATTTAGTGCCGGCATGGGCACATTCTTCGTTTTCTTCTCGACAGCCCCCCGTGTTCTCATAGGCCAAGCCGGCTATTCCGAGATCGGATTTAGCTTGGCCTTCGCGACTGTCGCGCTGGTCATGGTCACGACAACCCGCTTCGCAAAGTCCTTCGTTGCCAAATGGGGTATCGCGGGATGCGTAGCGCGCGGGATGGCGTTGCTCGTTTCCGGCGCGATCCTGTTGGGGATCGGCCAACTTTTCGGATCGCCGTCATTTTTCAGCTTCATCCTGCCGATGTGGGTTGTCGCGGTCGGCATTGTCTTCACGGTGTCCGTTACCGCCAACGGCGCACTTGCGCAGTTCGACGACATCGCTGGATCAGCGGTTGCGTTCTACTTCTGCATCCAAAGCCTGATAGTCAGTATCGTCGGGACATTGGCGGTGACGCTGTTAAACGGCGATACAGCGTGGCCCGTGATTTGTTACGCCACGGCAATGGCAGTGCTGGTGTCGTTGGGGCTGGCGCTCCTTCGATCCCGTGATGCTGCCACCGAGAAGTCGCCAGTCGTCTAGCCGACGACTGGAAGCAAGCCCGCTCCGATGCGGCGCAATAATCTTCGAAACCTCGTGAATGGCGGTATCCTGTCTGGCAAGATACCGCTCATTTCCCTTGTCCCGTGGCGGCCGGTCATCGACCGCCAGCTCGGCCGTGAGGTCATGGGCATCGTGCAAAGCGGATCGGTGTCGTGGCAGTTGGGGCGGCAAAGGGGCATAAGCCTCTAATCTGTTGTAGATGAACGCAGCCGCTCGAAACCAGCGATGAGGCTGTCGAGTCCGAAGTTGAACGCAGCATCCATGCCGTCTGTTTCCAACTCGTGAAACAGATCGTGCAGGAAGGACGACGGTGCTTGCTCGGACACATCTGGCCTGTCCGGAACTCTCTCATCGGCATCAGATGCCTGCTGCTCGAGAACGGAACCGACCACATAGTGACTGACCGCCCGGAGCGCCCAAACGGCGCGCTTCGGACAAAAGCCCTCCGCGCAGAGAAAGCGTATTTGCGTCTCGGCGGTGCCAAAATTCGGTTCTGTCGGTCGAGTGCCGGCATGGATACGCGCGCCGTCCCGATAAGAGAGCAACGCCGTTCTGAAGCTCAGGGCATTCTCTTTCAGGAACACCCGCCAGTCCTCATTCTCTTCGGGTAGCGAGCGGGTATGGCGTTCCGCCAGCATCGCCTCGGCGAGCGCATCAAGCAGCGCTCGCTTGTTCTGGAAATGCCAGTAAAGCGCAGGCTGCTGAACCTTGAGGCGTTCAGCGAGCTTCCGCGTCGTCAGGCTGTCCATGCCAACCTCGTTCAACAGCTCTAGCGCCGCCGCGATCACGGTGCCCTTGTCCAGTTTGGTCATTCACGTTCCTTCGCCAGTGCTTGACAATTTATCACCGATAAGTTATATTTCCATCTCCTTATCGTTGATAAAGTCGCTCCATTGAGCGGCGCTGGAGTTTCAGGTGCGCAGCTCTGCCATCATTGCCCTGCTGATCGTGGGTCTTGACGCCATGGGTCTCGGCCTCATCATGCCCGTCCTTCCGACGCTTCTGCGTGAGCTTGTGCCAGCAGAGCAGGTCGCTGGACACTATGGTGCCTTGCTGTCGCTCTATGCATTGATGCAGGTCGTCTTCGCGCCCATGCTTGGACAGCTTTCGGATTCTTACGGTCGGCGTCCGGTACTTCTGGCTTCTCTTGCAGGAGCCGCAGTCGATTACACGATTATGGCATCAGCGCCGGTCTTATGGGTGCTCTATATCGGCCGACTCGTGTCCGGCGTCACGGGCGCAACCGGAGCTGTAGCAGCCTCAACCATTGCCGATTCGACGGGGGAAGGTTCTCGCGCACGCTGGTTCGGCTACATGGGGGCCTGTTATGGGGCGGGCATGATTGCCGGGCCAGCACTTGGTGGCATGCTCGGTGGTATCTCTGCTCATGCCCCGTTTATCGCCGCCGCCCTTCTCAACGGGTTCGCGTTCCTGCTTGCCTGCATTTTCCTCAAGGAGACTCATCACAGCCATGGCGGGACCGGAAAGCCGGTTCGCATCAAACCATTCGTTCTGTTACGGCTGGATGATGCATTGCGCGGGCTAGGTGCGCTTTTCGCAGTTTTCTTCATTATTCAACTGATCGGCCAAGTGCCTGCAGCCCTATGGGTCATATATGGCGAGGACCGTTTTCAGTGGAACACCGCGACCGTTGGTTTGTCGCTCGCGGCGTTTGGGGCAACACATGCGATCTTCCAAGCGTTTGTTACCGGCCCGCTTTCAAGCCGGCTTGGAGAGCGGCGCACGCTGCTGTTTGGCATGGCTGCGGATGCGACTGGCTTCGTTCTTCTGGCTTTTGCCACGCAGGGATGGATGGTGTTCCCGATTCTGTTGCTGCTTGCCGCCGGGGGTGTTGGCATGCCGGCCTTGCAGGCAATGCTCTCAAACAATGTCAGCAGTAACAAGCAAGGGGCTTTGCAAGGAACGCTAACGAGCCTCACCAATCTAAGCTCTATCGCAGGACCGCTTGGCTTCACAGCACTCTATTCTGCCACCGCCGGGGCATGGAACGGTTGGGTTTGGATTGTCGGCGCGATCCTCTATTTAATATGTCTGCCAATACTACGCAGACCATTCGCAACTTCATTGTGATTTAGTCATGGCGATTTGGCATGCGTAGACTTAGGAGAAATGACGGATTAAATCTGTTGAGCAATCATCTCCTTTCGGGGCGAGTGCCAATGATGACCTTAGTTCACACTCTCGCTGTCGCCGAATATCTCAACTTCCGTCACGCCGCCAACGCGCTCGGCGTTGCACAGTCCAGCGTCAGCGCCCGCGTGAAGGCACTGGAAGAAGACCTCGGCATCCTCTTGTTCGAGCGTCATGCGCGCGGCGTTCGGCTGACCGAGGCCGGACGCCATTTCGTCGAGCGGATAGCCGTAGGTATTGACCAACTCGACCATGCGGTGAAAACCGCCGGCATGGCGGCAGCCGGAGAAAGCGGCCGGCTTCGTATCGGTATCCATGCCCTGATTCCGCATAGCTTCCTCGCAAAGCTGATCGGCCAATACCGCAAGGATTACCCCGATGTTGAAGTCGAGATCGCCGAAGGCCCGGCCCGTGAAGCGGTGGTGCAGCTTCGCGCCGGCAGGTTGGACGTGGCGTTCGTCGCGGGCACGCCCCAACCACCCGACTGCCATTCCCGTCGCACATGGACCGAACCGCTCTTGGCGGTGCTACCGGAACGGCATCCGCTCGCCAAGCGGTCAGCCGTCACATGGCCCGATTTGGCAGGCGAGACGTTCCTTGCGTATAGGAAGTTCAAACGCCCTTTTCGGGCAGTCTGCTGGGTAGGCGGCGGTCGCGCAAGCCCCGTTTTGGGCACGGATCGGACGTCTGTGAGTGGGATTTCGGCATCGCGGGGCCACGCAGCGGCGTTGTCAGCAGCCATGCTTCGCTGATTCCCGACAGCGGGCCGAGCGCCGCCCTGCGGATCGTGGCCGCATCGGCTCGGATTCCGGTTTCGCCGTCGGCTGTGCAGCCGGCAGATCGTCACGCGGCTTGCACTGGCGGCGCGCGCGCTGCGGGCCTGTAGTGCGCTTCTTCCCGCGCGCCGTGCTTCTCGAAGTGGGCGAGGATGGCGCGGATGGCGGTGGGTTCCTCGATGCTGGCGACGATCCGCACGGTGCCACCGCAGTGGACGCAGGCGGTGACGTCGATGGAAAAGACCCGCTTGAGCCGTTGCGCCCAGCTCATCGCACGGCGCTTCTCCTCGGGGCTGCGCGGCGCGTCGTGGGCGCTGACGTCCACTGGCGCCGCATCGCCCGCAGGCCGCTTGCCGCGCCCCGAGGGCGTCAGCTGCGCACGCAGGTTTGCATTCGGGGCGAATACGCCGTGGAAGCGGGTGAGATGCGCGCGAGGTGGCGGGACCAGCGCCGCCAGCTTGGCGATGAAATCCACCGGATCCCATTCCACATGCGTGGTGCCATTGCGCCACGGGGTCTTGAGCTGGTAACGCACCCTGCCCTGGAGCGCTATCGACAGCCGCTTCTCGCTGATCGCCGGGCGCGTGATGTAGCGGCACAGCTTTTCCAGCTTGTGGCTTTCGTGTGCTTCGGCCGCCACGCCGGCATGCAGTGAGAAGCCGCCGACCTTGCCGGCTTCGCCCTCCAGCGAACCGGCGTCACCGGGCAGCGTTTGCAGCGTGACGACCTTGCAGCCAGCGTCGCGGCCGGTGGCGATGCGGTAGGTGATCGAACTCATCCGCAGCCCATCCATGCTGTCGTCGCCTGCAGCGCTGTCTGCCAGGAAGGCCGATTCGCCCTCCCCTTCGAGCCAGCCTTTGCGCGTCAGGTGCCGACACACCCGGTGCGCGATGGTAGCTGCCAGCTGGGTCAACTGCGCGGTGGTGGGCGCACGGGCGCGGTGCAGGCGCAGTTCGCGCCGCGGCAGCTCGGTGGCTTCCACGTACACGCCGTCGAGCCACAGCATGTGGAAGTGGATGTTCAGGTTCAGCGCGCTGCCGAAACGCTGGATCAGCGTCACCGCGCCGCACTGGGCGCTGGCGCGGTCGATGCCGGCTTGATCGGCCAACCAGCCGGCGATCACGCGCTGCACGATGCCCAGCACCGGGCCAATGGCTTCTGGCTTGCTGGCGAACAGGAAACGCAAGGGGTACGGAAAGCTCAGCACCCATTGCCGCACAGGCCGCGGGCCGAACACCTCCTCGACCAGGTGCCGCGCACTCTCGGCCATGCGTCGCGCGCCGCAACTCGGGCAGAACCCGCGCTTCTTGCAGGAGAAGGCCACCAGCCTCTCTGCACGGCAGTGCTCGCACACCACCCGCAGGAAGCCGTGCTCGAGTACGCCGCAACGCAGGTAGGCATCGAACGCCTCGCGGACATACCCGGGCAGCGAGCGGCCCTCCGCTTCGATCCGTGCAATGAAGTCCGGGTAGTGCGCCTCTACCAACGCGTACAGCAGCGTGCGCTCGGGCGCGTGGCGCGCGTACCGCGAACCGGTGTGGGCGGACGGCAGTGGCGCGCATCCCGCGGCTTGCCGCCGGGATGTGGCGAGGCGCGGCACGCAGCGCTCCGGTGCGGGGACGGCTGCTCAGTGTTGCGCCTGTGTTCGCACGTTCGTATCGGTGCGTTCTGATCTTCGCGTCAGACATTGCCGCGGCGCGGGCACAACAAAAAGCCCGGCATCGCTGCCGGGCTCCGGCCCCGTCCTTGGGGCCTTGATGTCGGGTCGTTGCCGGGATCGGACCGCGCTGGCGCGGTCCGGTTCCCTGACGACCGGGCCAACCGGATCAGAAATCCATGCCGCCCATGCCGCCCATACCGCCAGCACCCGGCATGGCCGGCTCTTCCTTCTTCGGCACTTCGGCCACGACCACTTCGGTCGTGATCGCAAGGCCGGCGACGGAAGCGGCGTGCTGCAGGGCCGAGCGGGTCACCTTGGTCGGGTCCAGGATGCCCATGGCGATCATGTCGCCGAACTCGCCGGTGGCGGCGTTGTAGCCGTAGCTGCCTTCGCCGGCCTTGACGTTGGCCACGATCACGCTCGGTTCTTCACCGGCGTTGGCCACGATGGCGCGCAGCGGGGCTTCCAGCGCACGGCGGGTGATGGCGATGCCCAGGTTCTGGTCTTCGTTGATGCCCT
>NZ_JBFNXJ010000028.1 GCF_040812015.1 Chitinivorax sp. PXF-14 | reverse complement strand
AGGCCTAACCAACCAGGAGCCCGTCATGTCCAACATCCTGCTATCCAAAAATTTCCAGGCGGCGGCGGCCATCGCGGCCTACACCCTGGTCAAGCATGCTGCGGCCGACGACCAGGTGCAGGCGGCGGCAGCTGCCACCGATCTGGTGATCGGCGCCACCCAGGACATCGCCCCGGCGATCGGCGAGCGCGTCGATGTGGCGCTCTGCGGCATTACCTATGTCACGGCGGGTGCCGCGATTACCCGTGGCGCCCGCCTGATGTCGGATGCCTCGGGCCGCGTCGTTACCGCTGCGGCGGCTGCCGGCACCAATGTCAACACGGTCGGGTCTGCGCTGGAATCGGCCTCGGCTGCCGGCGACGTGATCCGCGTCCTGCTCAACCCCGGCACCTTCCAAGGCTAATCCCCGCTTTAACAGGAGAACTGCATGTCTACCGCTGCCTTTCCAGTCAACCCCGCGCTGACCGCCATTGCCATCGGTTACCGCAACCCGGATTACCAGCTGATCGCCGATCAGGTGCTGCCGCGTCTGCCGACCGCCCAGAAATTCAGCTACACCGTGTATAGCGCCGGTCAGGGCTATACCGTGCCCAACACCAAGGTCGGTCGCAAGTCCGAGCCGACCATGGTCGATTTCGGCGGCACGCTGCTGACCGGCGAGTGCGTCGATTATGGCCTCGACGATCTGGTGCCGAACAGCGAGGTCGCGGCCTGGGAGGCGATGCCGAAGCCGGCCTCCGGTGGGCCGCTGTCGCCGCTGGCCATTTCCACCATGATGCTGACCGGCCTGGTCCAGCTCGACCGCGAGGTGCGCGTCGCGAACCAGGTCTTCAACACCGCCAACTTTGCCGCCGGTAACCAGCAAACCCTGGCCGGCACCAGCCAGTGGAGCGATTACAACAACTCCAACCCGTTGTCGGCCTTGCTGACCGCGCTCGACGTGCCGCTGATCCGCCCGAACAAACTGGTGCTGGGCCAGCAGGCGTGGACCACGCTGCGCCAGCATCCGAAGATCGTCAACGCGGTGTTCCGTACCCCGCAGAACTCCGGCTCGGTGCCAAAAGAAGCGCTGGCCGAGCTGCTGGAGATCGACGAGGTGATCGTCGGTACCGGCTTCGTCAATACGGCGAAGAAGGGCCAGGCGCCGACCTATGTGCGTGTCTGGGGCAAGCATGCCGCGCTGCTCTCCGTCTCGCTGTCCGCCGCCCAGGCCATGCAGCCGACCTTCGGCTTCACCGCCCAGTTCGGCACCAGGATCGCCGGCGAGCTGCCCGAGCCGAAGGCCGGTCTGCGTGGCGGTGTCCGTATCCGTAGCGGCGAGAGCGTGCAGGAGGTCATCACCTGCACCGACGCCGGCTATTTCTTCCAGAACGCGGTGGCATAAGGCAGTCCGGGCCGCGAGGCCGACGGGCGCATTCTAAAGGAGCAAGAACGATGGCAAGAACCCAGACCGAGGCGGCAGCCGCCAGCCAGGTGTCCGTGACCGCGCTGGTGCCGGTGAACTATGACGGCACGCTGTATGGCCCGGACCAGCCGGGGGGCGATCGCTTCGATGTCCGCGCGGAAGACCTCGGGCAACTGCTCGATGTCCGCGCGGTGGTACTGACCAACGCCGGGCCGGTCTAAGGGGGCGCGGTGAATTACGCGAACCAGGCCGACATGCTGGCGGCGTTCGGGGTGCGGGAGCTGACCATGCTGACCGACCGTGCGCTGTCCGGCTCGCTCGACACGGCAGTGCTGGCGACCGCGCTCGACGAGGCCAATGCCGAGGTCGACGCCTTCCTGCAGGGGCGTTACGCCCTGCCGCTGGCCAGCGTGCCGCGCCTGCTGACGCGCATCTGCTGCGATATTGCGCGCTATCGGCTGTGTGGCGGTGATGCGCAGGAGACGGAGCCGGTGCGCAACCGTTACCGGGATGCCCACCGCATCCTGGAGAAGATCAAGGATGGCGAGTTGACGCTCGGCCTCGATGCCAGCCAGCAGGAGGTGGGGACCCGGTCGACGATCCGGATTCAGGACGGCAGACGGACATTCGGCCGGGATGCCCTGGCGGATTACTGAGCATGATCGTCGATATCGAAAACGCGGTGCTCGACCGCATCCAGAGTGCAAACGATGGGCGCCTTGGCTACCGCATTGCCACCCTGGAGACCTATGGCGGTGAATTCGATGACGAGATCAGCCAGGTGGTCCGCCAGTTGCCGGGGGTCTGGGTGGTGTACGCCGGCGGCGGCAAGCCCGCGCCCTATGGCGCCAGTAAGACCAGGTGGCGCATGCCGGCGACTTTCGTGGTCATGGTGGGCGCGCGCAGCGTGCGCAGCGAGCCGTTTTCCCGGCGCGGCCTGGAAGTGGCCGGCCAGGTCAGGGAGGTCGGCGCCTATCGCATGCTGGAGGATTGCCGGCGCCTGCTGCTGAACCAGGACTTCGGCTTGCCGATCGCCCGCTTCGAACCGGGCTCGGTCAAGACGCTTTACAACCTGACAATGAATGGCCTGGCGCTCTCGGCCTTTGCCCAGGAGTGGCACACCGCCTTCATCGTCGAACCCGATGCCGCCGCCGATGGCGACTGGCTCCGGATCGGCATCAACTACCACCTGGTTCCGGACGACGGCAAGCCCGACGCGTCGGACCTCGTCACCCTCAACCCATAAAGGAGCAGCCATGCTGGTTCTCGCCGCACCCGGCCTCAAGGTTCCGATGGAGAACAACCCCCGGAACTACATCACCGATACCCCGCCGGATGGCGAGCGCGGGTATGCCCTCGTCGAATCCCCGTATTACCTGCGCCGCGTGGCGGAAGGCGATCTGGTGGAAGTTGCCGACAAGAAAGCGAAGGAGTAACGCATGGCCTCGCCCAATATCGCGTTCGATAACATCCCGGCCAGCATCCGCAAGCCGGGCAAATATCTGGAGTTCAATACCAAGCTGGCGGTCCGCACGCTGCCGGGCAATCTGCAGAAGGTGTTGATCGTTGGTCAGCGCCTGGCCGCCGGCATCGTTGCCGCCAATACGCTGGTCGATGTGTTTTCGGTGGCCGATGCCAATACCTATTTTGGCCGTGGCTCGATCGCCGCATTGATGGTGGCGGCCGCCGTGGCGGCCAATCCCTATTTGTCGCTGCAGGCGATCGCGCTGGATGATGCCGGCGCCAGTGTGGCCGCGACCGGCACGATCACGATTACCGGGCCGGCCACGGCGGCCGGGGTGCTGACAGCCCAGATCGGCGACATGCTGGTGCAGATCGCCGTGGCCACGGGCGACGCGCAAAACACCATTGCGGCCAACCTGAAGGCCCAGTTCGACAAGCAGCCCGATTTGCCGGTGACGGCGACCGTGGCCACCAACGTGGTCACACTGACCGCAAAAAACAAGGGCACGTTGGGCAACGCCATCAAGGTATCGGCCGCCGCGACCACGGGCATCGGCGTGACGGCCGCCGTGGCGGCCATGGCGAGCGGCGCCACCGACCCGACCGTGGCCACCGCGCTGACGACGGTGTTTGCCGCAGGGCACAACATCATCATCACCCCGTGGAACGATGCCACCAATCTGACGGCGCTGCGCACGCATCTGGACAGCGTCGGCGGTCCGCTCGAGCAGCGTGGCGCGATCGGTGTTTACGGTCATGTCGGCACGGTGTCCGCCGCCACCACGCTGGCGGCGTCGATCAACAGCGGCCGCATGACCGGCGCGCTGCTGCCGGGTTGCTACGAGAACGTGTTCGAACTGGCGGCCGCCTATGGCGCCGTGATCGCCAGCGAAGAGGACCCGGCGCGCCCGCTCAACACGCTGGCGCTGACCGGCATCTCCGCGCCGCCGCAGACATCCTGGCTGGATCGGGTGTCGGTCGAAAACTGCCTGTGGAACGGGGTGACGCCGCTGACCGTGGGGCCTGGCAACAAGGTGCAGATCGAGCGCGCGGTCACCACCTACACGCTCGACGCACAGAGTGTGCCGGATATCTCGCTGCTCGACCTGACCACCATCCGCACGCTCGACTATGTGCGCCGCGCCGTGCGTGAACGCATCGCGCTGCGCTTCCCGCGCGAGAAGCTGTCGGCGCGCACCGCGCCCAAGGTGCGCTCGGAGCTGCTCGATGTGCTCTACAAGCTGGAGGAACTGGAGATCGTCGAGGCGGTACAGGCCAATGCCGCCGGGGTGCTGGTCGAGCGCGATTTGCAGGACCCGAACCGGCTCGATGCCAAAATCCCCTGCGATGTGGTCAACGGCTTGCACGTCTTCGCCGGCCGCATCGATCTACTGCTGTAAAGGAGCGCGATAAATGGCACTGCAAGAATATCTGGGCGCGATCGTCATGGAGATCGATGGCCAGGAGGTGGAGATCGAAAGTCTCGACGTGACGTTCAAAACGGGGCGCAAATTGGTCAAAACGATGAACAAGACCGGGAGGGCCAAAGGCTTTGCGAAAGGGGTGGCCGAATATGACCTGAAGGTCACGGCGGTGATCCCAGTGTCCGGCGATATCGACTGGGGCAGCATCGAAGGCGCCAAGATCACCATCTATCCGGTCAGCGCCGGAGGCAAACGCACGAGTTACCTGGACTGCTTCACCACCGATGCGGGCAGCAAATACACGGTGGATGGCGAGGCCAAGCGCGACCTGACCATGATTGCCCTGCGCGAGGTGATTGAATGAGCGACCTCCTGAGCCGTCTCAAGGCCGGCCGCGCGGCCATCGGCAGCGTCACCGTCGACGGCGTGGCCTTTGGCCTGCGGCTGCTGTCCGAGCAGGATTATCTGGCGGCGCAGATCGCCACCGAGGTGGCGATGCGCGAAGCCGGGCTGGAGTTGTCGATATCGACTGCCGAAGCCTATGAGGCGGAGAAATCCAGCCAGCTGCTGGCGCGGGCGCTGGTCGATCCAGTCACCGCGGTACCGGTCGCGGCCAACGCCCAGGCCTTGCGCGAGGCGGTTGGACGGGAGCAGCTGTCTGCCATGGTCAATGCCTACCTGGCGCACGAGAAAGTCTACTCACCATCGGCGCGCACGCTGAGCAATGACGAACTGACGGCGCTCGTCGACGAGGTAAAAAAAAGTCCGGAGACGACGCTGTCGAGCGTTTCAAGTATCGATACGCTGAAAAGGCTTATTACTATTTTGGCATCCCCGCCTGCCAGCTGACCGACGGGCAATGGCTGTGGCTGCTCGGCATGGCCGCCGCCGAGGCGGAGGCGGTTACCCGGCGGGGTGATGGGGCGGGCGACGGTGTGACCAGGCACTACCGATCCAGCCGGCGCAGCAAGACCACCCAGCCAGCAGCGCCAGCATGACGTGGCAGCCCCCGATCACCAACATCTCGGCAAACCAGAGCAGCCCCAGCAGCGAGCGGAATATGAGTCCGGGCAGGAGCACGATGCATACCAGCAGCAATAGCGTCAATTCGAGCATGGGGCCAGTATAGTCCATGGACAGCAACCTCACCATCGGGCTGTGGCTGCGCCTGCACGGCAACGATGCCGCGGCCGCCGGCATTCGCCGCTTCACCGACACCGCCCGTACCGGCTTCGGCCAGGTCGGCAACAGCGTCAAGCAGGCCTGGCAGGACCTGAACGGATTTTCGGCGGCGTCGAAACTGCTGGCGGCGGCCGGTGGGGTCGGGCTGCTCAGGAATGCGCTGGATGCCAACCTGGAGTTCGAACAGAAAATCCTGGAGATGAAGCAGCTGGCGGACATGACCCAGGCGCAGGCCGCCGCGATGCGCAAGACCGCCATCGAGCGAGCCACCGACCTGCTGGCCACACCGCAGGACATCGCCGAGGGCATGCGCACGCTGGCCAATGCCGGCATGAAGTACGAGCAGATCGCCGGCACGATCGAGGAGGCCGCCCGCGCCGCGCTCGCCTTTCGCTCCAGCATCACCGACATTGCCAATATGGATTTCGACATCCAGCAGAAATTCCATATCGACCCGTCGCGCATGGCCGCCATGCACGACATGCTCTATTACCACTCGAAGGCCGGGCGTTTCGAGGCCAAGAGCCTGTCCAGCTACGCCCCGGAATACCTCAACGAAATGGCGCGGGTCGGCATGGGCGGCGAGAATGCGCTCAACTTCGCCGGCGCGCTCACCCAGGTGATGCAGAAGATCAAGCCAGCCACCCAGCCCGGCGAGGTGTCGACGCTGATCAAACACGGTCTCGGGCACATCACCGACAAGGCGTACGTCAGGCACATCAAGGCTGCCACCGGCATCGATGTCGAGAAATACATGCCGGACGGCAAGTTTTACGGCGAGGGGGGCGTCGCGGGCATGCTCGACCTGGCGAAGGCGCTCAAGGCAAAGGGCCTCGACAACCCGTTCAAGATGTCCAAGGCCGGCTTCAACGACCAGTACACACGCGATTTCTGGCTGCAGATAATCAAGTCGATCGACGAGATCGAGGCACAGATGAAACTCGCCCAGGGCGCTGCCGGCGAACAGACGCTAGATCGCGACGTTGCCGAGATCCGCCACAGCAATTTCGGGCGCATCAAGAAGGGCGCCGTCCAGGTGGAAAAAGCCAAGCTCGGCGAGGGTGCCACCCAGGGCGCCGACTGGGCGGGCCGCATGAGCGAATACTTCGCCGACCACAGCGGCCAAGTGCTGGCCGGCGCCGCCGGCGTGGGCGCGCTGGCCCTGGCTTTCCGCTACAACCGCAAGCGCAAGGATCGTCTGGCCGGCGAGGCGCAGGCCACTGCTGCGGGCGAGGCCGGCAAGGTGCTCGGAGGCATGGGCGTGCAGCGGGTGTTCGTCACCAACTGGCCGGGCGGCATGCTGGGGCCCGGCGAGGCGCTGAAACAGAAACAACGCGGCAAGCAAGGCGGTGCCGGCCTGCCGGATATGCCGCTTGCACCGGCAGAAGAGGCCGCAGCACCCAAAGGCCGCATGGGGCGCACACTGGGCGCGGCCGGCAAGGCGCTCGGCGTGGTCGGCGCCGCCGCCTCGGGCTGGGAGCTGGGATACAACGTGATTGGCCCGGTGCTCAATGAAGGCATCAATGCCCTGGTGTCCGCCGTCACCGGTAAGGACAACACGCTCGGCGGGGCGATCTACGACCTGCTGCACAAGGAGCAGCAGCCGGTCAAGGTCGATCCCATCAAGGTCGAGGTATCGGTGAGCAACGGCAACATCGTCGCCGCCATCAACGATGCCAACACGCGCCAGGCACGGCGCAACTAGCGGGCGTTTCCCCCTCCCCGCTGAAGTCCTTCCACCCCGGGCCGGGCCATGCGCGCGCGTAAGCTGGCGCCATCATGGCCTGGTCAGACTCCCTTCTAGATTGCTCGTTTCGTGGCGTGACGTTCGATGTCACGCAGACCGATGACGGTGCCGAACGCTCGCTGGTCGAGCATGCCTATCCCTGGCTCGATGGCGCCAGCGTAGAAGACCTCGGCCGTGCAGCGCGCAGCTTGCGCATCAACGCCGTGCTGTTTGGCGACGACTATGAGCAAAGGCTGCAGGACCTGCTGGCCGAGCTGGACCAGCCCGGTGCCGGTGAGTTGATCCACCCGGTGTTCGGATCGGTGTGGGCGCAGTTGCGCTCGTGGCAGGTGCAGCATACGGCCGATGCCGTCGATCAATGCGTGTTGACGCTCGTCTTCGTTGAAACCGACAGGCAGGATCAACCCTTCTTCGCCCGCGAGCTGCCAGCACAACAGGCCGATGCGGTCGACGATCAGGGGGCACAGGCTGAAGCCGCAGTGGCCGATGCCACCGCCGAGGTGGTGGATGACACCGTTGCGGCCAACCCGCTGGCGGCACTCGACAGCCTGCGCCAGTCGCTGACCGGGCCGGTGCTGGCCGGTTTGGCGCAGGTGCAGGGGCTGGCGACATCCGGGCTGGACGTGCTCAAGTACCCGCGTGCCTGGGCCAACGACCTGTCGGCCATCGTCAGTGGCATCCAGGGGCTGCGCAATTTCGACAAACGCCTGCTGGCCGAATGGGGCGCGTTAACAAGCATTTTCCGCTCGTTAAACGAGGGCTGGGGCAGCCGCAAGGCCAGCACTACCCATGCCGTGGCTGCGCTACGGCCTGGGGTGGCGCCCAGCGAGGTACAGGCAGTCGCAGCCGCACAGGTGCATGTGACGGTACAAACCGCCGTGGCCACGGCCAGCGCTGCCGCCATGGTGCTGACTGCCGAGGCTGACCCGGCTCGTGCGCCGGACCTGTCGCCGGCCGACATCGAACAGATGGTGAACGATGCCCGTCAGACGCTGCTCGACGCCATGACTGCCGTGCGGGCGCTCTATCCGCTGGAACAAGCCCGCACGATCTGCGAACCGCTCAAGCAACAGGCGGCCGCGCTGCAGCTGGCGGCGCAGTCGCTGATCGAATTGCGCCCGCCGCTGCAGCTGCGCGCCCTCGATGTGCCGGGCAATCTGCGCCTGCTCGCCCATGCCTGGTATGGCGACCACAACCGCGCGCCGGAACTGGCCCGCCTCAACCCCCTGTTGCGTCTGCCCAACGCCCTGCAAGCCGGAGATCGCCTCTATGGCTACGCCAAGTGAGCGCGGCGTCGCGCTGCTGATCGGCGGCCAGGTACATGACGACTGGGAGAGCTATGACGTCGATTCCGATCTGCTGGTGCCGGCCGATGCCTGGCATGTCAGCCTCGGCCTGCGCGATGGTGAGCTGCCGCCCTCGGTATATGCCGGTGCACCGGTAGAGGTGCAGGTGGCTGGCCAGCGCGTGATGCGCGGCCGCGTGGATGAGATCAGCCACGAAATCAGCCGGGCCGAACATCGCCTGAGCTTGTCCGGGCGCGACGGCGCGGCCGATCTGGTGGATTGCTCGGCGCCGATCTTCGTCAAGCGCCAGGCGGCGCTGGCCGACATCGTTGCGGCGCTGACGCGCGAGCTGGGCGTCAAGAAGGTCCGTATCGATGCGGACAAGAGCCGCACCAGGGAGAAAATCAACGTCGAGCCAGGCGATACCGCCTGGGATGCATTAGTCCATGCAGCCGAAGCCAACGGCCTATGGCCATGGTTCGAACCGGACGGCACCCTGGTGGTCGGCGGCCCGGATTACAGCCGCCCGGCGGTGGCCACGCTGCTGCTGCGCCGCGATGGGTACGGCAACAACGTACTGTCGCTGGCATTGCGCCAGTCGATCGCCGATCGCTATTCGCACCTGACGGTGCTGGGGCAGGCGCATGGCACCGAACAGGAAGAAGGTCGGCACGACGTCAAGGCCGTGGCGCGAGACCGGCAGATGCAGGCGATCGCGTACCGTCCAAAGATCGTGGTCGATCACGAGGCGGATAGCGTCGCGGTGGCGCAGGACCGCGCCCGCAAGCTGATTGCCGATGCGCGCCTGAAAGGCTTGAACCTGACCGCGCGGGTGCCGGGGCATGTGATCGATGCCGCTGGCGAAGCCGGTGACGGCCAGTTGTGGACGCCTGGCCAGCGGCTGCGGGTGGTGTCCGAGGCGCATGACATCGACGGCATCTATTTCCTGATTGGTCGACGGTTTACCGGTGGACGCCACGAGGGCGCGCAGACCGAGCTGCGGCTGGTCGAGGATGGCACCTGGGTGCTCGATGCGCACCCGCACAGGCGCAAGCACCGTAGAGGAAAGAACGGTATCGACGATGGCTCGGATGGACTGGAGAACGGCCAATGATTGACCAGGTGAATCGCCAGATTCGCCGCGCGCTGAGTTCGGTGCGCCAGGCGTTTCGTGGCAAGGGTAGCGCGGTCAACAGCGCAGGACCGGTACAGCTGGTGGACGCCGAGGGGCTCGCCGGTGAGCAGATCCGCGCGGCTGAAATGCTGCAGCACTACGGCCTGACCAGCGTGCCGCCGGCAGGTTTCATGTTCGTGGCGCTGCCGCTGGGTGGCAAGACATCCCATGGCGTGGTGGTAGCCACCGAGCACGCCAGCTATCGCCTCAAGGGACTGAAATCCGGGGAGGTAG
>NZ_JBFNXJ010000027.1 GCF_040812015.1 Chitinivorax sp. PXF-14 | reverse complement strand
GCTGAAGACCTATTACCGCTGGATCAGCGAGTGCTCGATGCCGGTGAACCGTATCCGTCAGTTCGAGACACTGTGCGGGGCGAGCTTTGTCAGCGATTACCTGGCCTTGGCCGGCGGCAAGATGGTGATCGACATGCCGACCGGCAAGCGCGCCGACGAGCGTGACCTGGCGGAGCTGCAGGCGCTGACGGCACGGGCGATCGCCTTGCTGATCGACTTTTACGCCGGGCACGCGGCGCTGGGTGAGACGAGCGAGGCGCTGAACGGGGTGTTGACCGGCTGGAGCTTTCACCGCGCGAACGTGGTGAAGCTGGCTGAGCCGGAACTCGATTTCAATCAGGGGGAGTAAGTCATGCGTAACAAAGTACAGCCGGCATTTTTGCAGCGAATTCGGGCACGTCGCGTGCAGGTGGCGGCGCCCTCTTCGGGTAGCAACCTTGACGTGTTTATGAAAGGTCGCATTGAGGCTGCGGAACGCCGGGCGGCGCAGCGCAGAGGCGACCCGTTTGGGATGGGCCTCTGCCAGCCTCCTGCGGGTTGGGAGGTCAGATCGCGGTCAAATTGTCAGCCAAACGACAAGCAGCCCTGGCTGCAGATAGCTGACGAAGCCGCCGTGGTGTTGGAGCGCTGGCGAGATTGCCCCCCTGACGTGATGGCGGATGGCTTGGCTGCGGCATTGATGTCCCAAGTGCCGCCGCCGTTGGCTATTCAGGCCTTGTCATCCGCGATCGGCAAGTAAGGCAGTCAGATGTTGAAACACGGCTTCCTGCGCCTTAGTCACGGCGCTGTGCTCGATGGAAAAGCCGTTCTGAGACGCGAATTGCTGCCTCGATACGATTTCCTTGTTGTCGACCATGAGGCGGGTCAGCTCCACCGACAGTTTCAACAGTTCCAATTTCGTTGTTTCGTTCATGAGGGCCTCTTTGTGATGTGGATGGATACGCAGATGTCTAGCCTGCCCGGCCATTCTAGCGGATCGGGGAGTGCCCTCACCTCTAACGGAGTCGCAGTATGAGTGGGGTGGACGTGAAGCCCTATTACGGCGCAGCAGAACTGGCGGGAATGGTGCTACCAGGGCTGCCACGGGCGGTTAAGAACGTGATTGCCAAAGCAAACCGCGACGCCTGGGCCTTCCGTCCGCGCAGCGGTCGCGGCGGCGGTGTCGAGTACGCCTTCGACAGCCTGCCGGCCGAGGTGCAGGCCACCATCAAGCAGCGCGCCGCCGCCCAGTTGCTGGCCTCGCGCCAGGCGCTGGACCTGTCGGCCGCGCCGCCGGTACGCCGCAACTACAACGGCACGCAACTGGAGCTGCCGCTGACCGATAAGGACCTGTCGGCCGCCGATGCACGCAAGGGTGTATTGCTGGCGATCGAGCGGCTGCAGGCGGTGACGGGTTGCACGCTCGAGGCGGCACTGGTGACGCTGGTGACGCGGGCGCAGGCCGGCGAGGTCGAGCCGATGCTGATGGCGCAACTGAAGGCGGGGCGCGATCCGCGCGGTAAGGTCAAAAGCGAGCTGCCGTCGGTGCGTACGTTGAAACGCTGGCTGGCCGCCAGCAAGCGCAACGATCTGGTGCCCAAGCGCAACCGGCCTGACGAGTCGCTGCCGCCGTGGGCAAAGGCGTTGCTTGATGCCTACCGGAAGCCAAGCAAGCCGACGGTGGAGACTGCCTGGCGCGAGCTGTGTGTCGATATCGAGCTGGGCTTGGTGCAGCTGCCGGACGGCTGCGCTGCACCCTCGATCCATCAGGCGCGTCGGCTGCTGAAGAGGCTGCCGGCCGACCTGCTGTATCGAGGTCGGCATACGGGAGCGGCACTCAAGGCCTTGCTGCCCTATGTCAAGCGCGACTGGTCGGTGATGCGGCCGAACGATGTGTGGGTCGGTGATGGCCACGGCCTCAAGGCCAAGGTGGCGCACCCGGATCATGGCAAGCCTTTCGTGCCCGAGGTCACGTTGGTGCTCGATGGCGCGAGCCGCATGATCGTGGGCTGGAGCCTGTCGCTGTCGGAGAACCAGATCGCGGTCGGCGATGCGATCCGCTTCGCTGTGAAGCAATACGGCAAGGCGCTGATCTACTACTCGGACAACGGCGCGGGTCAGACGGCCAAGACGCTCGATGACCCGCTGCTGGGCTGCCTGCCGCGACTCGGCATCCATCACGAGACGGGCATCCCCGGCAATCCGCAGGGACGCGGCATCGTCGAGCGTGCGCACCAGACGGTGCTGTTGCGGCTGGCCGAGCAGTTTTCGACGTTCCACGGCAAAAAAATGGACCGGGAAACGGTGCGCAAACGCGCCAACGCGATCGACTCGGCGCTGAAGCGCGGCGAGGTGGCGCGTGAGCTGCCGACCTGGAACCAGCTGATCGATGCGCTGGAGCAGGTGGTCGATTGGTACAACCACGAGCATGAGCACTCCGGCCTGCCGAAGGTCAATGGCCGCCACTACACGCCAGCGGCTTATTACGCGGCCTATTTGACACCGGAGTGTGTCGAGCGGCCGGACGATATCGAGCTGCGCGACCTGTTCCGCCCCTATGTGCTGCGCACACCTGACCGGGGCTGGGTGAAGTTATGGAACAACGAATATTTCGCCCGCGAGCTGTCGGCCATCCCGGCCGGCGAGCAGGTGCGGGTGGGCTATGACATCCACGATGCCGCCCACGTGATCATCCGCACGCTCGACGGTGAGTTCATCTGCCTGGCGGAGTGGAGCGGCAACAAGCGCGCGGCCTTCCCGGTCGCGAACCGCGATTACCTGCATCAAAAGCGGGTCGAGCGCATCACCCGCAAGGCGCTGGGTAAGGTGGCGGATGCCGAGGCCGAATTGGCAGGCAACTACACCGTGCCGGCGCTGACGGTGGCCGAGTCCATCGTGATCCCGACGGTCGGCGAATTCAAGCGCGCCGAGCTGGTGGCGGCCGAGCCGGCCGACACGCCACAGGCGCAGCAACAGGATGCGGAGGTAGTCGAACTGGTAACACCTGAACAGAAGCTCGCGCGCTGGCTGGCGCTCGACGGTGAGATCAGGTTGTCCGGGGAGATTCGCAACGATGAGGACCGGCGGTTTTGGGTGAACTACCAGAAATCGCCGCAATTCAAGGCGCAGAAGCGCCATCTGGAAGACCTGGGCAAGTGGCCGCTTGCCCAGGAGGTGTAACGCAACAGCAGTCAACGAGAAGGATTATCCATGTCCGAAGCAAGCAGCGTCAATGTTAATGCAGTTAACGGCATCGCCCGGATCGGCAACCTGCAGCTGTGCCAGATCGCGCTGACCAGCGCGATGGATCGCAGCCAGAACCTGCCCGGCCTGGTGGTGTTTTCCGGGCCGTCAGGTTGGGGCAAGAGCATGTCGGCGATGTACGTCGCCAACTCCGCCCGTGCCTTTTATGTGCAGGCCAAATCGGCCTGGACGAAAAAACACTTCCTGCGCGCCATCCTGTTTGAGATGGACATCAATGTCACCCCCGCGGTGACGATTGCCGAGATGGTAGACCAGATCGGCGAGGAGCTGGCAGCCAGCCGGCGACCGCTGATCATCGACGAGATGGACCACATCGTCGATCGCAACATGGTCGAGCTGGTGCGTGATCTGTACGAGAGCAGCCAGTCGCCCATCCTGTTGATCGGCGAAGAGGGCTTGCCGACCAAGCTCAAGCGCTGGGAGCGATTCCATGGCCGCGTGCTGGCATGGGTGCAGGCGCAGCCGGTGAACCAGGACGATGCGCGCGCGCTGCGTCACATCTACAGCCGCGATGTCGATATCGCCGACGATCTGCTCGACGAGGTACTCAAGGTGGCTCATGGCTCGGTGCGCCGCGTCTGCGTCAACCTCGACCTGATCCAGCGCGAGGCGCTCAATGATGGCCTCGACCGCATGGATGCCAAGGGCTGGAAGAAGCGCCCGCTGTACACCGGCGAAGCGCCAAAGCGGAGGGTATGAGATGGCAGACAATTTGCCACGCACCGGCGGGCATTCGGCTCGCCAGCGCATCTGGAATGCCGTGCGCGGCCGCCAGGAGCGGGACTGGACCATCCTCGGCATCTCGCTAGAAACCGAGCTGGATATCCGGCTGGTCAAACAGTATGTGCGCGCGCTGCGCCTCGGCGGCTTCGTCGAGCGCACCAACCCGACCGAGAATCGCAGCATCGAGGCGCGCCTGCGTCTCGTCCGCGACAACGGCCAGGAGGCCCCACGGCTCGATGACCACGGCCAGCCGACCCAGCTTGGCCTCGGCATCGAGCAGATGTGGCGGACCATGCGGCTGTGCGGCGAATTCAACTATGTCGAGCTGGCCGCCCAGGCCAGCACTGAAGCGATGCAGATCGGCGAGTCGCACGCACAGTTTTATACCCGCCTGCTGCACCGCGCGGGCTACCTGGTCGAGACCCAACCACGGCGCAAAGCCGGCCGGTGCTTCGTGCTTGCTCGCTATCGATTGCTGCCGGGGAAATACACGGGGCCGCGCCCGCCGATGAAACAGCAGTCGAAGGGGGTCTACGACCCGAACCTCAACCGCGTGGTGTGGGAGGAGGTACAGCGTGCAGACGAGTACTGAGCATGGCTGGCTCGATGTGCTGAGGGCGGCTGTACAAGGGACACCGGGCGGTGCGGCTGGCGTATCGCGCCAGCTGGTTGGCGATACGTCAAAACGCCCGGCCATCAGCCTGGCACTGGCGGGGCGCTATTTTGGCAAGCGGGAAACGTTGCAGGCCCTGGTAGAAACGCACCTGATGCAGATCGATTGCCCGCACCTGGCCGCCCCGATCTCGCCCGCCGACTGCCGCACCGTCGCGCTCTCGCGCGCACCGATACATAACCCGCTGAAAATGCGCCACTGGCAGGCCTGCCGCCGCTGTCCGATGCGCCCGGAGATGACAGATGAACAATAAACACCGTTACCACAACGGCCACATCACCCCGGCCGACCTGGTCAATGGCGCGGCGGCACTGCAGCGCGCCCTGGCTTGGCTCGATCAGCATGATTTCAAGCCGCTGATGGCCGACGTCGGTCTGTACGCCAAGCCCAGCATCACCCTGGTGCGCTCGCGCCACTGCGAGTGGCTCAAGGCCCGCCGCGGCGCCGAGGACCTAGGTGTGCAGCAGCTGGAGGGCTTCCGCGCCCGCCGTCGCTGGCAGTGTGTGGTCGAGGGGTGTTTCGTCGAGTGGACCGAGGAGATTTGAATGCAGGCGAATAGCAGCGATGCCCCGCAGGGCAAGGTGTTGAACATGGGTTTCATGGCGCGTATCAGCCTGCTGAACAGCGTGGTGCGCCGGCTGCGCGCCGCCGGCTGCCGCGTGCTCGATGAACGCCTCGAAGGGCTGCGCCCCTGCGTGCTGATCGCCAGCGCGCCTCCCGAGGGCTGGCGTATGGGCGCGGTGCAGCGCCAGCGAATGGACGACGGCTGGCGCGTGTCGGTAGTGGTCGACGAGATCGAGATCGTCTGGGGAGAGTCCGCATGAGCCATTACCTGCACCAGGCTGGCCTCGACGAGGAGACGCGCGAGAGCACGCCCAACACCACCAGCAGCCGCCACGACACGGCCGGGCAGAAGCTGCGCAACGCGGCCCGCCGCGATCTGGAATACCTGCGCGACCTGACGCCCGAGGCTGATCCGTTGTTTGTTGTTCCTAAAGGTGCAGCATGAAAACCCGTTGCCCCTGCTGCGGCGCCAGCGCCAGCCTGGACCTGCTGATCGCCAACGAGGCGACGCGCGAGGCGCTGGTAGCCGCGTTCAAGCTTGGCGGGCCGGTCGGGTCGGCGGTGGTGCGCTATTTGGCACTGTTTCGCCCGGAGCAGCGTGAATTGAGCATGGACCGGGTGGCCAAGCTGCTCGGCGAGTTGCTGCCCGACCTGCAAGCACAGCGGATCACGCGCGACGGCCAAGTTTACGACGCGCCGCTCGATGCCTGGGTGTGGGCGATCGACCAGGCGCTGGCGGCGCGCGATGCCGGCCGGCTCAAGCTGCCGTTGCGTGGCCACGGCTGGCTGTACGAGGTGATCAGCAACTGGCGGCCGCAGGCTGGCCAGCTGGTCGGCGATGGCGAGGCGCGTGGCGTGCCGGTGACAAAACCATCGCAAACGCTGGCCGGGGTCGCCGCGCTGGAGCAGTTCAAGCGTGGCGCCTGACTGGCTCAGGTGGGAGGTCGGCGAGGGCCTGCAGAAGCTGCTGTCGCTGCGGTTGCATGGGGCGCCGCCGGTCGATGCGGTACTCGGCACTGCCCAGGTCTGGCTGGAGGCGCTGATGGCGGCGCCGATCAGCTGGCAGGAGGTGCAGGACCGCCAGCGCGTGCGCACCGGGTTTGCCCGGTTGTGCATCGAGTGCGACCGCTGGCCCGCGCCGAAGCACCTGCTGCTGCAACTGCCCGATCGCCAGCCCGAGTACCCGGCGCTGCCCCACAAGATCGACACGGCAACATTAGAACGTAACCGCCAGCGGATCAGGAAAATTCTTGGCTCGCTGGCCAACAAGAAAGGAATCAAATGATGAACACAGTACCGGAAGGCTATATGGCCGATGCCAAGGGCCGGCTCACGCCGATTACCCGCATCAAGCCGATCGACATCGAGCGCGACAGCCTGGTGCAGGGGATCGTCGGCCGCGCCAAGCTGCAGAGCGACGCGCTGGCCTCGTTCAAAAAGGCGATCTTCGACGATATCGACGCCTTCGTCGAGCTGAGCGCGGAGCGCTATGGCGCCAAGCTCGGCGGCAACAAGGGCAATGTGCAGCTGACCAGCTACGACGGTAAATACAAGGTGCTGGTCGCCATCCAGGACACACTGACCTTCGACGAGGGTCTGCAGGCAGCCAAGGCGCTGGTCGATGAGTGCATCCATGAATGGGGCCAGGGCGCCGACAGCCGCATCATGTCGCTGATCAGCGATGCGTTTCAGGTCGACAAGGCCGGTTCGATCAACGCCGGGCGCATCCTCAGCCTGCGCCGCCTCAACATCGAGGACGCCAAGTGGCGCGACGCCATGGATGCGCTCAACGACGCGGTGCGTGTGCAGTACAGCAAACGCCACCTGCGCGTGTATGAGCGGGTGGGCGAGACCGAGCGCTATGAGCCGGTGGTGCTGGATTTGGCGGGGGTGTGATGGCCAGCGCAATCATCACCCTGACCGACGCAGGCGACGGCATGGACATCCACCTGCGTGCCGAGCCCGCGCTCGGCGCCGTCGACAACAGCACCGCCCACGCCGTGGCGATCAATGCCGTCGAGACGCTGCTGGCCTACTCCGATCCCATGGCCCGCATCCGCGACCTGGAGCAGCAGGTTGCAGCACTGCTCGAACGCCTAGGCGGGCGCGAGTTCGACCACTGAGGCATGTACTACCACCCGTTTTTGACCCCTGATTTCCCACCAAGAAAGGAAGCAACGATGAACAAAGCTGAACTGATCAAACACCTGGCCGATAACGCCGACGTGAGCAACAAGCAGGCCGAGGCCGTGCTGAACGCGCTGACGACCACCATCCTCGATGTGATCCAGGCCGGCGGCGAGCTGGCGATCACCGACATCGGCAAGTTCGGCAGCAGCGAGCGCGCCGAGCGTGCCGGCCGCAACCCGGCCACGGGCGAGGCAATCACCATCGCGGCCAAGCGCGTGCCGCATTTCAGCGCGGCCAAGGCCCTCAAGGACGCTGCGGCACGTTGATGCGAAACCACCCGCAAGGGTGGTCTGCCGGGCGTGGTGGCCCGGCACTGATGAGCAGCCAAGGGGGCGATATGTTGACAAGGTGTTTGATTCGGTGGCAGCCTGTTATGCAGGTGCTGAACACACCTTACACAGCAGTATCCGCGCCCCCGTCTGTGAAGCGCGGTTTTGTTTCGCCCATTGGTTTTGCTTTCATGGGCGGGATGCCCACGTCCGTAAGGCGTGGGGCTCGGCTGTGTACGAGTGTTCAACATCCCGCCCACCCCTCGCCCTTGAACAGGCGTGGTGTGGCCCCCAGCCTCACACAGGAGCAAACCATGTGCGCAACCACGCTGGCCGCAGCCAGCGGCACGCCTCATTCCAACGTTATCTACCTCGCAGAGCGCTTTCCGGCGCGCTTCGGGCCATCCAGGCCGTTGTCTCCAGAACAGGCCGCCGCCGCAGCTCGTCTCGCCGAGCTGATCAGCGATTACGTCTATACCCGCCGCAACGACAAGCGCCAGAAAACTACCCAAATTCCGGGTATCACTCATTCAAATTCCCCATTTTCCCGCAATAACAAAGGAGAACGATATGTCTGATCTCGTCCAAACCGCGCCGCTGCAATTGGCCGATATCGCCATCCGCCAGGATGCAGCCGGCCGATACTGCCTCAATGACCTACACAGGGCCGCCATCTCATCGGGTGCCAATCAGCGCGCCAAGGAGCCGGGCAAGTTTTTTGCTAGCCCGCAAACTGTTGAATTGGTTACGGAACTTAGTGATACCCAGAATTTGGGTATCACTCCCGTTAACACCGTGAAGGGGAACTTTTCAGGCGGCGTACAGCAAGGAACCTACGTCTGCAAGGAACTGGTCTACGCCTACGCCATGTGGATCAGCCCGAAGTTCCACCTCCAGGTGATTCGCGCCTATGACGCGCTACAGACGGCGGGCGGTGACGCGGTGCAGATGATGCGGCAGGAAATCGCCCAACTCCGCACTACGTTGTCGCGGCTGCACGGCGAATTGCGCCTGTATCGCCAGGAGCAGGCAGCGCAGTTGCCCGTGTTGCTGCGCGAGTGGCAAGGCATCGTGATCCGCCTGGTCAGGGTCGATGGGCAGGCATGGTTGGCTCAGGATTCGCTGGCGGCCGTCGCGCGCAGCGTTGGCTTCGTCGAGACGTATGACCTCAGTCGCAATCCACGATCGGTACTGGCCAAAGCAGGTGTGCGTGATGAGGGCTTCATCCGGACGTATAAAATCCGCGCCGTGATGGATGCCTACCGGTGTTCCGGCGTCGCGGTGCAGTTGGCCATGGACAGCCAAAGCCAGTTCATCACGGTGGTATCGCCGTTGGCGTTGACTCAGGCCGACGCCGCGCTCAAACCGTTTACCGAGTGGCTGTGGAGAGTGATCGGCGATGTCGCCAGCTTGCCGGAGTTCCTGCCGGCCGGGGTGATGGCCGGCGGTCGTAAGTCATCTCGTAAGCAGCTATCGGTGGTCAAGTAAAACCCTGCCTACAGCCCGCTCGCGGAGCGGGCTGTGAGAAGTGTTTTAACGGAGTGTACCAATGCCCACCAAATCCGACCTCGCCAAAATCCACATCGCCAAGCAGCAGCTCGGCATGGACGACGATACCTACCGCGTCATGTTGCGCAACGTCGCTGGCGTTGCCTCCAGCAAGGAGCTGTCCGCAGCAGGGCTGGCCCGCGTCATGGCTCACCTGGCGCGGCTTGGCTTCAAGCCGACACGCCATGGCCAGAAACCGCGCATGACGAAGAGCCGGCAGGCACAGATCGACAAGATCGAGGCCTTGCTGGCCGAGGCCGGTCGGCCGTGGGCCTACCTGACCTCGCATCGCCCCGGCGGCCGCTCGATGGTGCAGCGGCTGGCGCGAGTGGATGCGCTGGAGTGGGCCACTACGGATGGCCTGCGCAACATCATCGCGGCGCTGATGATCGACGCCGAGCGCAACGGGAGGCCGACGGCATGAGTCTCGACGATCTGCAGGCATTGTTGCCCGACTCGGTGCGCACCATGGCCATGATCATCGGCCTGCCCAATACGCTGCGCCTGGTCGAGCACTGGGGCGGCACCACCTTCCCGGTGGCGCAAGGGCGCAATCGCCAGGGCCAGGCGCGGGTGGCGGCGCTGGCGGAGATCATCGGCATGCCGGCAGCCGAGCGGCTGTGCAAGCACTTTGCCAACGAGGACCTGTATATCCCGATGTGCAAGGCAGCGATTATCCAGGTGCGCAACCGGGCCATCGTGCGGGACTATGCGGCCGGTGTCGGCATCAACGAGCTGGTGTTCCGGAACCGGCTCAGCGACCGGCAGATCCGTAACATCCTGAAAGTCACCGACATGACGCGGCCCGATCCGCGCCAGTTGGGGTTGTTCGGGTAGCCGGATTGCTCCACAATTCCCAGCCGTTCTACCCAAGCCCCGCTTCCTGCGGGGCTTTGTCTTTCCGCCCTGAAGCCCTTCAACCGGGCCGGCTACCGCGCAATCCCTAGACTGTGATCCATTCGATCTGTCAGATGGAGACCGCCGTGAGCCTGCCCCGCATGACGTCCTGGCTGCTTGTCAGCCTTGTCCTGTTGTTGCTGATCGCCCAGGTGGCGCCGCAGCAGTTGCCCGTGGCGCTGTACAAATTGGCGCTGATCACGCTGGCTGGCGTGGTCGGTTATCACCTCGACCGTAGTCTGTTTCCCTACGCCCGCCCCGATGGCTACCTGGCCACCGGCTGCTGGCAGACGCATCTGTGGCGCCATGGCAAGTCGGCGATGGATGCCGATCTGCCCATCGCCGATGGCTATGGCCTGGTGTTTGCCGCCGCCATGTTGCGGCGGGCCATCGTGGTTGCGGCGTGCATCATCGGCGTGGCGATGGGGCTGTGAGCATGATCCGCCTGATCGTGCTGGGTGTGCTGCTTACGGGCTGGGTGGGTACGGCCTGGGCTGGCGATGGCGCCAGGATTGCCGTGCCTGCGCAGGCGCTGCGGTACCGGGCAGAGCTGATCCGCAATGGGCGGGCGGTGTGGGGCATCGACGCGCCCACCGCCACGTTCGCCGCGCAGATCCACCAGGAAAGCCGGTGGCGGTCGGATGCGGTGAGCCCGGTGGGGGCTCAGGGGATCGCGCAATTCATGCCCGCCACCGCGAGCTGGCTCGCCGGGGCCTACCCGCAGCAGCTCGGGGAGCGCCAGCCGACCAATCCCAGTTGGGCGATGCGCGCCCTGGTCATCTACGACAAATACCTGTGGGACCGCCTCGCGGCCCGCAACGGCTGCGAGCGCATGGCCATGGCGCTGTCGGCCTACAACGGCGGGCTCGGCTGGGTGATCCGCGACAAGGCCCGCGCCCGTCAGGCCGGCGCCGACGCGTTGAGCTGGTTCGGCGCGATCGAGCGCTTTAACGCCGGCCGCGCCCGCCTCACCTGGAATGAAAACCGTGGCTACCCGCGGCTGATCCTCAAACGCTACGAGCCCGCCTACCAGGCCGTCGGCTTCGGCCAGGGAGCGTGCGCATGATGGCGCGCCTGTTGGGCTGGGTCACCGGCCTCGGCGATGGCCTGCCGGTCTGCCTGGTCGCCATCCTGCTCGCCGGCATCGCCGGTGTCGGCGCGGGCTGGCACTGGCGCTCGGCTGCGGCCGACGCCGAGGCGGCGGCGCAGATCGCCACGCTCCAGGCCGAGCAGGCCAGCCAGCATGCCGATGCCGAGCGCCAGGCGCGCGAGCGGCTGCAGGCCGAGCAGCAGCACATGCAGGCGGTTGCCGCCGAGCTGCTCGACGCGCGTGCCCAGATCGATCGCCAGCAGGCCGAACTGAAACGGAGGATCACCCATGTCACGCAAACCTATCGCCCGGCGCCTGAGGCGACGCCTGTACCCGTACCTGCTCCTGTGGTCACTTGGGGTGTTGTCCGGCTGTGGAACCGCCTCACCGCCGCCTGTGACAGGTTGCCCGCGGCCGATATTGGCGCCGGAATTGACACATCGTCCGCCGCCTGCGCGGCCGCTGGTGCCGGGATATTCGCGGACGATCTAGCCTCCGGGGTCTCCCTGGACGACATGCTGGCGCAGCTGGCCGACTACGCCGGGCGTTGCCAGGCCATCGAGGCCGGGCTCAACGCGTATATCGAGTATCACCGCAGCCAGGCCGGGCAATGAAACGCTGGGTGCTGATCGTCCCGTTCGACCCGTGTGACGGCAGCGCTCGTATCGAGATCGAGGAGGATGGAGTGTTCAGTAACAACGAGGTCGACCTGGCTGTCGAGCGCGAGCAACAAGCGCTGGATGCCAACATCCAGACCGTGCGCGCGCAACTGCCTGCCGGAACATCGGCTGAATTCTGCACGGCGTCGGATTGTGGTGCCGAGATACCGCAACAACGCCGCGATGCGGTGCCGGGCTGCCGCTATTGCATCGACTGCCAGGCGCGCCTCGAACGTGTCGGCGGCATGAATGCTCGGAGGCACGCGTGAGCCGGGAAGACATCGCACTGGGCATCGCCGTGGCCAATTTCGTGCTGACCTGGGGCGTGGCGCTTTATATGTACCTGGCCAACAAGAACAAGGCGACCAACGAGCGGATCGGCAAGCTGGAGGAAGACATCGAGGCGCGCTTCGATGTGCAGTCAGGGCAGTTGCATGCCTATGCGGAGCGCATCCAGCGCCTGGAGACCACGGCGGAATCCGCCCCCAATCACAGCGATCTGGCCAAGGTATACGAGGCAGTCAACGGCCTGTCGGCAACCGTCCACCAGCTGGTGGGCGAGAGCCGTGGCCAGACCGACACCCTGCGCCTGATCCTCAACCAGATTGCACAGAAAGGCATGAAATGACCGAGCAGGAACAGCGCAGGCGCAGCTCGCTACTGGCAACGCTCTCGTTCGAGCAGCCGGCCAGCGTGCATGACTTGCGCGCGGAAATGCAGGCAGTGCACGGGGTGGTGGCAAGCGCCGACCTGATCCGTGCCGACCTTGGCTGGCTGGCCGAAATGGGGCTGGTGCGCTGCGATGGCGATGCGGCGATGTGTACCGAACGCGGCATGGACGTGGCCCGTCGCCGCGCGCCGTTCCCTGGGGCGCTGTGATGGCGCATCCGCCGGAGAAGCGATCGCAACTGCGCGCCGCCTATATTGGCGGCCTGCCGCTGGAGCGGGCCGCCGAGCAGGTTGGCATTCCGTATGCAACGGCACGGCACTGGTTCCGTGAGGCCAAGGGTACCGCCGAGGACTGGGACAAGTTCCAGGCGGCAAGCCTGATCGTCGCGGGCGGCGGCATCGAGCAGGCGATGGGGCGGGTCATCGTGCGCGGCCTGGTCCGCGCCGAGGCCCTGCTCGAGGCGCTGGAGCATAGCGAAGATCCGTTCGAGGCGGTGCGAGCCATCGGCACCTTGGGCGATACCGTGGCCAAGCTGAAGGCGGCGGGCAAGGGCATGATGCCCGAGGCCGACCAATTGGCGATCGAGAATGCCGCGATCAAGGCGCTGACCGACCTCTTTCTGAAGATGTATCCGGCGCTCGCCGACAAGATGGTTGCTGCGGTGGAGGCCTATGCCAATGGCCAGCGGTAAGAAGCTGTCGGCCCGCCAGGCCAGTAGCGACCTGGTCGAGTTTGCGGCGCAGCTGCGCCAGCGCATCGAGGCCGAGGTCTCCGGCTTTTCGCCCGACCCGCGGGAGCGCAGCCACCGCATCGTGCAGGCGACAGATGACTTCGAGTTCTTTGTCGGCACCTACTTCCCGCATTATGTCCGCAGCCCGCACAAGTCGGAGCTGCACAAATACCTGTTCGCGCGGCTGCCGGAGATCGTCCGCAGTGACAAAAGCGAGACGGACGCGATCGCGGCGCCTCGAGGTGAAGCCAAGTCTACGCTGGTGTCGCAGCTGTTCGTGCTGTGGTGCCTGGTCACGGGCCGCAAGCGCTACCCCGTGATCGTGATGGACAGCATCGACCAGGCGTATCCGATGCTGGAGGCGATCAAGGCCGAGCTGGCGTTCAATCCCCGCCTGCAGATGGATTTCCCCGAGGCGTGTGGCCAGGGGCGCGTCTGGCAGGCCGGCACGATCGTCACGCGCAACGATGCCAAGGTGCAGGTGGCCGGCTCAGGCAAGAAGCTGCGCGGTCTGCGCCAT
>NZ_JBFNXJ010000026.1 GCF_040812015.1 Chitinivorax sp. PXF-14 | reverse complement strand
TTTTGCTTTTGCTTTTGCTTTTGAGCCCTTAGAGCACCCTCGGGCTTATCCGATACAAGGCAAGCCGTTCCCAAGATTGCTGGCCTTGGGGTAATCTTCGCCGTCTAACGTAATGAAGCTGCCTCCGTGGCAGAGAGGATGTTCGGCTACCTTCAATGCCGTGGATTCCCTAGTCTGGGCTCGGCTTTGTACGAGCATAATGGTATAAAAAAACAGGCCTCCATGAGAGGCCTGTTTGATTTCTTACGTGCCTTGCCTAATCAAATAGGCTGTGTGCGTTTCTGCAGCCACGCCAAGGCGTCACCACTGAGGTACGGTGTCAGGCGCTCGCATACCACGGCGTGGTAAGCATTGAGTTTCGCTGTCTCATCGGCACGCAGCAGGCTCAGATCGATGCAGCGTGTGTCGATGGGGCAGAGCGTCAAAGTTTCGAATTCGAGGAATTCGCCGAACTCCGTGATGCCAGACTGCACGTTCAACACCAGGTTCTCGATACGGATACCCCAACGGCCGGGGCGATAGATGCCCGGTTCGATGGAGGTGATCATGCCTGGCTCCATCGCCGTATGGGGTTCGGGCATAGCGTAGCAGGAGATGACCTGAGGGCCTTCGTGCACATTGAGGAAATAGCCAACGCCATGGCCGGTGCCGTGGCCAAAGTCGATACCTTCGGACCAGATCGGTGCGCGCGCGATGGCGTCCAGCATCGGGCCCTTCGTGCCTCGTGGAAAGCGCGTGCCGGAGAGGGCGATAACGCCCTTCAAGACCAGCGTGAAGTCGCGCTTTTGTTCCGTGCTGGGAATGCCGACCGGCACGACACGCGTGATATCCGTGGTGCCGTTCAGATACTGCCCTCCCGAGTCGATCAGCAGCAGGCCATTACCTTCGATCACGGCATGACTCTCGGTCGTTGCGTGATAGTGCGGCATGGCGCCGTTGGCATTGAAGGCGGCGATGGTGCCGAAACTCGGGCTGACGAAGCCCGGCTGGCGTGCCCGTGCAGCCGTGATCTGTTCATCGATGGTGAGTTCCGTGATGCGTTTTTTGCCCAGGTTCTGTTCGAGCCAAGCAAAGAATTCGCACAGCGCGGCGCCGTCCTGTTCCATCGCCTTGCGGATATGGGCGGCCTCCGTATCGGTTTTGCGTGATTTGGCAAACGTCGATGGATTGATCGACTCCACCACCTCGATGCCTGGCTGGACCTGTTGGCGCAGGCCGAGGGTAATGCGACGGGGGTCGAGCAGCAATTGCGTGCTTGCCGGCAGATCGGCGAGCGCTACGGGGGCCTGCTGGTAACTCGCGATGTCGACCTTGTCGCGTGACAGCGCCTGTAGGACGGTATCTGGGACCTTGCCATCGGCAAGATAAAGGGTGGCGCGCTCCGGGCCAATCAGTGCATGGGCGACGAATACCGGGTTGTAGCTGACGTCGGCGCCGCGCAGGTTGAAAATCCAGGCGATGTCATCCAGCGTCGAGATGAAGTGCCAATCTGCGCCCAGTGTCCGCATGCTTTCTCGGATCTGTGCAAGCTTCTGGGCGCGGCTAATAGGTGCATGCGGCGGCAGGTGCTCATAGATTTGCTGCGAGGGCAGGCCGGGGCGGTCCGACCAGATTTGCTCAAGCAGATCGAGGTCGGTGTGCAATGCCATGCCTTTCGAACTCAAGGCCTGTTCCAGCGCCCGGGCGCCCGCGAGCCCGAGTGTCTCGCCGGCGGCGCCCACTATTGCTCCTGGTGCGAGATTGCCTGCCAGCCAATCGATGTGCAATGCGCTCATCGCTGACGGTATCTTCATCAGGGCGATACCGCTGCCTGCCAGTTCGGCTTCTGCCTGCACCCAGTAACGGCTGTCGGCCCAAAGCCCGGCCTGGTCTGCGGTCACGATCAGCGTGCCGACCGAGCCGGTGAAGCCTGACAGCCACTCGCGTCCTTTCCAGCGTTCCGGCAGGTATTCGGACAGGTGCGGGTCGGCGGATGGCACGACATAGGCCGTGAGGCCATGGTGCCGCATGGCGTCGCGCAGTTTCGCAATGCGAGCGCGGATGACGTCTGGGCGAGAGGGTTGGGTATCCATGAAACAGTGCTCCGAAGCTTGGGTGGATTCGTATCTTGTGTGGCCACTCGCCATTCGTGATGGCGGATGACCTTTGCTGGATCGACCGGTAGAAGGGCCGACGGCCCCACCGTTTCTGGCGGGAGCTAACACGCATTATCGTACATAAGCGCAAGTGCCATGAAGAGGCACAGATGGCGGGGATCTCGGTGCTCACAACGCTTTCCGTCATGGCCTCACCAATATCATTGCAAACGATAACGATTATCATTAAAATGATTGAAATTGATAATGAGTCGTAATCTTGTTGAAGCGCGCTACCCTCTTCTCGGTGCTGGCAGGCCTCCACGCGGCCGGACTGTATGCGTTGGATCTCGGAAATACCCGAACCGACTCGCCGCCACAGCCTGCCCCCATCGTCGCAATCCTGGTCCCGCCGCAACCCGAACCGGTGGTTGCCGCCCCCCAGCCGCAGCAACGGCCAGTCAAACCTGTATCTAGCAGCGCCGGGCATCCCGCACCGCTACCGCCGCTGAGACAGGCCGCGCCAAGCAGCCATGCGCCGACCGCGCCTGCTGTCGAGCCTACGCAGACGGCACCGGCAGCGACAAGCGAGGCGGTGAAAGAGATCGCCGCAGCACCTGCCACGCAACCGCTGCCGCCGGGGCCGGTCGTTCCGCCGCGTAGCGACGCCAGCCATTTGCAGAACACCTTGAGCTATCCGCCGGTGTCGAGGCGGCTCGGCGAGGAAGGCAAGGTCGTGCTCAGTGTCTACATCCTGCCGAACGGCACGGTGGGTGAGCTCAAGCTCAAGATGACCAGCGGCTTTCCCCGGCTTGACGAGGCCGCGCTGGAGCAAGTCAGGCGCTGGCGTTATGTGCCCGCCCGGCGCGGCGACGAAGCCATCCCATTCTGGTACACGCAGCCCGTCGTGTTCTCGCTCGAAGGCTGAGCCCTATACATCCCCGCAATTGATCAGGAAAACCATGGAAACCAATCCCTACGGCATCGGCACACTTTGGCTGCAAGGTGACTTTCTCATCCGCGGCATCGCCATTGCGCTGCTGCTCATGTCGATCGCGTCGTGGTACGTGATGTTGACCCGTGCCTGGCGGCTCATCCGCAACCGTCGGCTGGCCGGCGCGGCGGAGGGTGAGTTCTGGCATGCGCAGAGTTTTGCCGAAGGCTTGCACCTGCTCGACGGCGACAAGGACAGCAACCCCTTCCGCCTGGTGGCCGAGGAGGGGATGGATGCTGTGGCCCATCATCGCGACAACCAGCGCGACCTGCACGGCCAGCTCACCTTGTCCGACTGGGTGACGAGCTCGCTCAAGCGCACCATCGACGAATCGGGCGAGCGCATGCACGCCGGGTTGTCGGTGCTCGCCTCGGTGGGGTCGACCGCGCCCTTCGTTGGCCTGTTCGGCACGGTATGGGGGATTTACCACGCGTTGATCGGCATCGGCGTCTCGGGCCAGGCCAGCATCGACAAGATCGCAGGCCCGGTTGGCGAGGCGTTGATCATGACTGCCTTCGGTCTGGCCGTCGCCATCCCCGCCGTGCTTGGCTACAACACGCTGGTGCGTGGCAACAGGGCGGTGCTCGGGCGCCTCAACCGCTTCGCTCACGATCTGCATGCCTATTTCGTCACCGGCTCGCCCGTTGCCAAGCAGGAAGGCAAGCCCAGGCTGTCAGCCGTGAGCGATGGCCTGCGTAAAGCCGAAGGGGAGCGCTGAGATGGCCATCGGCGGCAGTTTCGACAACGAGGGCGGCGAGATGAGCGAAATCAACATGACGCCGCTGGTGGACGTCATGCTGGTATTGCTGATCATCTTCATCATGACGGTGCCGGTGCTCACGCATTCGGTGAAGCTCGATCTACCGCGTGCGCAGAACCAGCCCAACGAGGCCAAGCCCACGACGGTCAATCTCTCGATCACGCGGGACGGTGCGCTGCACTGGAACGAGGAGACGCTGGACGAGACGACCTTCCATCAACGCATCGCCGCCATTGCGCAACAGTCGCCGCAGCCCGAGGTGCACATCCGGGGCGACCGCAAGGTCGAATATGAGCGCGTGATCAAGGTGATGGCCGAGGCCCAGCGTGCAGGGGTGCTGAAGCTCGGCTTCGTGACCGAGCCCGGACAATAGCGCCGCAAAGAGCCGTTTGCCGGTAGCCGCATCCCGCTGCCGATTCCAACCTTGAATGACCTTGGTACGGGCCTTCGCCCGCGCCAGGGGCGACGTTTGCCTGCTGAAACCGGAGCCCGCCGTGACTATTTCCGTCTTCAAACCATGTCTGGGGCTTGCCGCGTTTGCCTGCCTGCTGGCGACATCGGCCGATGCCACGTTCGCGCGGCTACCCGCCACCATTGACGGCAGTGTCTGCCGGCTGCGCGCCGCCGTGCCCCCCTCCCAGCTAGTTACGCATCCGCCATTGGCCAAGGGGGCTGCACAACCATGACGCTGAGTCTCGTCACCTGCTTTGCGGGCAAGGATGTATCGCCATTTTTTTTGGGGGGGGCTGCCGTGTGCCTGGCTGGGCGGGGGCGCATGGCGCCTTGCTGGCCTTCTAGCGCCAGCAGCATGGCGCGCCGCCGCGACGCCCTTCTTATTCAAACCACTCCTCGCCCGGCCGCGGCTGGCGAGCGAGTGCTTCAACACTGCTCAGGGAGAGCCATATGCAACAATCGCGTTTCCATCTAAGCCCCATCGCGCTGTCACTGATGCTTGCCTTCCAGCTTGCTCACGCGGCGGATGGCGGCGGCGAGCTGCTGCCGGAAGTCAGGGTGCAGGCCGGCCGCGAGCTGGAGGGCTACAGCGCCCCGACAGCGAAGAGCGCTACCAAGACCGAAGCCGCCTTGCGTGATATTCCGCAGACCGTCAACGTGGTGCCGGAAGCGGTGATCCGCGATCAGGGCGCGATGTCGATGCAGGATGTGCTGCGCAATGTGCCCGGTGTGGGCCTGAGCAGTGGCGACGGCCAGCGCGACCAGGTGTCGATTCGCGGTTTCTCGGCCATGGCCGACCAGTTCATCGATGGCCTGCGTGACGATGCGCTGTATTTCCGCGACCTGTCGAACATCGAGCGGGTGGAGGTGCTGAAGGGACCCGCCGCCGTACTGTATGGCCGGGGTTCGTCTGGTGGGCTGATCAACCGCATCAGCAAGAAGCCCGGCATCAACCTGACCGAGATCGGTGCAACCGTCGGCAGCTGGGACCAGCGCCGTGGCGAAATGGATGTCGCGCGCAAGCTGGGCGACCTGTCGTGGCGGGTGACTGGGGCGGTCGAGCGTGCCAACAGCTACCGCGACCCGCAATTCCTCAAACGCGAGAGCTTTGCCCCATCCGCGCAATACGACTTCGGCGACAGCTCGCTGCTGGTGCAGGGCGAATACACGGCGGATCGCCGCGTGACGGACTTCGGTATCCCGTCCTACCACGGCAAGCCGGCCGATGTGGCCCCATCGGCCTATTACGGCGCGGCTAACGCCGAGGACGTGGACTATAGCCAGTCGCGGGTGAAGGCCATCGGCGCCACCTTCAGCCATCGCTTCAACAGCGCGTTGAGCCTGAAGAACGCCTTCCGTTACTACGACTACTCGCTCGATCGCAACAATACGGTGGTCGGGTCGGTCAACGAGGTCAAGCAGACGGTCAGCCTGAACCGCTCGAACCTGCGCCGCCAGGAAGACGGCTATTTCAACCAGACCGAGCTGACGCAGAAGGCGAATCTGGCTGGCATGGCCCACCAGCTGCTGTATGGCGTCGAGGTCGGGCAGCAGAACAAGGATCAGGTGACCATTTCGCAAAGCAATATCGCCACCGTCGACCTGTTCAACCCGGTACTGCCGGTGTTGCCGCTCAGGCTGACCGCGGCGCCGAGCACCGACAACCTCGGCATCCTCACTGTCAAGAGCGCCTATGTGCAGGATCTCGTCAGCCTGACGAGCCAATGGAAGGCCCTGGCCGGCGTGCGCTATGACGTGTTCGAGCAGGAGACGCACGAACGCCGCGCGGGACAGCCCGACCTGTCGCGTACCGACAAGGCGTGGAGCCCGCGTGCGGGCCTCGTGTTCCAGCCTGACCTGCGGCAGTCCTACTATGCGTCGTACAGCAAGTCGTTCCAGCCATCCGGCGAGTCGTTCGCGGTGACGACGAGCAATGCCGACATTGCGCCGGAAGAAACGGTGGGCTACGAGATCGGCGGCAAGTATGAGCTGTTTGGCGGGCTGCTCAATGCCGGCGCCTCGCTGTTCAGGCTCGAACGCGACCATATCAAGGCGACTGATCCGACAACCAGCAAGATCATCCCGGTCGGCACGCAGCGCACCGACGGTATCGAGCTGACGCTCGCCGGCAATCTGCCCGGCGGGGTGCAGGCCTATGCCGGTTACGCCTGGCTCAACGCCAAGGTCATCTCCTCGGTGGCGGTCGACGATGGCCAGGCCATCCAGGGCAAGCGCGCCACACTGTCGCCCGACCACAGCTTCAACCTGTGGCTGAGCAAGGACTTGGCCGGTGGCTTTGGCTTGGGCGGTGGCCTCAACTACGTCGGCGATCGTTTTGCCAACCCCGGCAATACCGTCACGCTGCCCGGCTACACCACGGTCGATGCGGCGGCATGGTATCGCACCCGGCCTTACGAGCTGCAACTCAACCTGTACAACCTGTTCGACCGCGACTACATCGTCTCCGGCCACGGCAGCAACAAGAACCTGAGCGTGCCGGGTGCGCCGCGCCACGTCGCGCTGACGGTGAAGCTGCGTTTCTAGGCGGCTACCCGCGTTAGCGGATAAAAAAAACGCCAGACTCAGTCTGGCGTTTTTGTCGGGGCTGGGCCGCGGCAGGCGGGGGGTCAGCCCTCGGCCACGCGCTTGGCGATGTGCGCCAGCGCCTCTTCGACCTGGTCGATCAGGATCAGGCAAAGGTCGCCGGGTTCGAGCCGGGCCAGCGCCTGGTCGATCGCAACGAATTCGCCGTTGATCTCCACCACCTCGCGGGTGCGCTTGGCATTCGCCAGGCCATCGCGCAGCAGTGCCAGCACCTCACCGTCGGCGCGGCCGCGCTGGCAGGCATCCTGGTACAGCAGCACGCTGTCGAAGGCATCGCCGAGGATTTCGGTCTGCTGGCGGATGTCCTCGTCGCGGCGGTCGCCGGCACCGCTGATCACCACGGCGCGGCGCTTGGCCGGCATGGCCTCGACGGCCTGCACCAGTGCCAGCATGGCGTCGGGGTTATGGCCGTAGTCGGCGATCACGGTGGCGCCGCGATAGTCGAACAGATTGAAGCGGCCCGGCGCGTTGTCGGCATCGTTTTGGAAGCTCGCCAGGCCGGCGCGGATCACGTCCCAATCGAGCCCGACCGCCCATGCCGCCGCCGTGGCGGCCATCACGTTTTCCACCTGGAAACCGATGGTGCCGTTGTGGGTCAGCGGTACCTCGTTCAAGGGAATGCGGTGGGTGGCCTTGCCTTGGGCGGCGACGATGGCGTCGCCGTCGACGTAGACCACGCGCTTGCCCTGGGCGCGGTGGGTGGCCATCACCGGATTGTGGCTGTCGCTGGCGAAGAAGGTGACGCTGCCGGCACACTTGCCCGCCATGCGCGCGACGATCGGGTCGGCGGCGTTGAGCACGGCCACGCCGGTCGGGGCGACATTCTGCACGATCACGCGCTTGAGCACGGCGAGGTCTTCGACCGTGGTGATGTAGTTGAGGCCAAGATGGTCGCCGAGGCCGATATTGGTGACAACGGCCACCTGGCAGCGGTCGAAGGCCAAGCCCTCGCGTAACACGCCGCCGCGCGCGGTCTCGAATACCGCCGCATCGACATCTGGATGCATCAGCACATTGCGCGCACTGCGCGGGCCGCTGCAATCGCCGGAGTCGGTACGGCGGCCGTTGATGTAGACGCCGTCGGTATTGGTCATGCCGACGCGCAGGCCGTTCTTGTTGAGGATGTGCGCAATCAGGCGCACCGTGGTGGTCTTGCCGTTGGTGCCGGTGACGGCCACGACCGGGATGCGGCCATCGTCGCCATTGCGGAATACGCTCGACATGATGGCTTCGCCAACCGCGCGGCCCTTGCCGTAGGAGGGCGCAAGGTGCATGCGCAGGCCCGGGGCGGCGTTGACCTCGACGATGCCGCCGCCCTGTTCTTCGAGCGGTTTCAGCACGCTGTCGCAGACCACATCGACGCCACAGATGTCGAGCCCGACCATGCGCGCCGCTGCTACCGCGCGTGCCGCCACCTCGGGGTGGACATCGTCGGTGACATCGGTGGCGCTGCCGCCGGTGCTCAGGTTGGCGTTGTTGCGCAGGATGACGCGGCTGCCCTTGGGCGGCACTGATTCCGCCGTCAGGCCTTGCGCGGCGAGGCGGGCGAGGGCGATGTCGTCGAAACGGATCTTGGTCAGCGAGGTCGCGTGGCCGTCGCTGCGGCGCGGATCGCGGTTGACCTGCTCGACCAGCTCGCGCACGGTATGGATGCCGTCGCCGGTTACCTGCGGCGGATCGCGCCGAGCCGCGGCGACGAGCTGGTCGCCGACCACCAGCAGGCGGAAATCGCTGCCGGGCAGGTAGCGCTCGACCATGACATCGTCGCGGAACTCCGAAGCGGCCTTGTAGGCGGCCTCGAGTTGCTCGCGCGTGGTCACGTTGACGGTCACGCCCTTGCCCTGGTTGCCGTCCTGCGGCTTGACCACCACCGGGCCGCCAATCTCCTGCATGGCGGTCCAGGCGTCCTCGATATTGTCGACCGGGCGGCCGATCGGCACCGGTACGCCAGCCGCGTGCAGCAGCTTCTTGGTCAGTTGCTTGTCCTGCGCGATCGACTCGGCGATGGCGCTGGTCGAATCGATCTCCGCCGCCTGGATGCGGCGCTGGCGGCTGCCCCAGCCGAACTGCACGAGGCTGCCCGTGGTCAGGCGGCGAAACGGAATGCCATGGGCCACGGCGGCCTGCACGATGGCGCCGGTGCTGGGCCCCAAGCGGACGTCCTCATCAAGGTCGCGCAGCCGGAACAGCGCATCGGCCAGATCGAATGGTGTACCGTTGAGTGCCGCCTGGCACAGCGCATCGGCCAGTTCGAGGGCGAGGCGGCCGACGGCCTCCTCGGTGTATTCGACGACAACCTGGTAGATGCCGGGCTCCAGGGTCTGCGCGGTACGGCTGAAAGTCACCGGGCAGCCAGCCTGAGCTTGCAGGCCCAGCGTGGCAAACTCGAGCACATGTGCCATCGAGATCGACTCTTCGTGGCTGAGCGGATGGAGGATGCCGATTTCCGGGAAAAGCTCGCGCAGGCGGGCTTCGAAGCCTGGTAGCTCGGTGATCGAGCGTTCAGCCTCGCTGCAGGCGACGATCGCCTCGACAGCGGTGCGCCGGCTCCACAGATTGGGGCCCCGCAACGCGCGGATTCGTGATACTTCCATCGAACTGTTTCCTGTGTTGACGCGGACGTCTGTGCGGCCGTCGCTATTGTTATTGTGTCTTGCGGGGTCTGCCCGCCGTGGCGCTGGTGCCGGGCGGGCTTGGGTCAAACTCGAAATTCTCGATGCCGGCGCAGATCAGGTCCGGTGCGATGCCCAGCGCCCAGGTGGCGCCGACTGCGGCCAATACTGTCGCGGTCCGGTCGGCGCTGCCGCCGGCCTTGACCAGCGGAAAGTCCGCCAGCGACGCCAGTACGGATTCTTCCGCCCCCGTTGCGAGGATCACCTGCTGGCCGCTCAGGAACACGGCCCGGCCACCCTTGGCCCGGTGTTCGACGATCGCCTCGACTGCTGCATCATGGCCGAAGAAGACCACCTCGCCGTCGCAGAGCTCGGCCATGCGCACCACCAGCGGGTCTTCCGCATTGAGTACGGCGGCACCATCCCCGAGCACCACGTCGACCTGGGTACGCATCACGTTGAACAGCTGCTCCGGATCTTCAATGTAGTACTGACAGAGCGTTTCGGCACCGTTGACATCGGTGACTACGCCGACCTGGCAACGGTCGTAGGCCAGGCCTTCGGCGAGGATGGTCTCGGCGCCGTTCTGGAATACGGCGGCCTCGACTGCGCGGTTGATCAACAGGCGCTGGCCGGCTTCCCACGTTGCGCAGTTGCCGCGCTCGACCTGGCGCTGGTCGAGATACAGGCCGTCACGACAGGCGAGGCCCACATGCTTGCCCGCCAGGCGCAGCAGCCATGCCACGAGGCGTGCCACCAGGGTGGTGCCGCGCGTGCCGGTGATGCCGACGATGGGGATGCGCCCCGGCTCGTCCTGTGGGAACAGGTGATCGACGATGGCGCGGCCCACCGGGCGCGGTTCGCCACCGGCGGGCTTCAAATGCATCAGCAGGCCAGGGCCGGCGTTGACTTCGACGATGGCGCCGCCCTGGGCTTCGAGCGGCTTCGAGATATCCTCGGCGACCACGTCGATGCCGGCGATGTCGAGGCCCACCACGCGCGCGGCGAGCGCGACTGCCTCGGCGACGTCGGGGTGGACCAGGTTGGTCACGTCGAGCGCCACATTGCCATTGCGCTGGATCAGCACCTTCTGGCCTGCCACAGGCACGGCGTCGGGCTTCAGCTCCTGGCGTTCGAGTTCGAGCACGACGGCCGGGTCCTGCTCGAGCATGATCTTGTTGAGCGGGAAATCTTCGGTCGTGCCACGGCGCGGGTCGGTGTTGAGCTGGCTTTCGATCAGCTCGGCGATGGTGGATTTGCCGTCGCCCGACACCCATGCGGTTTCACCGCGCGCCGCCGCCACCATGCGGTTGCCCACGACCAGCAGGCGGTGTTCGTCGCCGCGCACGAAGCGCTCGACGATGACCTCGCTGCCTTCCTGCTCGGCCAAGAGGTAAGCCGCTTCGATGTCGGCCTGGCTGCTCAGCTCGATCGACACGCCGCGCCCGTGGTTGCCGTCTGACGGCTTCACCACGACCGGCAGGCCGATGTCCTGGGCGGCTTCCCAGGCGGCGGTCGGGCTGTCGACGATCTCGCCTTCGGGTACGGGCACGCCACAGGAAGTGAGCAGGCTCTTGGTCAGGTCCTTGTCGCCCGAGATGCTCTCGGCGATGGCGCTGGTGCGGTCCGTTTCTGCTGTCCAGATGCGGCGCTGGCAGGCGCCGTAACCGAGCTGCACCAGATTGCCGGTGGTCAGGCGGATGGACGGGATGCGGCGCTCGGCGGCGGCATCGACGATGCACGCCGTGCTCGGGCCGAGGTGATGGTCATCCACCATGTCGCGCAGGTGGGTCACGGTAGCCTGCACGTCGAAGGGGCGATCTTCGATCGCCGCCAGAACCAGCTCGCGAGCGGCGTCGAGTGCGGCGCGGCCTACCTGTTCATTGCGCGCGCGCACCGCAACCTTGTAGACACCGCGTACGTTGGTGCTGCGTGCCTTGCCGAAGCCGACCTTCATGCCCGCGAGGTTCTGCAGCTCGATCGCGATATGTTCGAGGATATGGCCGGCCCAGGTGCCTTCGCGCAGGCGCAGCAGGAAGCCGCCGCGTTCGCCCACGCCGCAGCGGTGTTCGATCAGGCCGGGCAGCCAGGCAGTCAGTCGTTCGTAGAAACCGGGTAGCGTGTTGGAGGGGTGGTCCTCCAGCTCGCCGATGTCGACCCACGCCTCGAGAACCGGGCGATAGGTCCAGATGTTCGGGCCGCGCAGGTAGTTTACGCGGAGGAATTTGATGTCTTTTTTGTTCATGGTCCGGAGATGGGCATGGGCTCGGTCAACGCCCCGAAGCGGAATCGGGCTGCCGCAGGGTGCGGGCGTCAGGGCAGCGCTGCTGACTGGAGTATACTCCACGGCAAAACAAAACCCGACTGCGCCGATTTGGGGCGGCAGGCTGGGTTATAATCCCGCGCTTTGCGATGTATGCCGTTTGGGGAATGCGCGAGGATACCTTAAATGCCTGCATCACGGGGAAACGCATGGCCTGCGCGATGGTTGACATGGTGCAGTGCTGCTCCTCTTCTGGTGTATGGCTGCCTGCCAATCCGGCGTCGTGTCTACTACAGTCCTGATCAAGGGACCACCGCCGGCATGGGCGCCCATGATCGCGTGCCGAGCCTGAACGAATTCTTAATAATATGACAAGCACACCATCCGCCACTGCTTTTGCCGCGCTGACCGAGCCCTGGCCGTCCGAGCTGCGCCCCGTGCTGGCCCAGGGCGAAGAGATCGTCGCCTGGCTGGAAACCGATCTCGATGCCCGCCTGCGCTTCGGCCGCGGCCTCGTCGTGGTGACCGACCGCCGCCTGCTGGCGCGTGCGCCGGAGGAGGCCGGCTGGCGCGAGTGGGATTACCGCCCGGGGCTGGCGCTGCGCCACCACGACCACGCTGGTGTCGGCACGCTCGAGCTCGTCGACGACACGGCGCGCCTGGGCATCTGGCGCTACACGCTGGGTCAGAACGTCGCTGCGCTGCGCCTCATGGACCTGTTCCTGCGCCAGCTGCAGAGCCGGCTGTCGGGCCGGCCGCCGGTGCAGGACACGGAACACGCCTGCCCCAAGTGCAAGGCGCCGCTCGAGCCAGACCAGGAAGAATGCCCGGTGTGCACGCAAGAGCTGCACACCCCGCCATCGACCTGGACGCTGTTCCGCCTGTCGCGCTTCGCGCGGCCCTATCAGGGGCAGCTGCTGGCGGGCTTCCTGCTGATGCTCGGCTCGACTGCCGCGACGCTGGTGCCGCCTTATCTCACCATGCCGCTGATGGATCGCGTGCTGATCCCGTTCCAGAACGGCCAGCACATCGACCCGTGGCTCGTCGCGCTGTACCTCGCCGGCCTGCTCGCGGCCGCCTTGCTGTCGTGGGGCCTGGGCTGGGGCAAGACCTATATTCTCGCGCTGGTCAGCGAACGCATCAGCGCCGACCTGCGCACCAGCACCTACGAGCACCTGCTGCGGCTGTCGCTCGAATACTTCGGCGGCAAGCGCACCGGCGACCTGATGTCGCGTATCGGCTCCGAGTCTGACCGCATCAGCGTATTCCTGTCGCTGCACCTGCTCGATTTCATCTCCGACGTGCTGATGATCGTGATGACCTCGATCATCCTGCTGTCGATCAACCCCTGGCTCGCGCTCGTCACGCTGCTGCCGCTGCCCTTCATCGCGTGGATGATCCACGTGGTGCGTGACAAGCTGCGCACCGGCTTCGAGAAGATCGACCGCGTCTGGGGCGAGGTCACCAATGTGCTGGCCGACACCATCCCCGGCATCCGCGTGGTCAAGGCCTTCGCGCAGGAGCAGCGCGAGGCGCAGCGCTTCCGCGAGGCCAACAAGCACAACCTGGCCGTCAACGACCGGCTGAACAAGGTGTGGTCGCTGTTCTCGCCGACCGTGTCGCTGCTCACCGAGATCGGCCTGCTCGTCGTCTGGGCCTTCGGCATCTGGCAGGTGTCGAAGGGCGACATCACGGTGGGTGTGCTGACCGCCTTCCTCGCCTATATCGGCCGCTTCTACACGCGTCTCGATTCGATGAGCCGTATCGTCTCGGTGACGCAGAAGGCTGCTGCCGGCGCCAAGCGCATCTTCGATATCCTCGACCATGTGTCGAGCGTGCCGGAGCCCGCGAACCCGGTGCGGCTGCCCCAGGTGGAGGGCCACATCGAGGTGCGCGACGCGCGCTTCCGCTACGGCAACCGCGCGGTGATCAAGGGCGTCAACCTCGACATCCGCCCGGGCGAGATGATCGGCCTGGTGGGCCACAGCGGCTCGGGCAAGAGCACGCTGGTGAACCTGATCTGCCGCTTCTACGACGTGACCGAGGGCTCGATCCGCATCGACGGTGTCGACATCCGCTCGCTGCCGGTATCCGAATACCGGCGCCACATCGGCCTGGTGCTGCAGGAGCCGTTCCTGTTCTTCGGCACCATCGCCGAGAACATTGCCTACGGCAAGCCCGACGCCACGCGCACCGAGATCATCGCCGCCGCGCGCGCCGCCCACGCGCACGAATTCATCCTGCGCCTGCCGCAGGGCTACGATTCGCTCGTCGGCGAGCGCGGCCAGGGCCTGTCGGGCGGCGAGCGCCAGCGCATCTCGATTGCGCGCGCGCTGCTGATCAACCCGCGCATCCTGATCCTCGACGAGGCCACCTCGTCGGTCGATACCGAGACCGAAAAGGAAATCCAGAAGGCGCTCGACAACCTGGTGCAGGGCCGCACCACGATCGCCATCGCACACCGGTTGTCGACGCTGCGCCGTGCCGACCGGCTGGTGGTGATGGACCGTGGCGAGGTGGTCGAAGAGGGCCCGCACGAGGCGCTGATGGCGCGCGAAGGCGCCTACTACCGGCTGTACCAGGCCCAGGCCCGCAATGTCGACAAAGACCCCGACGACGAATCCGATGCAGAGGAGGCCTGAGATGGGCGCCACACCGACCACCGATTTCCAGCTCTCCCGCAACGGCTTTGGCCAGCTCGTGCTGCGTGCCGCCGATGGCAGCGTGCATGAAGGCGTGGTGCCGGTACGCGCATTTCCGATCGCCGCGCCGCACGAGGGGCTGTCGCTGGTTAGCCAGGATGGCCACGAGCTGGCCTGGATCGAGCGCCAGGACGAGCTGCCCGCGACCGTGCGTGCACTGATCGACGAGGAGCTCTCCAGCCGAGAGTTCATGCCCGAAATCCGCCGCCTCAAGCAGGTGTCGACCTTCGCCACGCCGAGCACCTGGCAGGTGGAAACCGACCGCGGCGATACCCACTTCGTGCTCAAGGGTGAGGAAGACATCCGCCGCGTGCATGGCGGCATGCTGCTGATCGCGGATGCACACGGCGTGCAGTTCCTGATCCGCGACCTGTACGCGATGGACGGCACCAGCCGGCGCCTGCTCGACCGTTTCCTGTGAGGAGAGGAACATGCCGCGTGATGCCCGCCTGGCGGCCATCGCCTTGGCCCTGGCAGCCGCGCCAGCCATGGCCGAGCAGGTCGCCTGCCATTATCGTTATGGCGGTGAGGAGCATGTGCTGGTGGTACGGCCCGTGGCCTCGCCCTATGCGGTGCCGGCGATCGCCGTCGGCTCCTATTTCCGCTTCCGCGCCGTGTTCCAGACCACGCCGGCTGATCTCGCCTCGATCAAGGTCTACACCTATGGCGACCACGACGAGACACCGGTGATCATCCACCAGGCGAGCTTCGACTACCCGCCGCCGCCGGCAGGCCGCTACGGCTTCACCGGCCTGCAATTCGTCTACGAGCCGCTGCGCGACGGCGAGCTCCAGTACTGGTGCCGCATGGCGCCCGACAGCGAGGTATCGCGATGAAACCGGTCCGCTTCACCCGCCTGCTGGCCTGCGCGCTGGGGCTGGCCGCCGGCCTGGCGCGGGCCGAACCCGTGAGCCTGGTGTTTGCCGGCGACCTGATGCTCGACGACGGCCCCGGCCGCGTCATCGCCGCGGGGCGCGACCCGCTGGCCCCGTTCGCCGACGCGCTGCGTGCCGCCGATTACCGCATCGGCAATCTCGAATGCCCGATCGCCACCACCGGCAAGGCGCTCGACAACAAGATCTACACCTTCCGCGCCCACCCGCGCGTGCTGTCGGTGCTGAAAGGGCGCTTCGATGCGGTGGCCGTCGCCAACAACCATTCCGGCGACTACGGCAAGGATGCCCTGATCGAGACACTGTCGCTGCTCGACGGCGCCGGCATCGCGCATTTCGGCGGCGGCGCCAACCTACAGGCCGCGCACGCGCCGCTGTGGGTCGAGCGCAAGGGTCTGCGCATCGCCGTGCTGGGCTACGACGAGTTCAAGCCGCGCTCGTTCGAGGCCGGCCCCGACTGGCCCGGCGTGGCGTGGAGCGAAGATAGCCAGGTCGTCGCCGACATCCGCGCCGCACGCGCGGCCGGCGCCGACCTGGTGATCCCGTTCATGCACTGGGGCTGGGAGCGCGAAGCGCAGCCGAGCGACCGCCAGCGCCAGCTCGCGCGCACCATGATCGATGCCGGCGCCGCCATGGTGATCGGCGGCCACCCGCACGTGACGCAGGGTGCCGAGTATTACAAGGGCAAGCTGATCGTCTACAGCCTCGGCAATTTCGTCTTCGACGGCTTCGAAGCGCTCGACACGCGCACCGGCTGGCTGCTCAGGCTGCGCCTCGACCGCAGCGGCCTGCTAGCCTGGGATACGCTCGTCGCACGCATGGACGACGAGGGCACGCCACACCCGATGCCCGGCGAGGCAAGCCCGTGCGGCAAGGCAGGGGAGACCGCCGTGCGCCTGTGCACGGGGCGCTGATCACCGGCCAAGCCCAGCCAATCATCTCCCGCACCGGGCGGAGCATGCCCGAACTGCTGTGGAAGTAAGCGAGCCTGCCCGCCATGCTGGAGGCCGGGTATTCGTTGCCCGCAAGGCAACACCCGCCAAATGAGGCGCTTGAGTCATCTCACGGATGGTTAGCCCGGTGGCCACTCCATGGATCTTCCGCCAAGTAGGTGGACGTGAAAGTGATGCACGCCTTGTCCAGCTTCTGGATGGGGGGTGACGAGCCGAAACCGTTGTTTTCGATTCCTTCCTGCTTTGCGGCCTGCTTGGCTAGCGTGACCATTTCTGCCACAAGCGCTGGTGGGGCTTGAATCACCGTGGGGACGCGCTTTTTGGGGATGCTCAGAATGTAGACGGGGGCTTGGGGATATTCGTCGCGAATGGCAAAAGCGTTCTCTGATTCTGCTACATACCGATCTCGCGACACATTCTCGAATGGGCTGGGTTTGGCATGCAGTGCGGCCAGCCGCTTGGACGTGACGTCCGCTGCGACGGCCCCCGAGAGGCTGGTCAGGCAAAGCGACGCAATATAGCGCATGAAACCCCATGATTGAAAAAGGGGGCAAGTATCGTGAAGAACGGCCCCAATGCCGCCGGTCCGCAGGGCAGGCCGAGGCGTCGCAGCCGTGTGCCGGCATGATGCAGTGATCGAGCTCGATCACCATGGAGAATCCTCCTGTTAGCTACCCTGCTGCTGTGCCGCGAGTGCCGCGAGCACGGCGGCTTCGGTGCTCGGGCCGAGCGCGCCGTCTGCCACCATGCCATGCTCGCGCTGAAACGCGATGAGCGCCTCGACCATTGCCTGATCCGCGTGCCCTGTTGCCGGGCCGGTCAGGTAGCCGAGTTGCCGTAACGCGTCCTGCACCTTGTCCACCGTCGCCGACGGTGCGCTGGCCGCGTACTTCAGGCCGAATTCCAGCGCCGAGATCGGCACGCTCTCGATCAGATCGCGGCGCGCCTCGCTCGACAGCGGCACGCCCGAATACTTGTTGATGATCTGCGTCGCCCACTCGCGGACATTCCTGTTCTCGGCGCTCGGCGGCGCCTGCAGGATGTCCACGGCAATCTTCACGAATTGCGCCTGAATGTCGCGCTCCTTCTGCACATTGGTGAAGCGGCTACCAAGATAGGCCAGCAGCACCGGGATGACCACGGCCGACAACACGGTGATGGCAGTCTTGGCACTTTCGATATCCACGATGGTGGCCCTCGGGGCGCGATGGTTGGGGGCGATGCAGCGGATGTGGCGGGCACCTGACAAGTGTAGGACGTGATTGTGGGCTGTGCGCAGCGTGCCGTGCGAAGCCGCGATGGCGGCGCGCGCGCTGCCATCGGCTGCTAGCGGTGATATGCGCCGTGGCGGCCAGTCCAGCCGTCCCGTTACGAACAGTGCCCGGAGTGGGCCCCGATATCACGATCGGCCTCGATCTCACCAAAAATACATTTGCCGTACATGGAATTGACGAAACCGGCCGGCCTGCCTTGGTCAAACCCAAGGTCGCGCGTAGCGCCTTGCACGAACCGATCGCCAACTTGCCTGATCAGCATGGAAGCCCTTGTCGTTTGAGCTCGGGCCGCAGCCCGTCAGGGCCGTCGCACAGGAATGGTCAGCGGGCAGCACGCACACGATCAGCCCAAGAACTGCACCGATATGAAACCCCAGACGATCGCGCCTACGCCGCCAAGCTCACCAATGATAAGCAGGAGCATGCCCCACGTGGTATTGAAGTTCCGCTCCTTGAACTGGTTTGTGACCTTTCCCGAAAGCCCTAGCCGATAGTACTGCGCGATAGCCACCGTGAAGAAGAATAGCGGTACTCCGGTAATCAGAAGCTGCACCTGTTCCGAATATGGGTTGAAAGTAAGTAGCTCGGCCATGACCAATGCCGCAAAGCTGTAGAGAAGCGCGGCCCTATGTGCAATGTCGATGTACGGATGTGCCCGATGATTGGGACTGGTCATGATTCCGCGATATTTGAGAATTCCGCCGACCAAACCTGCAAGAAGGAAGATTCCCGACGCGGCCAGAGTTAACTTTACTGCGAGATTCACGCTACACCTTTTCCATGCCCACTAACGTTTGAATTCACCGGCGCTGCGCAGTTTTATCGTGTAGCGTCCGGTGGAATGATAGGGTGGGCGATCAGGCGGCATTATGAGTAGCCCGCCATCGCTCCACAGCATTGCCGATTACATCACTATATTGAGCATCAACGTTTCGTTCCTTGAATGCTGATGCGCTTCCTCTTGCAATTGGACAAGAGTAGTTGATCGCTTCCGCCAATTCGCTAAGAAATGTACCGCCACGTTGTTCGTAGTGAGCAATCTCGTCGGAATTTAACATCATGGTGAAGTCATAGCCAACGAAGCTGTGCTCGCAACTCACCGTGAGGATCAACTCGATTAGCGTCTTGAAGTAGATACCAAAACTGCGGGGATGAATCGATAACTTTCATGGTGATGCTCAACGTTCAATGCCAGGGGGGGGCTGCGCAGTTTTATCGCGCAGTGTCCCCTGCTCCGCATGGTTAGACCCC
>NZ_JBFNXJ010000025.1 GCF_040812015.1 Chitinivorax sp. PXF-14 | reverse complement strand
GTAGAGCTAACCGGCGCTGCGCGGCTTTATCGCGCGGCGTCCAGCAACCGAAGGGAGCGAGGTTGAGCGCCATGTTATGCACGGACGAACACCTTATGTTCTTTGCCTCGATCATCGGTGGTGGAAACAATAATTTCGTGTCCCATTTTTGTCAGCCTGTAACGGACACGAATGTCTGATAGGCGTTCTGCCTCGAGCCGTTGGTTGGTAATGTGTTTTGGCAACCAATCTTTCCAGTAGGCGATGGATTTGAGGAGTACTTCCGGGTACTCGCCCGCTGGAGAAACCTGCCCGTTAGCAAAGTTGATATCGATTTCGTAGCTAGGGAAATGGAGGGCGAGTTCGGGCAGAACATCAAGAATGTACTGGTCATCGACGTAGTTCATCAGGCTCACGAATGAGTGGCCGAAATTGTGCAGCATGGCGTCAATGTGTTTGTACTTCATAGTGCATAACGTAGAGCTAACCGGCGCTGCGCGGCTTTATCGCGCAGCGTCCAGCGACCGAAGGGAGCGAGGTTGAGCGCCATGTTATGCCTTTATCTTTGGCTTGGTTCGTCATTTTCGATGAAGGCCCACGGGATTTCTCGTTTGAATATGGCGATAGATTCCTCGACAACGCTCAGCGGTACGTACTTCTTGTACAGGGAAACCTCTCTGGATTTTTTGGTGTCGTCGCGGAAAATCTCCAGCGTCAATTCATCGTTTAAATATATCTCGACGCCAATACTGTCTCGGTCGTGTACATCGCTTGCAACAACCACCTTAATTTCAGAATTGCTATCCATTGGTGAGTTCAGTTCGGAAGTGGCGCATAACGTTGGAGGTAACCCGCCGCCGGAGCGCAGCGGAGGGAACCCAACAGCGGTGCGAAGCGCCGCTGTTGGGCGGTCGGGTTGACCGACGGGTTAGGCGGCGGGTTTGGTGCTGAGTAAACAGCGCTAAAACAGCAACTTGGCTTTCCTTGGCGCAGTGCTTCAAAGGACTCCACCGCGGTAGAAGCTTTGCGTCGTTTCGTGACGGCCTCACGCATTTCGTAAGACCTCCAGAACCTTGCCATGGCCGATGACTTTGCCTTCCCAGACCGAAAAGGATGCGCCGACCGGGAAATGCGGAAGAGCGGCTTGTGGAACGAGAAACTGGACCCCAAAACGCTGCACGCTGCCAAGGGTGGAGCCTTCGAGCGGAACAAAAAAGCGAACTGAGAAATGCTCGTTTCCGACGCCCAAAATGCCCCGATACTCGCCGCCCAAAATCTGGCCTTGCCTGCCCCCTTCTTCAGTTGAAAGGAACGTGATTTCTACGACAATTTCGGGCGTAATCGGAAGGCTCATGGGGAGACGCCTAACTATAAGTAGACGTTCTAAAAATAAAATCCGGGGCGTCCTAAAAATAAAAATCGATACGAAACTACATCCGTATTGGCGAATGCTCGACATGTTTGCTGTTTAAATATACAGTCATTTCATGACCCATACACCCGCACCGTCCCAGCCTCGCCTGCTCGACAGGGTACGCAACCGCCTGAGGGTGCGCCACTATTCGATTCGTACGGAAGAGGCTTATCTGGGCTGGATTAAACGCTACATCCTGTTTCACGGCAAGCGCCACCCGGAGGAAATGGGGGCGAAGGAGATCGAGGCCTTCCTGACGCATCTTGCTGCTGATCGGGATGTGGCGGCGGCAACGCAGAACCAGGCGAAGAGTGCGATCCTGTTTCTGTATCGGGAGGTACTGGCGCTGGAATTACTCTGGCTGGACAACGTCATTCAGGCGAAGGCGCGGCGGCGTGTGTCTGTGGTGCTGACCGAGCAAGAGGTGCAACTGGCGCTGAGCCGGATGCGCGGCGTGAACCGGCTGATCGCGACGTTGCTCTACGGCGCGGGGCTTCGCCTGATGGAGGCTGTGCGGCTGCGCGTGAAGGATGTGGAGTTTTCGCGGCACGAGATCGTGGTGCGATCGGGCAAGGGTGACAAGGACCGCGTGACGATGTTGCCGGGCGCGCTGGTAGTGGAATTACAGAATCACCTGAATCAGGTGCTGGCCCTGCATCAATCGGATCTGGCGCGCGGCGGCGGGACTGTCTACTTGCCGCACGCGTTGGCGCGCAAGTACCAGCATGCTGAACGGGAATGGGGGTGGCAGTACGTGTTTCCGGCGGCGACGCTATCGCTCGATCCGCGGGACGGCATGCAGCGTCGCCATCATCATGACGAGCGTTCGCTGCAGCGGGCATTTCGCCAGGCGGTGCGCGACGCGGGCATCGTCAAGCCTGCCACGCCGCACACCCTGCGCCATAGCTTCGCCACGCACCTGCTGCAGGGCGGCTACGACATCAGGACGGTGCAGGAACTGCTCGGCCACAAGGATGTGCAGACGACGATGATCTACACCCATGTGCTGAACAAGGGCGGCCGTGGGGTGGTCAGCCCGCTCGACAGCTTGTCCTAGCGCGGCTTGGAGCGCCGGCGGAAGGTGGCCACCGGGGCGGTGTTGGGCCGGGTGGCGATCTTTTCGCCGGTGCTGTGACGGCGGTGCCGCCTCAATGCCCCCCGGCCCCGCCGACCGAGCCAAACGGTGGCTTGGCGAGCCAGACGACGACGATCAGCGCAACAAAGATGGCGGCGATGAGCCAGAACACCTCGCTGGTGGCGATCATGAAGCCCTGAGCGTTGATCAGACGCTCGACCTGGGCGTAGGCGGCGTCCTGCGTCAGGCCCAGCGATTGCAGCTTGCCGAGGTAGTCGGTCGCGGCCGGGTTGTAGGCGTTGATCTGTTCGGTGAGCTGGGCGTGGTGCAGCGTGGCGCGGCGATCCCAGGTGGTGATCAGGGTGGCGGTGGCGAAGCTGCCGGCGAGCGTGCGGAAGAAGGTGGCGAGACCGGCGGCGGAGGCGATCTCCTGCGTATTGAGGCCGGACAGCACGATCTGGTTGACCGGCACGAAGAAGCAGGCGACGGCGAGGCCCTGGATCACGCGCGGCCACAGCAGGTTCTGGAATGGCGTGTCGAGGTTGAAGCTGCCGTACCAGAAAGCGGTGATGCCGAACACGACGAAGGCGAAGCTGCAGATCAGGCGCAGGTCGACGCGGTTCACGTTCTTGCCGACGATGGGCGAGAACAGGAAGGCGAGGATGCCGACCGGCGCTGTCGCGATGCCGGCCCAGGTGGCGGTGTAGCCCATCACCGTCTGCAGCCACAGCGGGAACAATACCGTGGTGCCGAAGAAGGCGAAGAAGCCTAGCGACAGCGCGAGCGTGCCGTAGCGGAAGTTGCGGCGCTTGAACAGGCGCAGGTCGACGATCGGGTGTTCCTCGGTCAGCTCCCAGATCACCAGGAAGGTCAGCGCGACGACGGAGAGCACGGTCAGCGAGAGGATTTCGGTGGAGCCGAACCAGTCGTGCTCGTTGCCGTTGTCGAGTACGTATTGCAGGCTGCCGACGCCGATCACCAGCAGCGCCAGGCCGATGGCGTCGATCGGCAGCTTGACGGTGGGCGTCTCGTGGCGCTTCAGCAGCGTCCAGGTGACGGCGGCCGAGAGCAGGCCGACCGGCACGTTGATGTAGAAGATCCACGGCCAGGACATGTTGTCGGTGATCCAGCCGCCGAGCAGCGGGCCGAAGATCGGCGCGATCACCACCGTCATCGCCCACAGCGCGAGCGCGAGGCCCTTCTTGTGCGGCGGATAGTTGCTCAGCAGCAGCGTCTGCGACAGCGGCACCATCGGGCCGGAGACCAGGCCCTGCAGCAGGCGGAAGGTGACCAGCATCGGCAGGCTGGTGGCGAAGCCGCACGCGAGCGACATCAGCGTGAACAGCAGCACCGAGGTGACGAACAGGCGCACCTCGCCGAAACGCTTGGCCATCCAGCCCGTCAGCGGCACGGCGATGGCCGAGGCGAGGCCGTAGGAGCTGATCACCCAGGTGCCCTGGTTGGGGCTCACCGCCAGGTCGCCGGCGATGTGCGGTACCGAGACGTTGGCGATCGACATGTCGAGCACCTCCATGAAGGTGGCGACGGCAACCGAGAGGGTGAGCAGGCCGAGCGTGGCGCCCCGGATGGGCGCTGGGGCGGCGGGTGTGGCGGTGGCAGTGGACATCGAGATGATTCCTGTTCGGCCGGATCAGCCGTGTTTTTTGACGGTGTGGCCGGCGTTGGCGCGCACGATGTCGGCGATCAGCTTGTCGGCGGCGCGCGCCTGCTCGTCGAACACCCGGGTCTGGTACACCGTCTGCGCAGCCGGAGCCTGCGCCAGCACCGCGCCGTCGCGCCGGTGGGTGTCGATCTCCACGTCCATCGACAGGCCGATGCGCAGCGGGTTCTTGCGGATTTCGGCTGCGTCGAGCACGACACGCACCGGCACGCGCTGCACCACCTTGATCCAGTTGCCCGAGGCATTCTGCGGCGGCAACAGCGCGAAGGCCGAGCCGGTGCCAGCGGCGAGGCCGGCGACCTTGCCGTGGTACTCCACCTTGCTGCCGTAGAGGTCGGCTTTGAGCGTGACCGGCTGGCCGATGCGGATATGGCCGAGCTGGCCTTCCTTGAAATTGGCATCGACCCACAACTGATCGAGCGGCACGATCGACATCAGCGGCGCGCCCGGCTGCACGCGCTGGCCGAGCTGCACCGCGCGTTTCGCCACATAGCCCGACACCGGCGCCGGCATGCCGCCGCGCACCTGCGTCAGGTAGGCGTTGACGAGCTTGGCCTTGGCGCGCTCGACCGAGGGGTGCTGCTCGATCGTGGTGTCGGCGATCTGCGCTTCGAGCGTCGCGACCTGCTCCTCGGCCACCTTGAGCGTGGCCTCGGCGCTGGCGACGGCGTCGCGCGCATGGCCGACTTCTTCGGCCGAGACGGTCTGGTCGGCGGCGAGCGATTCGCGTCGCTTCAGGTCCGCCTGGGTGCGTGCCAGCTCGGTGCGGCGCAGCGCGACGGTGGCGCGTGCCTGCTCGGCACTGCCGAACAGCGCCCGCACCTGGCGCACCGTGTCGGCCAGCTCGGCGCGGGCCTGGGCGAGGCCCACGGCGGCGTCGGTCGGGTCGAGCGTGATCAGCGGCTGGCCCTGCATCACCATTTGCGTGTCGTCGGCGTGGATGGCGGTGACGGTGCCGGCGGTCTGCGGCATCACCTGCACGATATTGCCGGCGACGTAAGCATCGTCGGTGGCCTCGCTGTATTGGCCGACGGTGGTCCACCAGGCGCCGTAGGCGATGCCTGCGCCGGCGAACACGGCGCCGACGGTGAGCATCATGCGCTTGCGCTTGCCGTTGCCGTTGCCATTGCTATTGCCGTTTTGCGGGGTGGTTTGTTGTGCGTTTTCCATATGTGACTCCGGTGTGCTGTGGTGTGAGCGGCTTCTGGTCGCTCAGCCCTTGTTGTTCGTTGCCGCTGGCGCCTGGTAGCCGCCGCCCAATGCCTTGATCAGGCCCAGCTCGGCCTGCAGCCGGCGGTCCTGCAGTTCGACCGCCTTGCCGCGCTGCGCGAGTACCTGGTTTTGCGCCGCGAGCAGGTTGCCGCGGTCGGCGAGGCCGGCCTTGAGGCGGCGCTCGGTCAGCTGCAGATTCTGGCGTGCGGCGTTGACGCCGCCGTCGACGGCCTTCTGCTCATCATCGAGCGTCTGTAGCGTGGCGAGCTGGTCAGCGACCTGGCGCACCGCATCGACCACGGTCTGGTTGTACTGGCCCACGGCCACGTCGGCCTCGGCATATCGGGCGCCCAGGTTGGCACGCAGGCGGCCGCTGTCGAGTATCGGCAGGCTCAGCGCTGGGCCGCCGCCGAGAATACGGTTCTGCGCGTCGATCAGCTCGCCCAGCCGGTAGCTGGTGAAACCGAGGAAGGCCGTCAGGTTCACCGTCGGCTTGAACTGGGCGCGGGCTGCCTCGGCCTGGCCCAGTGCGGCGGCGATGCGCGCGCGCTGCGCTACGATGTCGGGGCGGCGTTCGAGCAGGGTGGCGGGCAAGTTGTCCGGCAAGGTCGGGTGGGCAAGCTGCTGTGCGGCTGGCGCGTCGAGCCGGGCGGCGCGTTCCGGGCCCTTGCCGAGCAGCGCGGCCAGCGCATGGCGCGTGAGCTGCATGTCGCGTGCAAGCTGGGCGCGGGTGGCGCGCACGGCGGCCAGATCCTGCTCGCCCGGCTTGCTGGCGAGCGTGGTGTCGAGCCCGGCACGGATGCGTTTTTGCACCCAGGCGATCTGCGCCTCGCGCTGCTGCTCGATGTCGGCCTGGATGCGGTCGCGTTCGAGCAGGCCCTGCCACTGGAAATAGGCCTGCGCGATGGCGGTCGAGAGGATCAGTCGTGCGCTGTCGAGCTCGGCTTCGGCTGCGCGGCTCTGGCCCAGCGCGGCGTCGAGCAGGGCGCGGTTCTTGCCCCACAGGTCGAGCTCGTATTTGAAGTCGAGCGCCAGCCGGCCCACGTTGGCGTACTGGCCGGCAAACGGCGGCGGCGTGGTGCCGTGCTGGGCGAAGCGCTGGCGGCTCAGGTCGGCATCGAGCGCCACGCTCGGCCCGCGGTTGCCGTCGGCCAGCTCGACGCCGGCCTGGGCCGCCTTGAGGCGCGAGGCGGCCGTCTGCAGGTTCGGGCTGTCGGCCAGGCCCTCGTCGATCAGCCGGGCGAGCTGCGTATCCTGAAACACAGCCCACCAGTCGGCGCGTGGCCATTCGCCTCGGGGCAGGCTGTCGGCGAGGCGGCCCAGCACGGGGGCCGGCTGCGGCTGCGCGGTGGTTTTCAGGCCGGCATCGCTGGCGCAGCCGGCCAGTGCGGCGGCGGCCAGGGCTGCGAGGATCAGTGGGGTGGTCTTCATGGTGGCTCTCTCGTGATTCGCCAGTTACTTACAGTTAATATAATTTCATATGAAAATATATTGTCGATAAAAAACGCCATCGCAGGATGGCGCGGTGTGCCTCAGCCGTTCTCGATCTTGCCCAGCAGCTTGCGCAGCATCTCTTCGAACAATTGCATTTCGCCCGGGCTCAGCGGCGACCAGGTGTCGACGTGATGCTGCCAGGCCACCGGGATGACTTGTCCGATCAGCTCGCTCGCAGCCGGTGTCAGCGCCAGGAAGACCTTACGGCGATCTTCGGTGCATTGCACGCGGGTAATCAGGCCGCGCTGTTCGAGCTCGTCGAGCAGGCGCGTGGCATTGGTGCGCGTCACCGTCAGCACGTCGGACATGTCCGATGGCGTGAACTTCATCTCGGGCGCCGAGTGCAGCGTGATCAGCACATACCAGGTGCCCCAGTGCAGCCCGAATGGCGCCAGCACCTGGTTCAGCCGGTCGAGCGTGCCATTGTTCAGGTGGCGCACCATCTTGCCGAGCAGGATCTGCTTGGCCGGCATGCCCGGCAGCTCGCGCGCCAGGTCCATGATGCGTTGCTCGAAGAGTTTCAGTTCGCTGCTCATGTCATCACTGCCAAATAATCATGAGCGAAATAATAACAAATGAAATTATTTTGTCAATGCGGCATGGCGAAATGCAGCGCCTCGGGCTGGGGCAGGCGCAGATGGGGCTGCTGGCGGTAGAACTCGCACAACAGCTGGTAGATGGCTGGGTAGCCGGCGCGGAGTATATCCGGCGTCTCGAAGAAGCATTCGCTGAGTACGGCGAAGAACTCGGCCGGGTTCTCGCTGGCGTAGGCATCGATCTCGGTCTGCTCGCCGCTGTCGACGCGGCGGCAGAAGTCGAGGTAGGCGGCCTTGAACTCGCGCGTCCACACCGCCTCGGACATGCCCTTGTGCAGCGGCGGAAAGCCGTTGGCGCTGCCGTTGCGCATGTCTAGCTTGTGTGCCATCTCGTGGATCACCACGTTCCAGCCGTCGAGCCGCACCGATTCGCGCGCATCGGGCCAGGACAGCAGCACCGGGCCGTCGTGGCGGGCTTGCCCCGCCAGCACCTGCTCGCCCTCGTGCACCAGGCCGATCGCATCGCGCACCGCGTCGCGCGTGACGAAGGCGGTCGGGTAGACGATCAGGCTCTTCCAGTCGGCGTAGCTGTCCGGGTCGAGGTTGAGGATGGGCAGGCAGGCTTGCGCGGCGATGACGAGCTGCTGGTGGTCAGAGAGTTCGTAATCGCCGACGCCGAAGATCGACTTGTCGTGCAGGAACCAGATCACGTGCTCCTTGAGGCGCTGCCGTTCGGCGCCATCGAGCCCGTGAAACACGGGCCGGGACAGCACGCTCTGCCACGCCGCCTCGGGCAGCTGGAAGTCGCGCAGCAGTCTGGCCCGGCGGCGCTTACGGAAGAAGTCGAACATAAAAAGCCTGCTGGAAGGTCAACTGTCTATCTGGCACCGGATCGGCAGAGTTCAAGCCTCGCGTGCGGAAATCGCTGCGGCCTGCCGCCGCTGCAGGCTGGGCGCCACGCCGAGGCCAGCGCCAGACCCCGCCACCCATCCCGCGCTCAGGCCGGCCCGCAAGGCCCGTTGCAGTGGGCTCGCGGCGGCGCACACAAACGTCATAATCCCTTGCTAGCCTGCTTTGGCACGGCGCCCGGGCATGGGGAGCTCATGCCCGCCTGCGTGCATCCCTTCACGATAGAGGAGCAGCCAGCATGAGCATTTTCGATAAAGCCAAGGAACTCGCCGAACACGCTGTCGAATCGGGCAAGGAGCTCGCCCACGATGCGGCCGATGCTGTCGGCGGCGCGATCGACGCGGTGTCCGACGGGGTGTCCCATCTCGCGGAAAAGGTCAGCGACGCGATCGGCGGCGACGACAGCGAAGAACTGGCCGACGAGGCACCCGACGAGACCGACGAGCAACTGCTCGAAGGCGACGACGAGCATGAAGCCGAAGCCGACGAGGCTGACAGCGACGAACACGCGCCGGCTGCCTGAGCAAGAGCCGCGGGGGTGCAATGCCCCCGCCGCGATCAGGCCGCCAGCGTGAAGTAGAAACAGGCCCCGGCACCGGGGCTCGATTCTGCCCAGATCTCGCCGCCATGGCGATGCACGATGCGTTGCACGCTGGCGAGGCCGATGCCCGTCCCCTCGAACTCGCGCTGGTCGTGAAAGCGCTGGAAGGCGCCAAACAGCTTGCCGGCGAAACGCGGGTCGAAGCCCGCGCCGTTGTCGCGCACGAAATACACCGTCCTGCCGTCGCGCTGCTCGGCGCCGAATTCGACGCGGCTCACCGGCTGCCGGGCGCTGAACTTCAGCGCGTTGCCGAGCAGGTTGTGCAGCACATTGCGCATCAGCTGGCGGTCGGCCGAGGCGCCCACCTCGGGCGCGGCCAACAGCTCCCGCGGGTGGCCGGCGTACTGGCCTTCGAGCTCGGCCCACACCTCGCGGGTTAGCGCGCTCAGATCGAGCTGTTCGGTCTTGAGTTCGAGGCGGTTGATGCGCGCCAGCCCGAGCAGCGCGTCGATCAGCTCGAACATGCGCCTGCTGGCGTTGCGGATGCGCAGCAGGTAATCGCGCTCGTCCGCCGTCAGCTTGCCGGCGCATTGCTCGTCGAGCGCCTGCGAGAAGCCGTCGATCGCCCGCAACGGCGCGCGCAGGTCGTGCGACACGGTGTAGCTGAAGGCTTCGAGCTCCTTGTTGGTGGCCACGAGCTGGTGCATCGCATGGTCGAGCTGCATGGTGCGCTGTTCCACCTTGCGTTCGAGCTCCTCGGTGTGCTCGAGCTGGATGCGCTCGTTCTCGGCCTTGAGTATCTTCAGCCGGTGCGCCAGCGCGAACGACAGCAGCAGCACTTCGAGCCCGGCGCCGATCTGCAGGCCGTAGGTGGTGACGAAAGTGGCCGGCACGGCGTTGACGGTCTTCAGCGCGTACAGCAGCATGCCGCCGAGCAGCGAGGTCCAGGCGATGATGAAGTAGCGCGCCTGCACCAGCCCCCGGTTGCGCCAGATATGGCAGCCGGCGATAAAGATCACCATGCTGATGATCAGGCCTACCAGCGTGGCGATGCGGATCAGCAGCGAGTAGTCGGCCACCACGCCGGCGGCGGCAACACCGAGCATCGCGAGCTGCAGGCCGGCCAGCACGCGCTTGAGTGTCGGCAGATACAGGCCGATCTGCAGGAAGCTGCTGCTGAACTGGATGATCGCCACCAGCGACAGCGACAGGAAAAACGGCACCGACAGCGCGGCCCAGCGTGGCGATGCGGGCCACAGGTATTCGAAGGCGAGGCCGTTGAGGGAAAACTGGAACAGGCTGAAGCTCGCCACGTACAGCACGTAGTAGAAATAGCTCGCGTCGCGCAGTGACAGGAACAGCAGCAGGTTGTAGCAGAACATGGCCGCCAGCAGGCCGTAGAAGGCCGCCAGCAGAAACAGCTCGGAGCGGTCGCTGGCGGCGAAGGCATCGGGCCGCCACAAGCGCAGTGGCAGCTGCAGCGAGCCGCCGGTCTGCACGCGCAGGTAAAGCTCGGTTGGGGCATCCCGCGCCAAGGGCAGGCGGAACACCAGGTTCGGGTGATCGACCGTGCGGCTCGTGTAGGGCAGCGCCCGGCCGCCGCGTATGAGCGTGACCTGGCCATCGGGCGTGCGCAGATAGACGTCGACATGGTCGAGATGCGGGTACTGGTTTTCCAGCAGCCAGTCGCGCTGGTGCGCGTCGCGGTTTACGAGCCGGATGCGGAACCAGTAGGCCGAACGCGTGAAGCCGAAATTGGGCACGGCATGCTGGCTCGGCTGGAAGGCGACGTTACCGCCGGGTGCCGCGACATCGCTGAAGCCAAGCTGCCCGCTCGGGTCTTCGCGCCACTGCACCAGCGCGCCGAGCGGCTGCATGCTGGTGTTGGCATCGATGGTGACTGGCTCGAGGGCCGCCGCACATGCCAGGCTGGACCACGCCAGGCATAGCAGCAGGCAGGCCACCCATAGCCAGCGGGCGCCGGCATCGACAAGGGTTACGCGCAGCGGGCTGGCGTCGGCAAGGGGCGTGGGGTACGTCGGCATGTCGCGGCAATGCACTCCTGACCATTCGGGATGAACCATGGGCACACTCATATATAGCCGGATATTCACCTAATGGTACATTCGATTATCGGCATTGTCGTACCCATGCCGGCCCGAATTGGTGAACGACTGACCACCGAAAATAGAGCAAGTCGGCACAAACGGCAAGCCGCGCCGCCTGCGGCGGTGCGGCAAGAGCAGAAGGGGACGTACTGGATGCTGGTGGCCGGGGCCTCGGGCGCGCTGCGACATGCCCGCCGCCGTTTGCATGCGCTGGCGGCAGGTGGTCGTTGCAGATGCCCCGCACGGCCTTGCCAGCAGCGCGGCTGGCCGGGGCTGAGCGGGCACCGGACGGCGCCCGCCCGTGCTACTGGTAGCGCAGCGCCTCGATCGGGTCGAGCCGCGAGGCCTTGAAGGCCGGGTAGAAGCCGAAGAACACGCCGGTAATGGCCGAGATCGCGAAGGCGATGCCGACCGCATCGCTGCTGACCGCCACCTGCGCCTTCCAGACGCTCTCCACCAGCCAGGCGCCGCCGACGCCGATGGCGACGCCGATCAGCCCGCCGGTTAGCGACAGCGTCAGCGCCTCGAGCAGGAACTGCGTGAGGATGTCGCGCTGGCGCGCGCCGATGGCCATGCGGATGCCGATCTCGCGGGTGCGCTCGGTCACCGACACCAGCATGATGTTCATGATGCCGATGCCGCCAACGACCAGCGACACCGAGGCGATCGCGCCGAGCAGCAGCGACATGGTGCGCGCGGTCTCGGCCGCCGAGTTGGCGACGGCAGTGAGATTGTTGACGAAGAAATCGTCGTCGGCATCGGCGCCGATGCGGTGGCGGTCGCGCAGCGTTTCCTTGATGCTGCGCTCGGCCTCGGCCATGGCGGCATCCGACTCGGCCTGCACCAGGATCATGCGCACCGAGCCGCGAAAGCGCGAACTCGACAGCGTGCGCAGCGCGGCGGTGTAGGGCACGATCACGGTGTCATCCTGGTCGCGGCCGTCGAGGCTCTGGCCCTTGCTGCCGAGCACGCCAATCACCGTAAACGGCGCCTGGCGGATGCGGATGGTCTTGCCGACCGGGTCATCCTCGCCGAACAGGTTGCTGGCGACGGTGGCACCGATGATGGCGACGCGGCGGCTGCTCTGCACATCGGCATCGTCGAACGGGTCGCCCTGCGCCATCTGCCAGTCGCGCGCGGTCAGGTAGTCGGCATTGCTGCCCATCACCATCGTGCTCCAGTTGTTCGACTCGTAGACGAGCTGCTGCGAGCCCGGGACTACCGGCGCGGCGGCGGTGATGCCGGGCAGGGCGCGGATGGCGCGGGCATCGTCGACGGTCAGCGTGGTGGCGTTGCCGCCGCCGGTGCGCACGCCGCCGGCCTGCTGGCTGCCGGCCAGGATGATGAACAGGTGGCTGCCCATCGAGTCGATCTGCTTCTTCACCGCGTTCTGCGCGCCCTGCCCCACGGCCAGCATCAGCACCACGGCGCCGACGCCGATCATCATGCCGAGCATGGTGAGGAAGGTGCGCATGCGGTTGGCGCCGATCGCGTGCCAGGCTTCGCCTATCATCGGGGTCAACATGGCCAGCTCCTTAGTTCGGTGGCGTGGTCCTCGACGATGCGGCCATCGCGGAACAGCACCTGGCGCCGCGCGAAGCGCGCCACGTCGAGCTCGTGGGTGACCAGCACGATGCTGATGCCCTCGTCGTTGAGCGAGCAGAACAGGTGCATCACGTCGTTGCTGGTCTTGCTGTCGAGGTTGCCGGTGGGCTCGTCGGCGAGGATCAGCGTGGGCCGGTTGACCAGCGCGCGTGCAATCGCCACGCGCTGTTGCTGGCCACCCGAGATCTGGCTCGGCCGCGCGTCGGCGAATTTGGCGAGGCCGACCTTGTCGAGCTGTTCGAGCGCGCGCTGGCGCCGCTCGTCGCGCCCCATATTGGCGTAGACCAGCGGCAGTGCGACGTTTTCGGCCAGCGTGGCGCGCGGCAGCAGGTTGAAGCCCTGGAACACGAAGCCCAGCGTGCGGTTGCGCAACGCGGCGAGCTCGTCCTGGTCGAGCGTGGCGACATCGCGCCCGGCAAGCCGGTAGCTGCCGCCGCTGGCGCGGTCGAGGCAGCCCAAGATGTTCATGAAGGTCGATTTGCCTGAGCCCGATGGCCCCATGATGGCGACGAACTCACCCTGTTCCAGGCGGAAGCCCACCTCGTGCAGCACTGGCACCGGGCCGGCCTCGGTCAGATAGGTCTTGTCGAGCGCATCGACCTCGACGATGGCTGCCGGCATCAGAAGCGCCTCATCATCGGGCCGCCCGGCGGCTGCGCCAGGCCACCCGATTTCGACTCGGCCTGGTTGTCGCCGACGACGACGCGGTCGCCTTCCTTGAGCGCGCCCTCGACCACTTCGGTCACGCGGCCGTCGGTCAGGCCCACCCTGAGCGGGATGGCCCTGAGCTGTTCGCCCTGCAGCACGTAGACCTTGCCGGGCCGGCTGTGGGCGCCGTTCTGGCCGTTGCCGTTGGCGCCCGCCTTGGCGCCGCCGCTCTTGTGCTCCCTGGCGCCTGCGGTGGTGCTGTCCTTGGCCGTCACCAGGTCGGCCGGGCGGAAGCGCAGCGCGCCGTTGGGCACGGTCAGCGCGTGCTCGCGGCGGCCGAGCTCGATGTCGACATAGGCGGTCATGCCGGGCAACAGCTTCTGCCGGTCGTTGTCGACATCGACGACGACATCGTAGGTGACGACGTTCTGGTCCGTCGTCGGGTTGAGCCGCACCTGGCGCACTGTGCCGCTGTAGTTGCGGCTCGGGAAGGCGTCGACGCGGAAGCCCGCCTGCAGGCCTTCCTTGATGTTGCCGAGATCGGCCTCGGCGAAGCGGGCGTCGATCTGCATCTTGGTCAGGTCCTGCGCGATCTTGATCAGCGTCGGTGTCTGGAAGCTGGCGGCGACGGTCTGACCCTCGTCGACCACCTTGTCGATCACCACACCCGAGATCGGCGAGCGGATGATGGCGTTCTTCATATTGTATTCGTCGGCGGCGATCACCCCGAGCGACTGCTGCACGGCGGCCTCGGCGGTGGCGAGGTCGGCCTCGGCCTGATCGAGCTCCTGGCGCGAGGCGAATTCCTGCTTGTAGAGGCCGCGCATGCGTTCGGCCTGGGGGCGCACCAGCGCCAGCTTGGCGCGGTTCGCGGCGAGGGCTGCGCGGCTCTGCGCGAGCTTGGCCTGCAGCTGTTCGGTGTCGAGTTCGAGCAGCACCTGGCCTTCCTTCACCGTGCTGTTGTAATCGACATAGAGCTTCTTCACCGTGCCCGATACCTGAGTGCCGACATTGACCACGCGCACCGGGTTGAGCGTGCCGGTGGCGCTGGCCGTCTGCACCACGTCGTTGCGCGCGACGATCTGGGTGCGGTAGCGCTCGGCCGGCGGTTTGGCCTGCCAGTGGCGGTAGCCGTAATAGCCGCCGGCGGCGAGCGCCGCCACGACGGCGAGACCGATCAGGGAAGAGGTTTTGTTTTTCATCATCAGGCAGGGATCAGGGTTGGGACGGCCACGCGCTCGGGCCGGTTGTCGGGTCTGCGGGCAGCGCGCCGCCGAGCGCATAGGCCAGCGCGGCACGGGCGGCATACCAGTCGTAGTGCGCGGCGATCAATTGCTGCTCGGCGTTGGCGCGCGCCGTCTGGGCGGTCAGCACATCGAGCAGCGAGGCGACGCCGGCCTGGTAGCGCGCGAGCGCCGCCTCGTAGGCCTTGCGTGCATTGGCGACCACGTCCTCGGCGGCCTCGCTGGTATCGAGCGCCGAGCGCAGGCTGTAATAGGCCTGCCAGGCATCGTTCTCGACGCTCTGGCGGGTGCGTTGCAGATCGGCCTCGCGCGCTTCGGCCAGCGCCTCGGCGCTGCGGATGCCGGCGGCGGTGCTGCCGTCGAGGTCGAACGGAATGTTCAGGCTCACGCCGATATTGCCGCCATTGAGCGTGTCATAAGGCGCGCCGGTGCGGCTTGAGCTGGCCGTGGTGGATACGCTCAGCGTGGGCTTGCCCGCTGCCTTGGCCGAGCGCACCGCGGCCTCGGCCGCCTTCAGGTTGCTCAGCGACTGGCGCACCTCGGGCCGGCTGTTCAGCGCCGTGGTCAGCAGGCCGTCGAGCTGGCTCGCCGGCAGCGGCGAGGCGGCCAGGCCGGTGGGCAGCGCGGCGAGCGTGGGCAGGCGGGTCGGGCTCAGGCCCATGGCCAGCGCCAGGTTGCCGCGCGCGGCGGCGAGCTGGCTCTCGCCCTTGGTGCGGTCGAGCGTGGCCTGCGATAGCTGTGCGCGTGCCTGCAGCACATCGAGCGGGGTCGCGCTGCCCACCGCGAGGCGGCGCTCGGCGGCCGCCAGATTGGTGCGGGCGGCCGTCTCGGCGATTTTCGCGGCGTCGATCTGCGCGCCGGCCTTGGCCGTATCGAAGTACGCTTTCGAGGTATTGAGCCAGACCGTCGCCACCGTCGCGTCGGTATTGGCCTGCGCGGCCGAAAACAGCGCGTCGGCCTGGTCGATGCGTGCCTCGCGCTGGCCGAAGTCGAACAGCGTGTAGGCGAGCTGCAGCGAGGCGCGCTGCTGGCCGGTGTTGCGGCCGCCGCTGCGCTCTTGGCTGGCGCCGACTGTTGCCGAGAGCTGGGGCCGGCGTGCGGCGCGCGCCACGTCGAGCGCCGCCGCCTGCGCCTTGGCCTGCGCCCAGGCCGACTGGGTCTGCGGCGCGCGGCACAGCGCGAAATCGAGCGCGACGGTCAGTGTGAGCGGCGTCGCGGGCAGCGGGTCGGTACACGGAATGGGAGCCGCCTGGAGCGGCAGGGCAAGCACGAGGCCTGCGAGCAATGCGAGATAGGGTTTTGCCATGATGGGAAAGGGGTGGGCGGAAAAGCCGGAGCACCGCGCCGCCTGGGCTACTGGTGCTGCGAAGTGTGGCATCGGGCGCCCGGCTTGGCCAGTGCGCCTCATCGATCAGTGATGGCTTTTACATTCTTTAACAAGTGCGCCCGGCGGCTTGCGACGTGGCGGCCAGCGGCCTCAGGCGGCGATGCCGACCTGCAGCGTGGCGGTGTAGCCCTGGCTCACGTCGCCTTCGAGCGTGGCCATTTGGTAGGTGGTGCCGTCGCTGAACACATTGTCGCTGGCGAAGCCCGTCACCGAGCTGTTCTGGCCGTGTGCGACATACAGGCTGGTGTTGTACACCGCCGTGGTGACGGCCTCGGGGAAGGCGATCTGCGAGGTGGCGGTGGCCGTCACCGTGAGGTTGTCGTTCAGGTAGACCTGGAAATGGACGTGCGTGATGCGGCCCGCGTACCAGCCCGGGTAGATGGTCTGGAAGCTCACCATGCCGTCGGTGTCGGCCAGCTGGATGCCGCGCAGGAAGGTCTGCCCGACCGTGTTGCTGGCGGGCTGGCTGTAGCCCGAGTAGACGCCATCCTTGTCGCAATGCCAGATGTACACCGCCGCGTTGCTGATCGGCGCGCAGCCCTGGTTGACGTTGACGAGCTGCAGTCTGAGGGTGAGTGGCAGGCCGGCCTTGCCCTCGGTGATGTTCTGCCGCGCCATGGCCGCATTGCTGAGGATCGCGAGCAGCGGGTAGGGGCCCTGCGTTTCCTGCGGGATCAGCGCGCAGCTCGCTGGCGTGGTGACCGTGGTGGTGCCGGTGTTGCCGGTTGAGCTCGTGCTGCTGCCCGTCGTGCCTGCGGAGACCGTGTTGCCTGTGCCATCGCTGGTGCTGGTGGCCGTGCCGTCGCTGCCGCCCGATTCGCTGTTGCAGCCGATCAGGCCCAATAGGCCGGCCAGGCCCATGGCGCCCATGGCATCGCGGCGGCTGAGTGGGGGTATCGTCTTGCTGGTTTCCGACATGAATGGGCTCCGTCCAGTGGCTTGTTGTTGGTTGCGACTGCCTTTGGCAGTCTGGCCGTCAGGCTAGCAACAAGCTGTGAATCAACTGTAAACGGCGCGGCCGGATTGATGTGCAAGTATTAACGGCAGGCCCAAGCTTGCCCTGAAAGCCAATACGGACGGGGCCTGCAGCTTGCCAGCAGGGCCCGCCCGCATTGGCCCGCAGGCCGTCAGGGCACGAAGCAGTAAATGATGCCGCCGATCAGCAGCAGGCTGGCGGTGGTGAGCTTGATGCTGTTGGCGAGGCGGAAGCGCAGGCTGAAGAACAGCACATAGCCGAGCACCGACAGCACGAACACCACGACCGCCGTGATGTCGATCAGCCACGACCACGCCGCGCCGCTGTGCTTGCCGCGATGCAGGTTGCGTATCAGCGTGGCGGCGCTGGCGTGCTGAACGGTGAGCTCGGTGCTGCCGTCGGCGAGATTGACGATCAGGTCCGATTTGCCGGTGGCGCCGTCGAGGCGGATGTGCGCTTCGCCGTCGAGCACCTCGCCACTCGCGTAGTCGCCACGCAAGGGGTGCTGGCGGCCGACGGCATCGGCCAGCGCGCGCAGCGGCTCGCTTGCGGCCTGGGCCGCCGCCAGTTCGGTTTTCGGCAGGGTGAGCTGCTGCGCGTCGCCTGCCGGCTTGCCTGCCGCGAACCATTTGGGGTGGTTGAGCAGCATGCCGGTGAGCGAGAAGAAGATCAGCGCGATGAAGGCAAATGCCGACAGGTAGGCATGCAGCATGCGGCTCTGCTTGAACAGCTCGGCCCTGAAGCGGCTGCGCTGCGGGTGCGGCTTGGCGGCTTGCTGTTTCTTCGGCGCGCTTTGGGTCGGGTCTTCGCGTTTCACTTGGCCTTCCCGTAGCGCAGTTGCAGCGTGCCGATCTCGTCCTTGGCCGGGTAATCCTGCGCGAAGGCCCTGGCGCCGACATCGAGCTCGAACATCTCATAGCTGTGGCCGCCGTGCTCGCGGCTCGCCTCGACATGCACCAGGTAACGGCCCTGCGGCGCGCGCTGGCCGGCGTCGTCGAGGCCATCCCAGGCGGCGCTGTAGCGGCCCGGCGCGCGGGTCGGGCGGGTCATGCCGTCGAGCCCGCCCATCTTGCGGCCATAGCGGCGCCACCACACGTAGTTCGAGTCGAGGTACTTGGCCTGATTGCCGAGCAGCAGCAACGTGCGCACCAGGTTGCGGTTGGCATCGGTGATCCAGATCGCGAGATACGGCGATTTGTAGGTGTCGGCGTCGAGTTGCGGGATTTCATAATCGATGATCGCCGCAAAGCCCGCCGGCCAAGAGGGGGCCGGCGCGCCCGTATCGGCCGCCAGGAGGGGGCTCGCGCGGCGCGGCTGGCTGTCGAGCGCGGCCAGCATGGCGTGCCAGCCGGCCGAGGCCTGCGGCCCCGCATCGCTGATGATCAGCGTTTCGACACCGGGCAGGGCCTCGGCGACGAGGATCGCCTCATGTGCGGGCATCACCGAGAAGGCCGTCGCCAGCGCATCGGCGTCGGCCGCGCTGGAGGCGACCACGGTGGCGCTCTGCGTCGCTATCACCGGCTGGCCGGTGAGCGGCGACAGCGTGTGCGGGTAACGCTCGCCGCCGATGGTGAGGTCGCGCGCGCCACGACCGCTGGTGGCGACCGCGCAATCCCTGAGGCACAGCGTGGCGAGCGGCGCGGTGTTGTCCTGCCCGGCCTGTGGGTCGGCCACGCCGATGCGCCAGCCGGCGCGGTCCGGCGCCTGGCCCCAGACGCGCACGTCGCCGCCGATGTCGATCATCAGCCCGGCCACGCTGGGCGCGGCCTCACGTGCGGCGAGCAGGGCGGCATCGACGATGTGGCCCTTGGCGATCGCATCGAGCGCGAATTCGACCTCGGCCGGGCGGCTCACGCTTTGGCTCACGGCATCGAGCGACACCGGTGCGGCCGCGATGCGGCTGGCCTGTGCCGCGAGTTGCGCCGCATCGGGCACGGCCTGCCGCCACTGGCCGATCAGCCCGCCGAGCCGGCCGCTGAAGGCATTGCCGGTGCGTTCGCGCCAACGCTCGGCCGTGGCGATCACGTCGAACAGCGCGGGCGACACGGCCAGCTCCGTGCTGCGGTTCAGGCGGGCGAGCTCGCTGTCGTCGCGGTAGCCGCTGAGGATGGCGTCGAGCCGGGCGATCTCGTCGCGGATCGCGGCCATGGCGCGCGCCGCATCGGCCTCGTCGCGCGCCATGACGAGCACGTCGAGCGAGGTGCCGAGCACGAAATCGTCATGGAAGCGGTAGGCCTGGGCGGCCTGGCTGGCCGGCGCCAGCACGGCTGGTGCGCCGCCATGCAGCGCCGCCGTGGCGAACGCGGGCGAGAGCAGGCCGGCCGCGGCAATCGCGCGCGCCAGCGAGGATAGGCGGAAGAGGCTTGTCGGGTGGAGCATGCGGGGTTCCTTGGCAGCAGGTGCTGTCGGCTGGTGTTGGCAGGGCGCTGTTGCCGCCCTGGCCCGATCCGGTGCCGGCCGGGCAAGGCCGTTATGTACTGAGACGGCGGCGGGCAGCCAGGCGGCAGCATCGGCCCGCCCGGGCTGCGCCATGCTCAGCGCACGACTTCGAAGGTCATCGTGTAAGTGGTGGTGCGGCTCGCCGGGGCCTCGGCCGGGCCGCGTCTTGCCGGGTAGCGGGTGTTCATCAGGTAGATGCCGGGGCGCTCGAAGTTCAGCGTGACGCGGCCATTGGCGTCGCTGCGCGCCTCCTGCGCGATCTTCTTGTCGTCGTAGGCATTGCCGCCGCGATAGACGGCGAAGGCCACGTCGCGCACCGGTTTGCCGTCGTCGAGCACCTCGAAGGTGAAGCCCCGATCGAGGTAGATCTCGTTCGGATGGGTGATCGGGCGCACCTCGAAGCCCCGGCCGCTGGCCTGCAGCGCGTCATTCGACGGCGCACCACGGGTGACATAGGTTTCGACACGTTGTACCGCCTGCACCTCGATTACCTGCGTGCCGGCCGGGATCATCGCCTCGTCGATGGCGCGTGGCCGCTTGTCGTCCGTTGGCGCGGCCTGGGCTGCTGGTGGCTGGGCCTCGCCCGGCTTGGTTTCCGGCACGGGCGCCTTGGCACCGGCTGGCCGCACCTGGCGCCATTGGCCGTCGATCAGCGCCATCTTCGAGATACGCGTGCTCTGGTCGCCGGTGGTGAACTTGTAGGTGCCCGTGGCCGGCAGCGGCACCTCGATCGCGGTGAAGTCCTTGAGCTGGGCCAGCGCATCGAGCCTGGCACGCTGGCCGTCGGGGCCGATCACATAGTAATCGGCATTGCGTATCGGCAGATCGGGAACGAAATACAGGTCCTCCGTCAGGGCCGCTTGCAGGGTCACATGGTCGCGGCTCACGCCGAATTCGAGCGGCAGCAGGAAAGGGGTGTGGGCCTGCGCGGCCGGTACGGACAGCAGCGTGGCCGTGCCGACGAGCAGCGCGCGAAGACGGGTGGGAGTAGGAAGAACGGCCATGGATGCGCTCCTGTCTGATGAGTCGATTCGAGATGAGGTGCGCAATTCTAACGGCTAATTCGCATTGTTGCTATTAATAATCAATCTCATTTGCAAATAAATACACGCCCAAGGGAGTTGCAACAAGGCCCACCAGCACGCCGGCTGCCGGGGCAAACCGAGGGCTGCGGCGGACGAGCGCAGGAGATGGCGTGCGTCTTGGACGAGGAGTGTTGAGGATGACGAGTGTCGAAGATGGCGACACTGTCATGTCCGCCCCCTCATCCACCCAGTCAAGTTGCCACCCGTGCCGCTGGTAGCGTCGCGATGCCATGCTGGACAAGGCCGCCGGCAGCATGCATGCCGTTCTGCGTAATCGCCCGTGGCGGCGCCCGCGTGTGGCCGTGCCGGGAGCTCAGGTGATGGCGGGCGCCATGTCGGGGCCGTGGCTCGCCGGCTTGATCAGCGTCTCGATCGTCAGCCCAGCCTGTCTGGGGCTGCCCACGCCGGCCGCTACGGGGTAGGGCTCAAGCTGGCCGGTACGCCGGTAGCCGCGGCGCTCGTAGAATGCGATGAGCTCCGCGCGCGCCGACAGCACGACCATGCGAAACGAGTGCGCCGCGAAGTGTTCCGCCGCATGCGCCTCGGCTGCCGCCAGCATGCGCTTGCCCAGCCCTTGCCCTTGCTGCCCGGGCTCGCTCGCGAGCATGCCGATGTAGCTGCAGTCGCCATCCGCCTCGATATGCACGCAAGCGGCGATGGCCGGCCCTCGGCACAGCAGCAGCACGCATGAGCGAGGCCCATCGAGCGCCGCGACCTGCTCGCTGGAGATGCGCTCGCCTGCCACCCAGTCGGCTTCGTGGGTCCAGCCGCGCTGCTGCGTGGCTGGCCGATAGGCGCGGTTGACCAGTGCGGCGATGGCCTGGGCATCGGCCGGTGTGGCAAGACGTAAGGTGGTGGGCATGGAGGATTCGGCCTTTGCGGGGCAATTCATGAAGCTGTCATTTTATGCTTGTCGCAGCCCATAAAAATCGACACAATGAAATTGTTCGATGCTGCAGTGCAGCAATCGACGGCTCGACCAGCTTGTCGCGATCGGGCTGCCTGCCCCCGGCAGGTCGCGCCAGCCGCAACGGCGCTTGCAGCAACGATGTCCGTCACGATTCGATTCCCTTGTCTGCCCTACCTCTGACGCAAAGGAGATCTACCATGGCACGTCCTGCAACTTTTCGCTCGATCCGCACCGTTGGCGACCTGAAGGCCGTTCTGAGCGCCTTTCCCGATGAACGCGAGGTACAGGTCAGTTTCACGCCCATGCAGGGTGACGGCACCTATCGCGGCGAGATCGACGCCGACGCGATCGTGCATCAGGTGGCAGACAGCAGTGGCGAGCAATATGTCGTGATCGACGTCCACCAGACCTTCGGCGACAAATTCCGCGAATTCAGCCTGTAAACCCGCGCCGGCGTCGCCAAATGGGCGGAGCCGGCGCCTACCAGAGCAGCTTGATGGCGCCTGCGATCGACAGGAAGGTGAACACCCACAGCACGACCTGCCCCGAGGTGCCCTCAAAGCGGAAGCCGAGCCCCTCGAATTTCACCGGCCCCGAGGTCTGCTGCAGCACCACGACCAGAAACACTGCAAACACCGCCGCGACCGGCAGGCCGACGATGGCCGGGAAATGGCTGCGTACCAGCTCGACCATCATGTCGTAGGGCGCCAGCGTCAGAAAGCCGGTCAGCACCACGCCGGCGGCAACCGGCACGGCCACGGCCATGACCCAGGCAAGCATGATCTTGGGAGGCGAACGCATGGCGGCTCTCCGGCGGGTGACTCGGGGTGTCGCGCCGCCACGATGGCGGCGCCAATCTCTGATTAGCTCAGCAGATGTAAGTGATCAAGCCCTTGCCGCTGTCGCTGGCCTGGATCACATAGGCGCGGAGCTCATCGAAATAGGCCAGCAGGTAATCGAGGGCTTCGTCGGGCGACTCGTCGGCCCGATCCCAGATATTCGGGTAGACCTCGGCCCTGGCCATCGCCGTCGGCTGGTAGGCCGCGCGCAACTGCTCGTGCGTGACACCCGCCAGGGCCTGTCCGAAGGCCCGCACCTGTGCGCTGTCGAGCACGCGGGCCGGGCCGTAGCCGATTTCGATGTCACCGACGGTGCGGCCACCCTCGATGATGTAGTTGAGTGGCTCGCTGCCGCCCCAGGCGGTGCCCGTCAGCAGGTAGTGGATACCGTGCCAGGCCTTGTCCAGGTCGATTTCGTCCGAACTGCCGTCGTCGAGCAGGTCCTCGATCAGCGCCGGCTCGTGCAGCAGTGCTGCGATCTGCTCGTCGGTGGCGATTCTCCACGCGGAGATCATGCTCATGGGGGCTCCTCTTGCATCTTCAATAAATGGCCCGGCGGCACGCTGACGGTCCTATTTGTCCCTATTCGACCGTGCCGGCGGGGGCTGGCGACGATTATGGCGGCGGCCCAGGCCCTTGGGTAAATATATTTGCGGCACAGCGGCCCCGGATGGCGTCAGAGCTTCATTTCCAGCGCCAGGCTGGCGCTGCGGTAGGCGCTGTCCTCGCTCAGGTCGGTGCGGATCACGCCGTTGTCGAGCACATAGCGCGTGGCGCCATCCATGCTGTTGGCGAGCACATTGCCCAGCGTGAGGCGCAGCCGCGTGCCGCGGTCGATGGTCCAGGTGGCGAACAGGTCGAGCACACGCTTGGCATCGATGCGGTTCAACTGGTTATTGGCCGGGCGCACGTTGTAGCCCGGCGTCCAGTTGAAGTTGCTGCCGACGCTGAGGGGCAGGCCGGGCAGGCGGTAGTCGGCGCCGAGGTTGAGCACCTGGTCCGGCTGGTCGTCGAGCCGGTTGTCGGGGCCGTCGATGTCGGCGACTTTCGACACGAAACGGCTGTAATTGGCGCGGAAATCGATCTCGGGCGCGCCATCGACGAGCTGGCTCAGGCGGAACTTGCTGTCGAGCTCGATGCCGGCGGTGCGTGCGTTCGACAGGTTGAGCGGGCGCGACACCCAGCGGCCGTCTTGGAGGCTGGTCTGGCGTCGGATCAGCTCGTCTATCCTGCGCCAGAACAGGTTGGCGCCGATCACGCTGTTGTCGGCGAAATAGCTTTCGACGCCGAGCTCGGTGCCCCAGGCCAGCTCGGGCTTGAGATCGGGGTTGCCGGTGCGGTCGGGGCGGGTCGGGCCGTTGTTGCTGTTGGTGGAGATGCGCGGGCTCAGGTCGCCGAGCCCTGGGGCCTTGTAGCTGCGCGCAAGGCTGGCGCGCAACTGCTGCCGGTTGCCGTCGCCAAAACGCCACACGCCGTGCAGCGACGGGCTCAGCACCGACAGGCGGTTGTCGTGGCGCTGCTCGCCGGTGTCGGCCGACTGCTGCAGTTGCTCCCAGCGCAGGCCGAGGTTCAGCGCGCGCCGTTCGTCGATGTCCCACTCGTCCTGCACATACAGCGCGCTGCGTCGCTCGCGGGCATCGAACTGGTCGCCGTCGGCATTGCCGGTGGCGACGCCGTTCTCGAGCTGGGTGCTGTGCTCGCTGCGGCGGCTCTGGCCGCCTTCGAGGCCGGTTGAAACGAGGTGCGTGTCGAACAGCGGGCGCGACCATTTGAGCGAGGCCTGCAGGCCGTGGTCGCGCATGCGCTGGCTTTCCTCTACGTGGCGCAGCAGGGCGCCAGCAGCGTCGCGCTCGTCGCGGCGGGTGTCGTCGTCACCCTGGCTGGTATTGCCCGACACGCGCAGCAGCAGTTTTTCGCCCTGGCCCAGCCGGTGGTTCCAGCTTGCCATCATGCGCGCCTGGGTGGTGTCGCGTTCGGTGCGCTCGGCGGCCGTGGCATAGGGCAGGGCGGGGCCGGCAGTCTGGCTCTGCTCGATATTGCCGTCGGTGCTGCCGCGGCTTTTCACGATGAAGGGCTGCAGCATCAGCGTATCGGCCTCGTCCACGCGCCAGGTCAGGCGCGGCGACAGGTTGAGCTCGTCGGTGTGGCCCCGGCGGTGGCTCTGCGACTGCGAGTCGGCCAGCAGCGTGCCGTCGGCCGCGCGTTCCTCGCTCTGGCGTTGGCTCAGGCTATCCTGCCCGCGCGCCAGTACCGCCCCCGACAGCTGCCAGGACAGGCTGCCTGCGCGGTCGCCAAGCTGGCCCGATAGCTGCGGGTAAGCGTGGCCATGTTCGAGATTGAGCACGGCGCGCAGGCCCCGGCTTTTCTTGCGCGCGTCTTCGTTGAGCACGATGTTGATCGTGCCGGCCACGGCCTGTGCGCTGTACTCGGCCACCGGCGCGCGGATCACCTCGATGCGCTCGATCATGTCGACCGGGATCATGTCCAGCGACACGGTGCGGCCCTGGCGCGGCGGCACGCGCTCGCCGTCGATGAGGATCTGCGTATAGCCGCCGCCCATGCCGCGCATCTTGATCTCGCTCGGCCGGCCCGGGTTGCCAGAATAGGTGACGCCGGGCAGGCGGCGCAGGATGGCGCCGACCGTGCTCTCGCCGAAGCGTTCGAGCTCTTCCTTGTCGTAGATCTGCTTGGCGGCGGTGGCGTCGCGCCGGTCGTCGATCGCGCGCAGGCGGCTGCCGGTGACCTGGATCGTCTCCAGCTTGGGCGGGGTGTCCGTGGCCTCGTCGGCGGCGAGGCAGGGGGTGGCGATCAGATAGCCACCGAGCAGCGGGGCGAGTGTCAGGCAGTGGCGGGACAGGGAGCGGGATGGCATGTCGATTTGCGGCGCGAAGTAGTCTGGGCGCTGATCGTACTGCGATGGTTACGCTTGTTGAGCGGTATTCGCGAACTTTTACAATTGTATGATATTGATTGTTGTTCTCGTTATGAGGCGAGGCGGCTGCCATATAGGCAGCCATCCTGCGCTGCCGGGCGGGTATCAGGCCCGCCATGCACGACAGGTGTTGCGTCGCCATGCTTCGACCGTGCGGTGAGCCCGGCCAGTCATTGTCACTGCCCGTGGTCCGCGCTGCCGGCACGGCTGCGGGCCAATACCGGCGGGCCTTGCAGCATCGCCGGGAGGCCCGCCGCTAGGCGCTTGCAGGCCAGCCGGCGAGCAGGTCGCGCAGCCGGTTCAGGCCTTCGTCGAGCTCGGCCAGGTCCAGCGCGCCAAAGCCGAACATCAGCCCGGCCCGCGCCGGCTGGGCGTGGTAGAACGGTGCGAGCGGGTAGATGCCGAGGTCCATCAGCCGGGCCTGATAGCCGAGCGCCGCCGTGTCGATCGGCTGCCGCAACCAGGCCGTGAGGTGAAAGCCGGCCATCGGCACGATGGGCTGCAGCCAGTGTCCCAGATCGCCATCCAGCCTGGCCAGCAGCCGCTCGCGCCGTACCGCGTAGCGCTTGTGGCTGCGCCGCATGTGCCTGGCAAGCGCGCCGTCGCGCAGAAAGCGCACCAGCGCCTCCTGCCCCAGCGGGTAGGTGTACCAGTCGGACAGGTGCTTGGCCTTGCACAGCGCCAGGCGCAGGCCTGGCGGCATCACCAGATAGCCCAGGCGCAGCTCGGGGAATAGGGTCTTGGAGAAGCTGCCCACATAGGCCACCAGCCCGGCGCGATCGAGGTTCTGCAGCGATTCGAGCGGGCGCCCCTGATAACGGAATTCGCAGTCGTAATCGTCCTCGATGATCACCGCGCCGCGCGCCGCCGCCCATTCGAGCAGGGCAAGGCGGCGCGGCAGGCTCATCGGCATGCCGAGCGGGAACTGGTGCGAGGGCGTGACGTACACCAGCCGGGCGTCGTCCGGCAATTGCTCGACGCACAGCCCTTCGTCATCGACCGGCACGCCGACCAGGCGGGCGCCGTGCGACAGGAAGGCGGCACGCGCGGGCGGATAGCCCGGGTCTTCCATCGCCACCACCGCGCCGGGCTCGATCATCACGCGGCCGATCAGGTCGATCGCTTGCTGCGCGCCGTGGGTGACCATGATGTCCGCCGCCTCGCAGATGACTGCCCGCGTTGCCGCGAGCTGCCGCGCGATCAGTTCGCGCAGTGCGGGCAGGCCTTCCGGCGGTATCGCACCCATGTGGCTGGGCCGCCGCAGCGCATCGGCCACGCACTGGCGCCAGGCATCGGACAGCGCCGGCGGCCGGTCGGGTTGGCCGCCGCGAAAGTCATAGCGCGAGGCCTGTGCCGGCGCGCCCAGCAGCGGTGTATCCACGGTGGTCCAGCGTGCGAGCGGCACGATGGCGGCGGACCTGGCGCCAGGGCGGCCATCGGCCTGACGCCGCGCCAGATCGCTGACGAAGGTGCCGGCGCCCGCCTTGCCATGCAGCAGGCCCTTGCTGCGCAGCCGGTCGTAGGCCTCGGTCACGGTCTTGCGCGATACCTGGAACTGCTGCGCCAGCAGCCGGCTCGGCGGCAATTGCGCGCCGGCCTGCAGGCGCTGGCTCAGGATGGCGTCGCGCAGCTGGCGGTAGAGCTGGCCGACCAGGTCACGCTCGCCGTCGAAGTGCAGGTGCAGATCCATTGGTCTCCTTGAGTGTCGATGAATTGGCTATTTTCTCGCGCCACTTTGCGCATTATCGTTGGCTTGTCTGAAAACGGCGATTTTTGTCGGTATTGATCGCAACCTCATCCCTGGAGCCATGATGACCCCTCGATTCGACCTGTATGAAACCGGCCCGGCCGCTGTCAAAGCCATGCTGGGCCTGGAGGCCTATCTCTCACAATGTGGCCTGGACAAGCGCCTCATCGAGCTGATCAAGCTGCGCTGCTCGCAGATCAACGGCTGCGGTTTCTGCGTCGACATGCATGTGACGGAAGCCCGCAAGATCGGTGAGAGCGAGCGCCGCCTGCACGCCGTCGCCGTCTGGCGCATGACGCCTTTCTTCGATGCGCGCGAACGTGCCGTGCTGGCCTGGGCCGAGGCGATGACGTTGATCGCCCAATCGCATGCGACCGACGCGCTGTACGAGGAATTGCGCCAGCATTTCAGCGACAAGGAGGTCGTCGATCTGACCATGGCGGTCAACGCGATCAACGGCTGGAACCGCCTGGTGGCGGCGTCGCGCAAGCTGCCGGAGTAAGCCATGGCGATCCGGCGTGAATTCTTGCTGTGCCTGGCGGCGCTGGCGCTGACGTGTGGCGCTGCTGGTGCGCACGAAGCGGCGGCGACGGGCGAAAGCGTCGAGGTGCTGACGGTGCAGCCGTTGCCCGATGCGCCGCCCAAGCTCGCGACGCTGATCAGCGTCGGCTATGCGCCGGGGCAGGTCTCGGCGCCGCACCGGCATCCGGGATCGGTGCTCGCCTACGTGGTCGAGGGCGAGGTGGTGTCGCAACTGGGCGGACAGCCGCCACGCCACTACCGCGCCGGCCAGTTCTGGTACGAGCCGCCCGGCGCGGCCCATCTGCTGTCGCGCAATGCCAGCGCGGACAAGCCGGCGAGGCTGGTCGCCTGGCTGCTGTCCGAGCCCGGCGAGGCGCGGCGCCAGCCTCTGCCCGCCGACGATGCGCCGCAATAAACGACAACGCCACCGGTTGCGGTGGCGTTGTCGTGTTGGCGCTGCCGCTCAGGCAGATTCGATCAGCTTGACCTGACCGGGTCTACCCGACCGGATCAGGCCGACATGGCCAGCATCAGGCCATTGAGCCGCTTGACGAAGGCCGCCGGGTCTTCGAGTTGGCCGCCCTCGGCGAGCTGCGCCTGGTCGAGCAGGATGTGGCTCCAGTCGGCGAAGCGCTCGCCGTTCTGCTCGGCCTTGAGCTTCTGCACGATCATGTGGCTGGGATTGATCTCCAGCGTCGGCTTGACGCTGTCGATCTTCTGGCCGGCTTGCTTCAGCAGGCGCTCCAGGTGGCCGCTCATTGCGTGTTCCTCGACCACGAGGCACGATGCCGATTCGGTCAGGCGGTGGGTGATGCGCACTTCCTTCACGCGCTCGCCCAGCGCGGCCTGAATCTTGTCGGTCAGGTCCTTGTAGTCGTCAGCGGCCTTCTTCTGCTCTTCCTTCTCGCTCTCGTTTTCGAGTGAGCCCAGGTCGAGATCGCCCTTGGCGACCGATTGCAGCGACTTGCCGTCGTAGTCGAACAGGTTCGATACCAGCCACTCGTCGACGCGGTCGGACAGCAGCAGCACTTCGACGCCCTTCTTGCGGAAGACTTCGAGGTGCGGGCTGTTCTTCGCCGCGGCGAAGCTGTCGCCGGTGATGTAATAGATCTTGTCCTGGCCTTCCTTCATGCGGCCGATGTACTCGTCGAGGCTGACCACCTGCGCGTCGGTGTCGGCCTGCGTCGAGGCGAAGCGGCATAGCTTGGCGATCTTTTCCTTGTTCGATTGGTCTTCGCCGATGCCTTCCTTGAGCACGGTGCCGAATTCGCTCCAGAAGGTGGTGAACTTGTCCTGCTCGTTTTCGGCCAATTGGCCCAACAGATCGAGAACCTTCTTGGTGCAGCCGGCACGGATGGCGTCGATGTCCTTGCTGCCCTGCAGGATTTCACGCGACACGTTGAGCGGCAGGTCGGCGCTGTCAATCACACCGCGCACGAAGCGCAGGTAGTGCGGCAGCAGCTTGTCGGCGTCTTCCATGATGAACACGCGGCGCACGTAGAGCTTCACGCCATGGCGGCGCTCGCGGTCCCACATGTCGAACGGCGCGCGCTTGGGCACGTACAGCAGCTCGGTGTATTCCTGCCGGCCCTCTACGCGGGCGTGGCTCCAGGCCAGCGGCTCGTCGAAGTCATGGGCGACGTGCTTGTAGAACTCCTTGTACTGCTCCTCGTTGATGTCGTTCTTCGAGCGGGTCCACAGTGCCGATGCCTGGTTGACGGTTTCCTCGCCCTCTGCCGGCGTGATGTTGCCGTCCTTGTCGTAGCCGGCTTCCTTCTGCATCAGGATGGGCAGCGTGATGTGGTCGGAATACTTGCGCAGGATGCCCTTGAGGCGCCAGTCGTTGAGGAATTCATCCTCGCCCTCGCGCAGGTGCAGGGTCACCTCGGTACCGCGGCCGGGCTTGTCGACGTTCTCGATGGTGAAGTCGCCTTCACCACCCGATTCCCACTTCACGCCGTGCTCGGCGGTGAGACCGGCGCGGCGGGTGATCAGCGTGACGCGGTCGGCGATGATGAAGGACGAATAGAAGCCGACGCCGAACTGGCCGATCAGGTTGGCGTCCTTTTTCGAGTCGCCGGTCAGGTTCTCGAAGAAGGCGCGCGTGCCGGATTTGGCGATCGTGCCGATGTGGTCGACGACTTCCTGGCGGTTCATGCCGATGCCGTTGTCGCTGATCGTGACGGTGCGCGCGTCCTTGTCGTAGCTGACGCGGATCTTCAGCTCGGCGTCGGTTTCGAACAGCGCGCTGTCGCTCATTGCCTCGAAGCGCAGCTTGTCGCAGGCGTCGGATGCGTTGGAAACCAGTTCACGCAGGAAGATCTCCTTGTTCGAGTACAAGGAGTGGATCATCAGCTGCAGCAGTTGTTTGACTTCGGCCTGGAAGCCGAGTGTTTCTTTATTGGTGGTGGTCATCTCGGGATCACTCCGTGTGGTGTGTTGCGGAATGGTCCCAAATTGGGGGCGGCGACGGCAAATTACAAGAGCGGTCTGCCCTGGTGGCGAGGGATTGCTGCCCAAACGAGGTGGCGCAGGGCGCCGGCTGTGTCGCGTGGGTATCCGTTGGTCCACCCCATGGTGCTGGCCTGAAGCGGCGTGGCAGGGCGGCCTTACTAGTCGTCGGGCCTGATGGCGCGGCCGGGCGGCTGGTGCGGCTGTTGGCGCAGTATGCGCTGCCACACACGCCGTTGTACGTCATCTTTCCATTCCGCCAGCTGCAGCCCCCGAAAGTGCGGGCATTTGTCGGCTTTGTCGAGTCATGGTCTCTCCGGCCCGGCATGATGATGGCGGCACCATGAAAAACGGGCAGCCGAAGCTGCCCGCCAAGCCTTGCAACTGCAGTTTTGGTTATTGGCTCAGAATGACTTTCACGCTGCCGTCAACCGCCCCCTTTTCGATATAGCCGACCATATTGGGGTTGTCTGCAATCAGCTTCTTGACGTCCTTGTCGCCGCCGACTTCCTTCGGTGGCTGGCCCTTGCCGGTGAAGATCAGCTTGGACCAGTAGGCCTTGACCTGTGCTGCCGACTTGCCGGTCACCTTGGTATAGAAGTCTTCGCGAGCCGCCGAGCCTTCCGCCTGGTCGACCGGGATTGCCGGGCCGCCACCTGGGAAGTTGTTCGATTTTCCGAGGAAGATCTGCGACACCTGGTCGCCGCTCAGGTTGCCCACGGGGCTCTTGGCGCTGACGATCACGGCGATTTCCGCCTGCGCTGCCTGCGCTCCCATTGCAAGGGCAAAGCCGATGAGGGCGGTACGGATAATTTTAGTTTTCATTTGCCATCCCTCCACTTAGAACACAAAGTCAACAGCAAGACTGAAGACGTTGACTTTCTTGCCGGCGTCGAATCCGGGTTGCTGCTCGGTGAAGGTGTTGCCTGCACCGTTGTTGTCGAAGCTCACGCGATCCCACTGCATCTTGAGATCGACGTTCTTCATGAAGTCATAGCGAAGCCCCAGGCCGATGTCCTTCTGTGCATAGGACGCAGCGTAAAGCAGGTTGTTTACGCCGGCATTGGCTCCGTTCGCACCGGCATTGATCTGTGCCGCGCTGGCGTTGTAGCCGTCAATGGCGCCCGATAGCGGCGGGACGGAGACAGGCAGCTGCGTGATGCTGGTCGCGGCCGACGCGCCGGATACGTGGATCTCGCTATCCGTCTTCAGGCGCGAGTAGGTGGCGAAAGGCGTGAACTTGCCGATACGCATGCCGCCCGAGAGGTACCAGCCCGTGGTGTCTGCCACGAAGGACTTGGTCTTGCGCTGGGTGAATTCACCTTGAACGAACCAGTTGCCCGGGTCGTAGGTCGCGCCGATGCCGGAGAAGGTCGCATCCTTATCCTTCGCTTCGAGGTCGTCGATCACGCCTTGTGCGCTGCTGGCCATGGCACCGGCCGATGCCGCAGCTGCTTGTGCGCTGCTTGCCGTAGCCTGCAATGCCGGCACCAGTCCGGCAGGTGTCGTGGGTGCTGCCGCTGCTGCGGCTGCACCGGCGGCGATGCGGGTAGCGCCTGCGGCAAGCGCCGTCGCATTGGTGTTGAGGCTGCGATAGCCGTTGAACAACTGGTTCAGCGTGTCGCCGACATAGTCGAGCTTGGTGCGCACATAGCCCGCACGGAAGCTCAGGGCGCCATACTCGAAGGTGCCGTTGACGCCGGCGGTATTCTTGGCCTTGGCTTCGTTGATGCCGAGCGAGGAAGGGATCTTGTCCTTGGCGCTGCCGTAATAGGTCTGGATCGATGCGCTGGCGTCGCCGAAATTGGCCCGGTACATCAGGTCGCCACCGTTCAGGCTGGTAAAGGCCACCTGGAAGTAGGTCTCGACCGGAGTCCTGACCCATGGGTAGGTGTAACCAACCTTGCGCGAATCCGACAGCATGAACACCGGCAGTGCCATGCGTCCGCCGCGAATGCTGAGATCGGGCGTGATGTTGTACTTGACGTTTGCCCATTCGACCGACGGCGCGAAGGTCTTGTCATACTGGCGTTCCGACACCAGTTGCACGACGGCAGCCAGCTTGTCGGTCAGTGCCAGATCACCCTGCAGGCCGAGGCGGCTGTCGACGCCTGGGTCCCAGTCATGGGAATAGCCCGCGCCTGTGGGCTGCTTGAGGCCATTGCGATAATCAGTCTGGTCCTGGTTGGTGTGCACCACCGCCAACGTGCCAAACCCTCTCAACTTGAAGGTTGGATTGCCGTCATCAGCGGCGGCAAGCGATGGCAGCTGCAGCAGCGCCGCGCTGACTGCAATGGTAAGTAGTTTCTGTTTCATGTGGCTCCTCCTTGTTATGACTCCGCAAACCGGCTGGCCGTGTCTGCCACGACATGCTTGCCGTACGGTGCCGCAAGCTGCGGTGCGGGGTGAGCGCCACCCCGCACTGCGCATGTCTTACTGGGTCAGCACAACCTTGACGCTGCCATCCACCGAGCTCTTTTCGATGTAGCCGATGGCGCCGGGATTTTCGGCAAGCGCTTTCTTCACTGCGCCGTCACCCGATACTTCCTTGGGTGGCTGGCCCTTGCCGGTAAAAATCAGCTTGGACCAATACGCCTTGACCTGCGCCGCCGACTTGCCGGTGACCTTGGTATAGAACTCTTCGCGGGTTGCCGCACCTTCCGCCTGATCGATCGGCGTGGCCTGGCCGCCACCGGGGAAGTTGTTCGACTTGCCCAGGAAAATCTGCGAGACCTGGTCGGCACTCAGGTTGCCGACAGCGCTCTTGGCACTGACCACAACCGCAATTTCAGCCTGTGCCGCCTGGGTGCCCAGGAGCAGAACCAGTGTCGCGAGGGTGGTACGGATCATTTTGCTAGTCATTTTCCATCCCTCCTCTTAGAACACGAAGTCAACGGCGAGGCTGAACAGGTCGATCTTGTCGTTGCTGTTGAAGCCTTGCTGGACATTGATCAGCGTGTTGCCGTAGGGTGCGCCATCAACCTTGAGGCGGTCCCACTGCAGCTTGACATCGACGTTCTTCATGAAGTCGTAGCGCACGCCCAGCGCGACATCCTTCTGGGCATAGGCGGCGTTGGACAGCATCGCATTGAGGCCGCCGTTGAGCGCGCCGATGGTCGCTGCTACCGATGCGGGCAGGCCGGCAGTACCGACGCCCTGGGCGCTGGTCTCGCTGTCCGCCTTCAGGCGCGAATAGCTGGCGTATGGCGTGAATTTGCCAATGCGTGCGCCGCCGGTGACGTAGTAGCCCGTGGTATCGGAGAGGAAGGAGTCGACCTTGCGTTTGGTGTATTCACCCTGAACGAACCAGCTGCCCGGATCGATCATCACGCCGATCCCGGCAAAGGTGCCCAGCTTGTCGTGTGCCTCGTACTGGTCGAGGATCTCCTGCGCCTGGCCACGGTAGAGGCCAGGCAGCAGCGGATTGTTGGCTACGGCGCGGAAGCCGCCGAAGATGGTGTCCGGCGCCGTGCCGGTGTAGTCGACCTTGCTGCGTGCATAGCCCAGGCGCACGCTGGCGGGGCCATATTCAAACAGCGCGTTGAACGCAGCGGTGTTGGAGCCATCCACCTCGTTGACACCACGATCGGAAGGCAGCTTGGCCTGGGTCTTGCCGGCGGTGGCCTGCAGCGAGGTGGCGAGGTCGCCCACGTTCAGACGGTAGTTGACGTCGATACCATTGAGGGACGAGAACGGGATCTGTGCATACACTTCCACCGGCGTTCTGACCCAAGGGTTGGCGTAACCAACCTTGCGGTATTCGGACAGCATGAACATGGGCAGCGCAACGCGACCGCCGCGGACCGATAGATCCGGAGTGACCTGGTATTTGAAGTTTGCCCATTCAACGTTGGGCTTGAACGTCTTGTCGTAGTTGCGCTCGGAAATCAGCTGGACAACGGCGGACAGTTTGTCGTTGAGCGTCAGGTCCCCTTGCAGGCCAAGCCGGGTGTCCAGGCCGAGATCCCAAGCACGGGTGTGGCCGGCGCCCGATGGCTGGAACAGGCTGTTGCGGTAATCGGCTTGGTCCTGGCTGCTATGAGTGACGCCCACGGTACCAAAGCCACGCAGCTTGAAGGACGTGGAGCTGTCCTCCGCGTGCGAGAGCAGTGGCAGCATCAGCAAGGCTGAGCCGACTGCGGCAGCAATTAGATTTCGGTTCATGTGAGACCTCCGTTGAATCGTTTCAGTGGTGGGCAATAAGCCACCATCGTGCCCTGATGGGCTCGTTGTTATTGTGTTACCAGTGGGACTGCGATTTGCACGCGCTGCGGATGGGGTCTTGTGGGCCCCGTTGCAGCAGTGATTGTTATGTTTTGAAATGCTCGGCAATCTCTTTCAGATTTGCCGTCAGTGTCTTGATGTTGGTGCTGATGTGCGCCAACTTTTCGCCCTGTTCTGCCGTGGTGCCAGAAATGCGATGGAGATTGGCCATCTGCTGGCTGATGTCGTTGGACGCGCGCTGTTGCTCGTCCGTCGACGCCGCGATGGTCTGGTTCATATTGCTGATGGTGCCGACCTTGGTCGAGATTGCCTGCAGCGTTTCGCCCGAGCCGGTTACCTGTTCCACGGTTTTTTCCGCCTCGCGCTGGCTGTTCATGATCACGTCGACGACCGAGGTGGTGGTTTGCTGCAGTTGATTCACGATCTGGAAGATCTTGGCTGTCGATTCCTGCGTGCGTACCGCCATCGAGCGGACCTCGTCGGCAACCACCGCAAAACCGCGCCCATGCTCGCCGGCACGTGCGGCTTCGATCGCCGCATTGAGTGCAAGCAGGTTGGTCTGGGTCGAAATATCCTTGATCACGTCGACCACGACGTTGATCTGCTGGCTGTCCTGTTCCAGCTTTTGCAGCGTGAACGATGCATCGTTGACACGGCTCGCAAGGTCGTTGATGCGGTCGATGGTGGTGCGGATATTGGCCAAGCCGCTGCCTGCGGCGCTGTCGGCCTCGTTGGCGGCAGACGACGCCGATGCGGCGCTGCTTGCCACCTGCTCGATCTGCAGGCCCATGCCATCGATCTGTCCGGCCACTTGGCTGATGACACGTTTTTCCTCGGTGATGCAGGTATCGGTCTTTTCGACAATGTCTGCCATTTCGCCGGTCATGTCGCCAAGTGTCCGCACCGACTCAACGAGTTGCCGGATGTCGCCATGCAGCTTGTCGACAAAGCTGTTGAACCACTTCACCAGTTCGCCGATCTCATCGGACGACTGCTGCGGGATGCGGCGGCGCAAGTCGCCCTCACCCTGCGCGATATCCTTGAGCGAGGTCACGACATTGTCGACATTGCGCTTGATCGAGAACGACACGAACAGGCTCAGGATGATGGAGGTTGCCACTGCCACCGCCGCGCCAATGAAACCGACTACCAGCGCCTGGTTGGAAGACTTGGAGGTGTCGTCCACGGTTATCGTGAAGCGCTTGTAGCTGGTATCGCGGAATTTGTTGAGGTGATTGCGGTAGGAGTCGAGCTTGGCGCCCATCCCCTTGATCGTGTCCTGATTGGGCGCCTGGCCGGACAGCATGCCGGCGGACAGCGCCTTGGCCGCACCGTAATAGCCCTCGAATTCGGTGGCCAGCTGGGCGGCTTCGGAGGCGTGGTCGTGATCGGCCTTCTTGATCTTGTCGAGATTGGCGCGAACCTTCGTCGCCAGTTCGTCGGCACCGCCGAGTGCATCCTTTTCGCCTGACGCCACTGCGGCGTTCAGGGTGCCGATGATGCTGTCGAGCAGCGAGACATTGTTATTTGCAGCTTCAAGCGTAGGAAACAGCACGTCGCGAATGGTCTCGACGCGAGTGTTGTTCTCGCTGGACACGTTGAAGTTGTAAGCAAGATAGAGCACGAAACACAGTGCGCCAATCAGTGGAGCAAGCAAAATCTTTTGAAGGAGCGGCAGCTTCGACAGTAGCTTCATATGAACAACACCTGAGTTGAGATCCCGTTGTTTGGCGCGTTTCTATTTGGTGTAGGCGGCGGAGCAAGCCTAGTCAAGGTCTTGATGTGAATATTAGCAGATTCGGAAATAGCCATTCAACTTAATCTGAGTACTTACTCTTATATTTTCCACCGCAGTCGTGTTAGTTGACATACCTGTTGGTATGTTAATACCATCCCGATCGGTATGTTATTGAGGTAAAACAATGCCCGCACAATTGTCTTCCCTGCTGCTCGGCGTGCTGCGGACGCTTGCTGCTGAGCGCTCGCTGGATCAGATCGGCTATGGCGATGTGGCTGCTGGCGCGGGGGTGCCCTGGCAGACCGTGCGGCGCGTACTCGGCCCGCGCGAGTCGTTTGCGGCGCTGCTGGCCGATAGCGGGGATGGTGGGTTCGATACCCGTTCCAAGATTCTGGCGGCGGCCGGCAAGGTATTCGCACAGAAGGGCTATGGAGGGGCGTCGCTGGATGCCGTTGCAGCCGAAGCGGGGCTGACCAAGGGAGCGATCTACTGGAATTTCTCGAGCAAGGCAGATTTATTTTTTGCCTTGCTCGATGTCCGCTTCAAGCGCTCGGTCGATTCCTTGCCGTTGCTGATGCAGGCGGCAGTCGCTGCAGAGGACAAGAAGCAGGGGCTGACACAACTGGTTGAAAACGTCTGGCAGGAAGGGACCGTCGACCCCGATTGGCCGCAACTGTTTCTCGAATTCATGACACAGGCCCGCGACCCGGAGACGCGCGAGCGATTGGCCAGGGTCTACCGGGAAGGCTATGCCGTATCGGAAAAAGCGACCGCCATCCTGAAAAAGACGGGCCAGACCGCACCAGAGCTTGATGGCAAGGTCGTCGCGGTGTTCTGGAGTGCGCTGCTCGACGGCTTGATGCTGGCCAATCTGGTTGACCCGGAGGGCCTCGATATCGGCAATTTGCTGCCAAAACTGATTGACGTTGTCTGGCACGGCTTGGCGCCTGATGCCCAGCGGAAAAGCGTGCAGGCATCCCACGAGGATGCCAATAAGAAATCGAAAACAGCCTGACCCAGCAGCCGTGATCCGGCCGCCGATCATAGGAGAGATGTCACATGGCAAAGAAGTCCAAATTTGTGCTGAGCGTGCTCGTCGCGCTTGGCCTGGCTGGCGGAAGCGTGTTGTTGCTCGGCAAACAGCAGCCAGCCACTCCGTCGGCGCATGACAAGCAGGCCGAGCGCCCAAGCCAGATCGAGCTGGCGGCGGCTGATGTGGCGCTCGCGGAAATGGGGGCGTTTCGCCGCACATTGATGTTGAGCGGCAGCCTGCAGGCCGTACAGGAAACCACTGTGTCGTCCGAAGTCGCCGGTAAGGCATCGTCGGTCAATGTGCGCGAGGGAGATCGCGTCGAGAAAGGCCAGGTCCTGGCCGTGCTCGATGATGTGGAAGCCCGCCAGCGGCTGAACGAGCGCGTGGCGAACTGGGAGAGTCTCAAGGCGGAACTCGATCTTGCGGAGAAGAACCGCCTGCAAAACGAGTCGCTGCTCAGGCAGGGTTTCATTTCGCAAGAGGCATTCGACCGTGTGGAGAACAGCTCGGCGGTCAAGCGTGCCGAGTTGAAAGCGCGGCTTGCACAAGTTGAGCTGGCGCGGAAGTCCTTGGGCGACAACATCATTCGTGCGCCCATGGCGGGCTTCGTTTCGGCACGGGAGGTGCAGCCGGGGCAACAGGTCGTGGCGAACGCCAGGCTGTTTGGCATCGTTGATTTGTCCGTGCTGGAATTCGTCGCCGCCGTGCCGGCAGCCGACATTGCCCATGTCAAGGTAGGGCAGGTCGTCAAGCTGAAGGTGGATGGCTATGACAGCCAGCCTTATGACGGCCGCGTCGACCGTATCAATCCAAGTGCCCAGGCGGGCACTCGTTCGGTGCCTGTCTATATCCGCGTGCAGAATGCCGGCCAGCTGCTGAGAACGGGCCTGTTTGCCCGTGGGGAGCTGCTGCTGGACGAGAACCCGCGTGCGTTGACGATTCCACGTGCGGCGGTCGTCGATGAGCGCGGCCAGAACAAGGTCTGGCTGGTTCAGCATGGCCGGCTTGCCAAGCGTGACGTCTCCCTTGGGCTGTTCGACGAACGCTCAGGCAAGGTCGAGGTGCTGAAGGGCATCCAGCCCGGGGAAACCGTCGTGTTGGCGCGCCTGGCGGACACTGCCCAGGGCATCAGTGTGAAAATGCCGGCTGGCGCACGGTAGAGCGGGGGCTGACATCATGTGGTTGACCAGAATCAGCGTAAAGAATCCCGTTTTCGCCACCATGCTGATGGCGGCACTCGCCGTTTTGGGCTTGTTCGCCTATTTCCAGCTGCGCATCGAGAACATGCCCGATGTGTCGTTGCCAGCCGTCATCGTGCAGGCCAACTATCCGGGCGCCTCGCCGGAAATCGTCGAAAACGATGTGTCGCGGCCCATCGAGGAATCCGTCAACGGCATTTCCGGCATCAAGCTGTTGCGCTCGCGTTCGTTTGAAGGCGTGTCGCTGCTGATCGTCGAGTTCAATCTTGACGTCAAGGCGGACTGGGCCTTGCAGCAGGTGCGAGACAAGGTGGCATTGGTGCGCCCGACCTTGAGGGATGGCGTCAAGGAGCCAACAGTCGAGCTGCAGAACCCGGACGACCAGCCGGTGATCTCGCTCTCGGTGACCTCGCCCGCCCGCTCGCAACGCGAGGTCACCATGCTTGCCAAGCAGGTGGTGCAGAAGAAGCTGCAGTCCATCCCCGGTGTCGGTAAGGTCGAGGTCGTTGGTGGCGTCGAGCGCGAGGTGCGCATCCTGCTGAACCCCGAGCGCATGAAGGCGATGGGGGTCTCGGTTGAGGATGTCGTCAACACGATTCGCGAAGAAAACATCGAGTATCCGCTCGGCACGGTGACGGTCGGCGCCGGCGACAAGCTGGTGCAGATACGGGCACGCCTCAAGGATGCCGGCCAGTTCCGCGGCTTGATCGTCTCCAGCCGCAGCGGCACGTCGATCCGGCTCGATCAGGTGGCCGAGATCGAAGATGGCCAGCATGATATGGAGTCGGTTGCGCTCGTGAACGGCAAGCCGGCGGTATCGATCGATATCCGCAAGTCAACCGGCACCAATGTCGTCGAGCTGTCCGACAATATTCGTCAGGCAATGGATGCGTTACGCGAGCGCCTGCCTGCCGATGTGCAGGTGGCCGTGCTGAGTGACTCCACCGATGCCATCAAGACCATGCTGGCAGACGTCAAGCGCACGCTGATCGAGGGGGCCCTGCTGACCGTGGTGATCGTGCTGCTGTTCCTCGGGTCCTGGCGCAGCACGGTGATTACCGGGCTGACCTTGCCGGTATCCCTGATTGGCGCATTCTTTGCGCTGCAGGCATTTGGCTTCACCATCAACAGCTTGACGATGATTGCCATGTCCTTGTGCATCGGACTGTTGATCGACGACGCGATCGTCGTGCGCGAGAACATCTCGCGCCACGCCGCCATGGGCAAGGGGCCGATTCGTGCAGCGCTCGATGGCACCGAAGAAATTGGCATGGCGGTGCTCGGCACGACGCTGACGATCGTCGCGGTATTCCTGCCCGTCGCTTTCATGGGCGGGGTGATCGGCCGCTTCTTCTTCCAGTTCGGCGTGACGGTCTCCGCCGCGGTGCTGATCTCGATGCTGGTCAGCTTCACCCTGGACCCGATGCTGTCCAGCGTGTGGTATGACCCGACCGGGGGGCATGGCCATGCCATTGGGGGCCCGCTCGGGCGCCTGCTGAATTGGTTCGAGCGCCGCCTCGATGCCCTGACCGACTTCTATGAACGCGCCATCCACTGGTCCCTGAGCTGGCGCAAGACAACACTGGCCATTGCGCTCGGCAGCTTTGTGCTGGCCATTGCGATTCTTGGCAAGGTGGGGGGCGAGTTTGTTCCGGACGACGATACCGACTCCTTGTATATGGAATTCGAGACGCCGGTCGGCTCCTCGCTCGAGTATTCGCGCGCCAAGGCACAGCAGATTGCCGCCGCCATGGCCGAGTACCCGGAGGTCAAGCGTACTTATATCTCCGTCAACGGCGGGCCCTGGTCTTCCCGCAACTTGTTGAGCGCATCGATCACACTGACACCCAAAAAGGAGCGCAGCGTCGACCACAAGGCACTGCGCAAATCCCTGCGCGAGCGGCTGGCCAAGATCGGCGGTATCAAGGCTGCCGGCGGCGGCAATATGCCGCTCTACCTGTCGATCCAGGGCGGCGATCTGGACGAGTTGAAGCGCTTGTCCGATGAGGTCACCACCATGCTGCACGGCATTCAAGGCGTGGTCGACATCAAGAGTAGTCTGGATGACAAGAAGCCTGTCCTGCTGGTCGATGTCAAACGTGAGGAAGCGCAGGACCTCGGCCTGAACCCCGGGCGTATCGGCGCGTTGCTGCGGCCATTGATGGCAGGCCAGGCTGTCAGCATCTGGCAGGCGCCGGATGGCGAAAACTATGACGTTAACGTCAAGGTGCCCGACAGCATGCGCGCAAGCCCCCTGGATATGGCCCGGTTACCGCTCGCGGTGCGCACCGAGAACGGTCGACCGTGGATGATCGAGCTCGGCCAGGTGGCCGACCTCAAGCAAAGCGCTGCGCAAACACAGATCAAGCGTAGTTCGTTGTCGCGTGAAGTCACTATCCTCGCGGGAGTCGAAGGGCGCCCCCTGGGTGACATCGTCGGTGAGATGCAAGCCGGGCTCAAGAAGGTCAAGATGCCGGTTGGCTACAAGCTCGAGACCCGTGGCGACGCGCAGGCGATGCAGGAATCCGCAGGCCATGCTGGCAAGGCCATGGCGCTGGCCATCCTGTTCATCTATGGCATCCTGGCCACGCAGTTCCGCAGCTTCCTGCAACCGTTCGCCATCATGAGCTCGTTGCCGCTGGCACTGATCGGCGTGGCCCTGGGCTTGTTCCTGACAGGGAGCACGCTCAACATCATGTCCATGATCGGCATCATCATGTTGATGGGGCTCGTCACCAAGAACGCCATTCTGCTCATCGACTTCACCAAGCAGTCGATGGAAGAAGGAATGTCGCGCCACGACGCAATCGTTGCCGCTGGGCGTATCCGCCTGCGCCCCATCTTGATGACGACCGGGGCCATGGTGCTGGGCATGCTGCCAGTTGCCGTGAGCAAGGATATGGGAGATGGGTATGCGTCGATGGCCAACGCGGTGATCGGCGGCGTCCTGGCATCCACGCTGCTGACCCTGGTGGTGGTGCCCGTGGTCTTTACCTATCTTGATACATTGGGGAACTGGTTCAAGGCCAAGCTCTCCTCGACAAGGCCACCACAGCCTATTGGAGAAGAAGCATGTTCGAAGTAAATGGCGCTGCTTCTGCCGCACAGGTAGATTACGACTCCCTCGCCAAGCAGCTCAACAGCCTGCTCGGGAATGAACGGGATTTCATCGCCAACAGCGCACAGTTCTCCGCTTTCATCTATCAAGTATTGCCCGAGCTGAACTGGGCCGGCTTCTATCTGTTTGACGGGCAAGAACTGGTGCTCGGCCCGTTCCAGGGCAAGGTTGCCTGCGTGCGCATCGCACTGGGGTGCGGTGTGTGCGGCGCGGCTGCGCAACAGCGAGAGACGATCGTGGTTCCCGACGTTCATGCCTTCCCCGGCCATATTGCTTGCGATAGCGCATCCAGGGCGGAAATCGTGCTCCCCATCGTAGTGGAAGGTCGCCTGCTGGGCGTGTTTGACATCGATAGTCCGGTGCATGGCCGCTTCAATAGTGAAGATGCACTCGGTTTGCAGGCGTTGTTAGCTATATATGTCGCGTCAACGGGCTTTCCCAAGCATTGAAATTGAAATATGCCGTCAAGAACCAGCCTTCCGGGCTGGTTTTTTATTGCCACGTAAACCAGGGAAGGGTGATGTGATACCGCTGTGAGAAAATACATTTCAATAAAATCAATCGGATATCAAATTTCTATAGGTTTTTCACCGAAAT
>NZ_JBFNXJ010000024.1 GCF_040812015.1 Chitinivorax sp. PXF-14 | reverse complement strand
GAATGTTTGCTTCTGCCTTAACTCAAGCCCATGGATAATAAGGGAAAATAGAAAATGGAAAAATTTCCGTTCGATCTGTTTTTCCTTTGCCTCACCTCCTTTCCGTCAACCCAATAACAAAACAGCGAGCCCTCGGGCTCGCTGTTTTGTTACCTTGTGGGGCAAAAGGCTTACTCTTCAGATATCGGTGCGACCACGTTATAGCCGGCATCGACATAGGTAATCTCGCCAGTGATGCCCGATGCCAGGTCGCTCATCATGAAGGCGGCGACATTGCCGACTTCCTCGATGGTGACGCCACGGCGCAGCGGGGCAGTAGAAGAGACATGATTCAGTATTCTGGAAAAGCTGCCGATCCCGCTCGCTGCCAGGGTCTTGATCGGTCCGGCCGAGATGCCGTTGACGCGGAAACCCTGCGGGCCCATGGCGTAGGCGGTGTAGCGCACGCTGGCTTCGAGGCTGGCCTTGGCCAGGCCCATCACGTTGTAGTTGGGCATGGCGCGCTCGGCGCCGAGGTAGGTCAGCGTCAGCAGCGCGGCGTTCGGCCGCAGTTGCGCGCGGCCGGCCTTGGCCAGTGCCGGGAAGCTGTAGGCGCTGATGTCATGGGCAACCTGGAACGCTTCGCGCGAGATGGCGTCGAGGAAGTCGCCGGCCAGCGCTTCGCGCGGGGCGAAGCCGATGGAGTGCACGATGCCGTCCAGGCCTTCGGGCCAGTGGGCCTTCAGTTCGGCGAACATGCCGTTGATCTCGTCATCCGAGCTGACATCGCAACGCAGTACGATGTCGCTGCCGAATTCGCGCGCCATCTCGACCACCCGCTCCTTGAGCTTGTCCACCACATAGGTGAACGCCAGCTCGGCGCCTTCGCGCTGCATCGCCTGGGCGATGCCGTAGGCGATCGAGCGGTTGGAGATCAGCCCCGTGATCAGGATGCGTTTGTTGGCAAGAAAACCCATGGTGGTCCTCGTCTGGTTCGATGTGAGCGGGTGTCGCCGGCCACTTGGCAAGGCGACGTAAACGGCGCATGGTCGAACCAAGCCCAACGATTCACAATTCAGATTAACCCTAGTCCACCCCGTGCCTGACTATAAGGTGGGGTTACCGGTTGGCTGGGGCGGTCTCCGCCGGCTTGATTCGCGTTGCGCCGATCCCGAGCTTGAGATTATCGGGGTTGGTCACGGTGACCTGTTCGTTGAACGCGGGAAACAGTGGCCGCAGCGGCGACTCGAAACGCGCGAGGATGTCACGATACGTGCGCACGTTCTCGACAAAGGCAACCGTCTCGCCGCCGCGTGCATAGCCATATTTGAGCGTGGTGAAATATTGCTCATCACGCAGTAGCGGCAATACAGCTTTAAGATCCGCCCACGAATCGGGATTCTTTTTCAAGCGCTGCGCCAGCACCCGCGCATCTTCAAGGTGGGCATAGCCAATATTGTAGACAGCCAGGGCAAGCCAGGTGCGATCAGGCTCGGGGATGCGCGCGGGCAGCATCTCGCGCAGCATCTGCAGATAGCGTGCGCCGCCGAGAATGCTCTGGCGCGGGTCCAGCCGGTTCTTGATGCCTAGCCGATCGGCGGTGCTGGTGGTCAGCATCATGATGCCCCGGACGCCATAGGCCGAAGTCGCGAGCGGGTCCCAGTGCGACTCCTGATAGCCGAGTGCGGCCAGCAGGCGCCAGTCCATACCGGTCAGTACCTCGGACTCTTCCAGATACTTGCGGTATTTGGGCAACTCCGTCACCCGCCGCTCCAGCATGGTTTGCACGTCGATCGGGTTGAGCCGTTTGATATGGCCGAAGTACCGGTCCTGAAGACGCGCCAGCGTGCCATCCTTGGCTATGTCGGCAAAGAAGCGGCGGACCTCTTGCTTGAGCAAGCCGGCGCCTTGCTTCGGAAATGCCCACGCCACCCCGGCCGCCCCCCCCAGAGGAAAGGCAATACCGATATTCGGATAGTAGTTGCGCAACAGCTCGACGACGTTCGAATCGGCGACCAGGTAATCCGCCTCGCCGCTGGCTATTTTTTCGACCAGTTCGGGAATATCGAAGTAAGGCTCTTCCCGCCACGACAGCTGTGGTGTCTTTTGCTGGTGTTGCATGAGCTGGTGGATATAGGCCGAGCCGGCGGGCACCAATATACTGTGCCCAACCAGGTCTTCCACCTTGCCGGGGCGCTCCATATCGGTGTTGTACGCCACCACGGGTGTCACACTCAGGTAGGTGGGGCCATAGTCGACGGCTGGTTTTTGCTCTGTGGAGGCAATCAGGCCCGCCGCCGCAAGATGCCCTTCCCGGCCAGCCAGATCGCGATACAGCCGCTCACGGTTGGATTCGAGCACAAACCGGACAGGCACACCAAGCCGCTGAGCGAACAGGTTTACCAGGTCGTATTCAAAACCCGCGTAGTTTCCATCCGCATCGATATAGAAGGTGTTGGGGCCATTCTGTGTCAGCACCACCAATTCATGCTGCATATAGATAGGTTTGACGACCTTGCTGGGTGGCGCCTCTTCCGGGCGGTCGCAGCCGGCCAGCAGCAGCCCTAGCCAAGAGCAGAAAATCATTTTTATTATGAGCGACTTAGGCAAGCGGTGGGTTCTCTGTTATTGGAATGCGCTTTACAAAGCGGCAATAGTATATATAATCCGCACCTTCTCTGCGGAGAGGTGGCAGAGTGGTCGAATGTACCTGACTCGAAATCAGGCGTGGGTATATGCCCACCGTGGGTTCGAATCCCACCCTCTCCGCCAGAGACCCTATATAAAAAAGCCATGGTTCGCCATGGCTTTTTTGCTTTTCTAGGCAGCCGTTGTGCCGCGCGCCTACTGGATCACCCCGCCACCCAGGCAGATATCGCCGTCGTACAGCACCACCGATTGCCCTGGGGTCACCGCCCACTGCGGCTCGTCGAAATGTACCGTGCAGGTTTCGGCATCGACGGCGACAACCGTGCAGGCCGCATCTTGCTGGCGATAGCGCGTCTTGGCACTGTAGCGGCCCAAGGCCGACGGCTGGTCCAATGTCCACGACAGCTGTTGCGCGCTCAACTCGGGCTTGAGCAGCAAGGGGTGATCATGCCCCTGCACCACGATCAGCTTGTTGTGCGGGATGTCCTTGTCGGCCACGAACCATGGCTCGCCCTGCCCGCCAATGCCGAGTCCCTTGCGCTGCCCAATGGTGTGGTACATCAGCCCTTCATGCTGCCCCATGACTCGGCCTTCCGGCGTCACCATCGGCCCTGGGGTGCGCGGCAGGTAACGATTGAGGAATTCACGGAACGGCCGCTCGCCGATAAAGCAGATGCCGGTGCTGTCCTTTTTTGCGAAGTTGGGCAAGCAGGCCTCTTCCGCCAGCTTGCGCACCTCGGTCTTGCGGATGTCGCCGAGCGGAAAGATGGCTTTCGACAGCTGCGACTGGCTCAGGCGATAGAGAAAGTAGCTCTGGTCCTTGGTATCGTCGACGGCCTTCGCCAGATAGTGCTTGCCGTCACGCTCGATCTTGCGGGCATAGTGGCCGGTGGCGATCACCTCGGCGCCGAGGTCCACGGCGTAGTCGAGAAAGGCCTTGAACTTGATCTCGGCATTGCACAGCACGTCCGGGTTGGGCGTGCGGCCGGCCGAGTATTCGTCGAGGAAATACTTGAACACGCGGTCCTTGTATTCCTTGGCAAAATTGACGATCTCGATGTCGATACCGACGATGTCGGCCACCGCGATCGCATCGGCAGCATCTTCCTTGATCGAGCAGTACTCGTCGTCGTTGTCATCTTCCCAGTTCTGCATGAACACGCCGATCACCTCGTGCCCCTGCTGCTTCAACAGCCAGGCGGTGACCGATGAATCCACGCCGCCCGACAGGCCGACGACAATACGTTTCTTACTGCTCATGAAAACATCCAATAAATGTTGACGGAAACCGTCAAGGTTGAGGCGGATAGTGTGCGATCAAGTCCATTGGAAAACGCTGCCCCTCCAGATAGTCGTCAATGCAACGCATGACCAGTGGGCTGCGATGGCGATCGCTCACGGCACGCGCTTCTTCGGGCGTCATCCACACTGCGCGGATGATGCCGTCGTCGAGCGGGCGCTGGGCATCGAACAAGCCCAGCTCGCCACTGAAGGCAAAACGCAGATAGGTAATGTCGGCGCTGATGACGGGCATCAGGTAGACGCCGACCAGCGCCTGCGGTGTGAACTGCCAGGCGGTTTCCTCCAGCGCCTCGCGTGCGCAGGCGGCGGGGATCGTTTCGCCCGGGTCGAGATGGCCGGCCGGCTGGTTGAAGCGGATGCCATCCTTGGTATGTTCCTCGACCAGCAGAAAGCTGCCAGCCCGCTCAATAATCGCCGCCACGGTGACGTTCGGCTTCCAGATCGGCGTGCTCATGATGGCGTTGTCCAATAGCGAAAATGAATGCAAACCGATAATTTTATTGTAAAAGCGCCGCCATCGCGAGCCACTTTCCCATCCGATGCGGCTTTCAACGTCACACTAGCTGGGTTTTCTGCTTGCCGCGCCCAAATAGCACGGGCAGGCCCAGACCTGCCCGTTTACCGCCCTAACGCGTCACTCGTCGCTCAGCTCTTCGGTGATGGCGCGTTGAACAGCCTGCAGAAGCGTATGGATTCCGGATAGGGGTAGAAATCCTCGATATAGCCGTGCACGATCTTCGCCTGCTTTTGTTGCCAGAACTCGGCCTTGAGCAGGTCGGCATGGTGCGCCATGAATGCGCGTCGCAGGGCCAGTGGCCCGAGCAGGAAGCTGGCGAACTCTTCCGGGAAGACATCGTTCCTGGCAACCGGATACCAAGGCTCGGCCGCCATCTCGGCTTCCGGTGTCGGTGCCGGCGGCACCTTGCGGAAGTGGCAGTCCGTCATGTACTCGATCTCGTCGTAGTCGTAGAAGATCACACGGCCGTAGCGCGTGACGCCGAAGTTCTTGAACAGCATGTCGCCCGGGAAGATGTTGGCCGAGGCCAGCTCCTTGATCGCGTTGCCGTATTCGCGCACGCCGTGTTCGAGCTGCTCGGGCGTGGCGCGATCGAGGTAGATGTTCAGCGGTGTCAGGCGGCGTTCGATATATAGGTGGCGGATAACGATGCTGTCGTCCTTCTCCTCCAGCAGCGATGGCGCCACCTTGCGGAACTCGTCGAGCAGCTCCTGGGTGAAGCGCTCGCGCGGGAAGGCGACATTCGAGAACTCCAGCGTATCGGCCATGCGCCCCACGCGGTCGTGCTGCTTGACGAGCTGGTACTTGAATTCGACCACCTCCTTAGTGACCTCTTTCGGCGGCGCGATGTAATCCTTGATCACCTTGAACACATAGGGATAGCTCGGCAGCGTGAACACCAGCATCACCAGGCCCTTGATGCCGGGCGCGATGATCAGGTCGTCACGCGAGTGCTTCAGGTGATGCATGAAGTCGCGGTAGAACATGGTCTTGCCCTGCTTCTGCAGGCCCAGCATGGTGTACAGCTCGGCACGCGACTTGGTCGGCAGCAGCGTACGCAGGAACTGCACATAGCCCGACGGCACCTCCATGTCGGTCATGAAATAGGCGCGCGAGAAGCTGAACAGCACGCCGATCCGGCGCGCATCGAGCAGCAGCGTATCGAGCTCCAGCCGGCCCTGCTCGTCGTGCAGGATGGGCACGGCGAACGGGTATTCCTGGTTGCCGTTGACCGCCTTGCCGATCACATAGGCGCCCTTGTTACGGTAGAACGGCGCATACAGCACCTGGATCTGGTAATTCGGCTCGACCTCGGGCCACTCGCCCAGGTGCAGCTTGAGCTTCTTCACGATGTAGCCGATGTCGCGGCCCAGGTCGGCAAACGGCGCATCCCAGCCGAAATCGTCGATGATCTGGCGAATCGTCTTGTGCAGGCCGTGCTTGCCCGGGTAGTAGCTGCGATAGGTCGGCGGGTCGGAATCGATGTGCTCGGTCGAGATTGTCGGCCGCACGAAGATGAAATCGTTGTTGAAATAGTCGCGGTGCAGAATCTTGCAGCACACGGAATTGAAGAAGGTTTCGGCGCACTCGGGCTGCTTGTGGTTGGTCAGCAGGCTGATATAGTGGTATTTCACCTGCTGCCACACCGTCTCGCCCAGGCCGTCGGCCTTGAACTCCTGGTGCAGCCGCGTCACGCACTCGTCGACACGATCGTCGTAATACTGGATGCGGTCCTTCGCGGCGCGCTGTACCGCCTGCCAGTCGCCGCGCTCGAAACGCTGCTTGGCATCGGCCGCGCTCTGGCGGAACAAGCGGTAGTGCTTGTCGAAGCCATCGAGCAGCGCATGCGCGATCTGCCGCGCGATCGGGTGCTGGATGGGGGAGCTGTCCATGAAGGCATGGGCAATCGAGCTTGAGGAGTCCATATCGTCTATCGCTATCGTGCTGGGATCAAGTTCTGGTGCGCCTTCCAGGCTGGCCTGGAGAGCGCGTCTGTATTGGTTTGCGGGGCTGGGCGGCGGCCGGCGGCATGGCCACCTGGATACGCCGCCAGGCACCGGGTGCGAGGCCGTCGAGCGACCAGTCGCCGATTTTCACGCGCACCAGGCGTAGCGTCGGAAAGCCGACCTTGGCGGTCATCCGTCTCACCTGGCGGTTCTTGCCTTCGCTGATGGTGAGCTCGATCCAGCTGTCGGGCACGCTCTGGCGCACGCGGATCGGCGGAACACGCTCCCACAACGCTGGTGCCTCGATGCGGCGGGTCTCGGCGGGCCGGGTGACGAAATCGCCGAGATCGACACCGCGCCGCAGCTGCGCCAACGCATCGTCCGTCGGCACCCCCTCGACCTGCACCCAGTAGGTCTTGGGCAGCTTGTGCCGGGGATCGGCGATGCGCGTCTGCAACTGGCCGTCGGCCGTCAGCAGCAACAGCCCCTCGCTGTCTGTATCGAGCCGCCCAGCCGGATACACATTCGGCACATCGACCAGGCTGGCCAGCGTCGAATGCTTCTCGTGTGCAGAGAACTGGCAGATCACCCCATAGGGCTTGTTAAGCAAAATCAACTCGGGCATCTACTAATGGCGGGAAGCGAGCATTTGCTCGATAATGACAAGGTTAAGCGGAGCGAGACCCGTGTTACGGTAGTGGAAAACGCAATACGTATAAAGCAATACTCGCCCGCTTCGCCATCCCTCAGGCAATCACACTGGTCTATAACACCTACACAATGTTGAGCGACATCTGCCGAGTCTACAACCGCGGATGGACGGTGCCAAGCCGTCGGCCAGACGTATCCTGCGTCTTTCTTGCAAGCTCGACTCAGTGCGCTTTTTATAAACCCCCTACTACCCCCAAGGTGGAGCAGGCATGACGACTTCCCATATCAAGGTGCCGCAAGGCGGCGCGCAAATCGTTCCGGGCCAGGCGACCCCAGACAACCCGATCATCCCTTTCATCGAAGGTGACGGCATCGGTATCGACATCACGCCGGTCATGATCAAGGTCATCGATGCTGCCGTGGAAAAGGCCTACGGCGGCAAGAAGAAGATTCACTGGATGGAAGTGTATGCCGGCGAGAAGTCGACCCGCATCTATGGCCCTGACGAATGGCTGCCCAAGGAAACCTTCGACGCGCTGAAGAAGTATTCCGTATCGATCAAGGGCCCGATGACCACGCCGGTCGGTGGTGGCATCCGCTCGCTCAACGTGGCGCTGCGCCAGGAGCTCGACCTGTACCAGTGCGTGCGCCCGGTACAGTACTTCAAGGGTGTGCCGTCGCCGCTGAAGAACCCTGAGCTGACCAATATGGTCATCTTCCGCGAGAACACCGAAGACATCTACGCCGGCATCGAATGGCAGGCCGAATCGGAAGGTGCGAAGAAGCTGATCAAGTTCCTGCAGGACGAGATGGGCGTGAAGAAGATCCGCTTCCCCGAGACCTCGGGCATCGGCATCAAGCCGGTATCGAAGCAAGGCACCGAGCGCCTGGTGCGTGCGGCGCTGCAATACGTCGTCGACAACGACCGCAAGAGCCTGACCATCGTGCACAAGGGCAACATCATGAAGTTCACCGAAGGTGGCTTCCGTGACTGGGCCTACGATCTGGCCAAGCGCGAATTCGGCGCGACCCCGATCGATGGCGGCCCATGGTGCTCGTTCAAGAACCCGAAAACCGGCCGCGAAGTCATCGTCAAGGATGCGATCGCCGACGCCTTCCTGCAGCAGATCCTGCTGCGTCCGGCAGAGTACGACACCATCGCCACCTGCAACCTGAACGGTGACTACATCTCCGACGCGCTGGCAGCGCAGGTCGGCGGCATCGGCATCGCTCCGGGCGCCAACATCAGCGACAACTACGCCTGCTTCGAAGCCACGCACGGCACCGCGCCGAAGTATGCCGGCCTCGACAAGGTGAACCCGGGTTCGCTGATCCTGTCCGCCGAGATGATGCTGCGCCACCTGGGCTGGCGCGAAGCGGCCGATCTGGTGATCAAGTCGATGGAAGCCGCGATCAGCGACAAGGTCGTGACCTACGACTTCGCCCGCCTGATGGATGGCGCACAGGAAGTCAGCTGCTCGGCCTTCGGCGACGCGATGATCGCACGCATGTAAGGCGGCAGTTCCAGTAGTACGCGCGACGGCGTGGCCTCAGGTCACGCCGTTGTCGTTTCAGCCAGCCTCGGCGTCGATCACTTCGATACGGTTGCGGCCATTGCGCTTGGCGACATAGAGTGCACGATCCGCCGCCTCCAGCATGGACTCGATCTCGCCTGGCCCCGTACCCGAGGCCGCCACGCCCAGGCTGATGGTGACGTGCAAGTCGCCGACGGCAGCCGGTGCCGCCTCGACGGCTAGCCGCAAGCGCTCGCCGACCTGGCGGGCTTCGTTGAGCGGAGTATCCGGCAGCAGCACGCAGAACTCCTCGCCGCCGTAGCGTGCAAACAGATCGAGCTCGCGCAGCTGCGCCTTGCAGCAGGCTGCGACAACGCGGATCACCTCGTCCCCGACGCCATGCCCGTGTTCATCGTTGACGCACTTGAAGTGGTCGATATCGAGCATGATGACGGATAGTTGCGAGCCAGTTCGTGCCTGGCGCAACAGCTCCCGCTCCGCCAGGCCGAAAAAGGCACGCCGATTGAGCACGCCGGTCAGCGCATCGGTTTGCGCCAGTTCCGACAGCTCGGCAATCAGGTGCTCCCGCTCCTGTTCGAGACGGACCTTCTGCGACAGTGCGGACTGCAGGTCATCGGTCAGTTCGACCAGCTCCCCGGTGCGCTCGGCCACCCGTTGTTCCAGCGCGGCGTTGAGCTGCTCGAGCTCTGTGATGGCGGCCTTCTCGCGCGCCATCAGGCCAACCAGCATGGTGGACAGCAGATGCGCTTCGCGATACCCGCCGACCACGGGAATCTCGACGGATTGCTGGCCGTCGCGGTGACACGCGGCAGCCTTGGCAATTGCCAGCAAGGGGGCCGACAACCAGTTGGCAAGCTGGCTGCCGAGTGCCACGAAGATGAGGCCAGCGAGCCCGGCCAGCAGCGCCACCCGCCACTGCAGGTCATGATAGGCGGCATAGGCGACGGCATCGTGCTGCCGCGCCAGCACGAACCAGCCCAGGCCGGGGTAGGCGCCATAGCCGACGGTCTGCGCATAGGCGCTGAGGAAGGCCCCATCCGGCCATTGCTCGTGCTGATACACGGGCCCACGCTGCTGCACGCGTCGTAACAGATCGGCCGGGATGCGCTTGCCCTCCAACGGCGGCGGGCCAATCAGCACGGTGCCATCGCCGCGCACCAGCAACAGCTCTGCACGGTAGCCCTGCTCCCCGGGAGAAAACATGCTCTCACGCACATCGCGCGCCCACTTCCAGCTCAGATGCGCGCCGACCACGCCGGTCACCCGGCCTTCGCTGTCGTGCAGCGGCGCCGAGAAATCGACGAAGCGCCACGGTTCGTGCTGTGCCGGCAGCAGCTTGGCGAGCAGCACGGCTTCATGTACATCACCGACATACGGTGCCTTCAGCCCCTCGCGGAACCAGGGCCGTTTCGATACATCCCCGCCCTCGAGCAGCCCGTTCGGCGAATAGAGCACCTTGCCGTCGGGACCGGCCAAGCCGATCCAGGCATAGTAGGGGAACAGCTGGGCAAGGTTGGCCAGGGCGACCCGGATGTCCTGCCCATCCTGGCGTACGCCATAGAGATTGGAAATCAGGTGGATGTCCTGATAGCGCTCGAACATGCCCTGATCGAGCGCGCTGCTCATCTGCCGCGCCAGTAGCGACAAGGCGTGGCCAGCCTCATCCTGCTCGTAACGGCTGGCGAAATGGTCGATGACGGCGAGCAGCACGGCGAGCAAGGTGGCCGTCAGGGCCACGATGCCCACGTGCAGCAGGGAAGCGATGCTGAATCGGTCGAGTAGCTTGCGAGTCATGGGTGCAACAATATGAGATCCACTCTGTGTTATATGTGGGCTTGGGCATCAGTGCCAGCCGCGCTGCGCCTGACCGACAGCAATATCCATTACAATCATTGGCTTAGGCGACAAGCTGTGGCATCATCCACGCCTTTTGCCGACCGCCCTTTCCATGCTTCCACCCCGCACCGTCGCCATCGCCCCCATGCTGGACTGGACCGACCGCTTCTATCGCCGGTTCGCGCGCCTGATTTCGCGCCACACCTGGCTCTACACCGAGATGATCACCACCGGCGCGATCATCCATGGCGACCGGCAGCGCTTCCTGCGCTTCGACGAGATCGAGCAGCCGATTGCGATCCAGCTGGGTGGCAGCGAGCCGGGTGATCTGGCGCGGTGTGCGGCCTATGCCGAGCAGTGGGGCTATGACGAGGTCAATCTCAATGTCGGCTGCCCTTCCGAGCGCGTGCAGTCGGGCGCCTTCGGTGCCTGCCTGATGGCCGAGCCCGAGCTGGTGGCCGACTGCCTGAAGGCAATGCAGGACAAGGTCGCCATCCCCGTCACCGTGAAGCACCGCATCGGTATCGACAAGATCGAGGACTACGACTACCTGCGCCGTTTCGTCGAGGTGGTGGCCACACGCTCCGATTGCCGCGTGTTCATCGTGCATGCGCGCAACGCCATCCTCAAGGGCCTGTCGCCCAAGGAAAACCGCGAGATCCCGCCGCTCAAGTACGACTATGTCTACCGCCTGAAGCGCGACTTCCCCGATTTCGAGATCCTGATCAACGGCGGCATCACTACCCATGACGCCACGGCGCAGCATCTTGAGCATGTCGACGGCGTCATGATCGGCCGCGAAGCCTATCACAACCCGTACTGGCTCGCCGAGGTCGACCGCCGCTACTACGGCGACGATCATCCAGTGCCGACGCGGGCCGAGGTGGTGGCGGCCTACCTGCCCTTCGTCGAGCGCAGCCTGGCGGAAGGCGTGCCGATGCCGCACATCACGCGCCATATCCTGGGGCTCTATCAGGGCCTGCAAGGTGCGCGCCAGTGGCGCCGCTCGCTGTCGGACGCACCCGCCATGCGCCAGGCCGGCCTCAAGGGGCTCACCGATGCGCTCGAACGCGTCGAGGCGATGCAGGCAGCAAGCGCCTGATCGCATCATCGGCACCGGCCGGCCATGCAGGCTGGCGGGCTCGCGGTTTTCGACCGGTGTTCGACGCATCTGTCGCGGGCAGCCGCTGCTGAACCGGGCACTCGTCCAGCACGCCGGCCCGGCCCGCCATGCTTGTGTCAGCCACACCCGGGCCGGCCACGCTTGAGCCTGCCGCGGCCTTCAGCCACAATCGCGGCTGTGAGCGCCCCATCCCCCAACGACCTCGAACTGCCCAAGGCCACGCGCGACAAGCTGGCCAAGCTCGGCATCCATAGCCGTTTCGACCTGATCCTGCATCTGCCGCTGCGCTACGAGGACGAGACCCATCTGTACCCGATCACCGATGCGCCGCTGGGGCACCCGGTGCTGGTCGAAGGCGAGGTCATCCACAACGAGGTGACTTACCGGCCGCGCCGCCAGCTCGTCTGCCAGGTGCAGGATGGCAGCGGCGTGCTGCATGTACGCTTCCTGAATTTCTACCCGAGCCAGGTCAAGCAGTTTGCGCTCGGCAACCGCGTGCGGCTCTTGGGCGAGATCCGCCATGGTTTCTTCGGCGACGAGATGATCCACCCGAAGACCCGCGTGGTGAAGGACGGCTCGCCACTCAACGAGGCGCTCACACCGGTCTACCCGACTACCGCCAGCCTCAATCAGCCCGCGCTGCGCAAGCTGATCGCGCAGGCGCTCGGCGAGGCCTATCTTGCCGATACACTGCCGGTGGCGCTGCTGCACGAGCTGCAGCTGCCCGAATTCGACCGCTCGGTACGGCTCCTGCACAACCCGACGCCCGAGATTCCGCAAATCCAGCTGATCGAGCGCAGCCACCCAGCGTGGCGCCGACTCAAGTTCGACGAATTGCTGGCACAGCAGCTGTCGATGCGGCTCGCCTACCGCGCGCGGCGCGAGCGCTCGGCGCCGGTGCTCGACGTAGCGGGCCGGCTGCTGGAGCGCCTGCTCGGCAGCCTGCCATTCGGCTTGACCGGCGCCCAGGCACGCGTGATGGACGAGATCCGCCGCGATCTGGCCCTGCCGCACCCGATGCAGCGCCTGCTGCAGGGCGATGTCGGCAGCGGCAAGACCATCGTTGCCGCGCTCGCGGCCCTGCTGGCGATCGAGGCCGGCCACCAGTCCGCGCTGATGGCACCGACCGAAATCCTCGCCGAGCAGCACTACCTCAAGCTCTCGGCCTGGCTCGCGCCGCTCGGGGTGCGCGTGAGCTGGCTCTCGGGCAGCCTGAAGAAGGCCGAGAAGGCCTCGGCGCTGGCCGACGTCGCATCGGGGGAGGCCCAGCTTGCCATCGGCACCCACGCGCTGTTCCAGGATCAGGTCGAATTCGCCCGCCTGGGGCTCGCCATCGTCGACGAACAGCACCGCTTCGGCGTGCACCAGCGCCTCGCGCTGCGTTCGAAAGGCGGCAGCCCGCACCAGCTGATGATGAGCGCCACGCCGATCCCGCGCACGCTGTCGATGAGCTACTACGCCGACCTCGACGTGTCGGTCATCGACGAGCTGCCGCCGGGGCGCACGCCCATCGTCACCAAGCTCATCTCCGACGCGCGCCGCGACGAAATCGTCGAGCGCGTGCGCGCCAAATGCCTCGAAGGCCGGCAGGCCTACTGGGTGTGCCCGCTGATCGAGGAATCGGAGGTGCTACAGCTGCAGACCGCGCTCGACACCCACGCCTATCTCACCGAAGCACTGCCCGAGCTGGCCGTGGGGCTCGTCCACGGCCGCATGAAGGCGGACGAGAAAGCCGCTGTGATGGCCGCGTTCAAGGACAACCACGTGCAACTGCTGGTGGCGACCACGGTGATCGAAGTCGGCGTCGATGTGCCGAACGCCAGCCTGATGGTGATCGAGCACGCCGAGCGCATGGGGCTGTCACAGCTGCACCAGCTCAGGGGCCGCGTCGGCCGCGGCGCGGCGGAGAGCACCTGCATCCTGCTCTACAGCACGCCGGTATCGGATACCGCCAAGGCCAGGCTGCGCGTGATCTTCGAGAACACCGACGGCTTCGAGATCGCGCGGCAGGACCTGGCGCTGCGCGGGCCGGGCGAGTTTCTCGGCAGCCGCCAGTCCGGTGCGCCGATGCTGCGCTTTGCCGATCTGGAGCGCGACCTGGATCTGCTGGAAGCAGCGCAGGACGCCGCCGAGCGCCTGTTGAACCAGCAGCCGGACGCCGCCCACGCCCATCTGCAACGCTGGCTCGGCGGGCGCGAACAACTGCTCAAGGTGTGAGCGGCGGCATTGCCGCGCGCCCAGCTGGCGGACACCATCACGGGCTGGCTGCCGGCTAGCTGTACCCACCCATGCCAAAATGCCTGTTCCCCCCCGCACCCGATGCATTTTTCTGCACCGTAAAACAGGGAAATTTCCCTTACCAATCATCGCACTAAATCGTCATCAAACATTTTTCCTGATGCAACACAAACTATGCGACAATCCGCGCCTTTCCACGGGCCAGCATAGAAGGAACGCCCCATGAAATTCCGCTTTCCGGTTGTGATCATCGACGAGGATTTCCGCTCGGAAAACGCCAGCGGCCTCGGCATCCGCGCACTCGCGCAAGCTATCGAGGACGAGGGCATGGAAGTGCTCGGCGTCACCAGCTATGGCGACCTCTCGAGCTTCGCCCAGCAACAGAGCCGCGCCTCGGGCTTCATCCTGTCGATCGACGACGAGGAGTTCCATTCGGAAGAAGCCGCCGAAGCGGCCGTGAAGCAGCTGCGTTCCTTCGTCGAGGAAATCCGCTGGCGCAATCCAGACATCCCGCTGTTCATCTACGGCGAGACGCGCACCTCGCGCCACATCCCGAACGACATCCTGAAGGAGCTGCACGGCTTCATTCACATGTTCGAGGACACGCCCGAGTTCGTCGCACGCTACATCATCCGCGAAGCCAAGACCTATCTCGACTCGCTCGCCCCGCCGTTCTTCCGCGCGCTGCTGCACTATGCGCAGGATGGCTCGTATTCCTGGCACTGCCCCGGCCACTCGGGCGGCGTCGCCTTCCTGAAGAGCCCGGTGGGCCAGATGTTCCACCAGTTCTTCGGCGAGAACATGCTGCGCAGCGACGTCTGCAACGCGGTCGAAGAACTCGGCCAGCTGCTCGACCACACCGGCCCGGTCGCCGCCTCCGAGCGCAATGCCGCGCGCATCTTCAACTCAGACCACTGCTTCTTCGTCACCAACGGCACCTCGACCTCGAACAAGATGGTCTGGCACGCCACCGTGGCGCCGGGCGACATCGTGGTCGTCGACCGCAACTGCCACAAGTCGATCCTGCACTCGATCATCATGTGCGGCGCGATCCCGGTATTCCTGATGCCGACGCGCAACCATTACGGCATCATCGGCCCGATCCCGAAAGCGGAATTCGAGCCCGAGAACATCCGCAAGAAGATCGAGGCCAACCCGTTCGCCAAGGACGTGAAGAGCAAGCCCCGCATCCTGACGATCACGCAGAGCACCTACGACGGCGTGCTCTACAACGTCGAGATGATCAAGGACACGCTGGGCGACACGATCGACACGCTGCACTTCGACGAAGCCTGGCTGCCGCACGCGACCTTCCACGACTTCTACAAGAACATGCACGCGATCGGCCGCGACCGTCCGCGCTCGAAAGACCCGCTGGTATTCTCGACGCAATCCACGCACAAGATGCTGGCCGGCCTCTCGCAGGCCTCGCAGATCCTGGTGCAGGAGTCGCAGACCCGCATGCTCGACCGCAGCCGTTTCAACGAAGCCTACCTGATGCACACCTCCACCAGCCCGCAGTACGCGATCATCGCCTCGTGTGACATCGCCGCCGCGATGATGGAGCCGCCGGGCGGGACCGCGCTGGTCGAGGAATCGATCTTCGAATCGCTCGATTTCCGCCGCGCCATGCGCAAGGTCGACGAGGAATACGGCGACAGCTGGTGGTTCAAGGTCTGGGGCCCGGACGCGCTGGCCGACGAAGGCATGGGCGACCGCGAGGACTGGATGCTCAAGGCCAACGAGCGCTGGCACGGCTTCGGCAACCTGGCCGAGGGCTTCAACCTGCTCGACCCGATCAAGGCCACGATCATCACCCCGGGGCTCGATGTCGACGGCGACTTCGACGATACCGGCATCCCGGCCGGTATCGTCACCAAGTACCTGGCCGAGCACGGCGTGATCGTCGAGAAGACGGGGCTCTACTCCTTCTTCATCATGTTCACCATCGGCATCACCAAGGGCCGCTGGAACACGCTGGTTACCGCGCTGCAGCAGTTCAAGGATGACTACGACAAGAACCAGCCGCTGTGGCGCGTGCTGCCCGAGTTCGTCGCGGCGCATCCGCGTTACGAGCGCATCGGCTTGCGCGACCTCTGCCAGCAGATCCACGATGTCTACAAGACGCACGATATCGCCCGCCTGACGACCGAGATGTACACCTCGAGCATGGTACCGGCGATGAAGCCAACCGATGCCTACGCCAAGATGGCACACCGCGAGATCGAGCGAGTGCGCATCGACGACCTGGAAGGCCGCGTCACCGCCATCCTGCTGACGCCGTATCCGCCGGGCATCCCGCTGCTGATTCCGGGCGAGCGCTTCAACAAGACTATCGTGCAATACCTGAAGTTTGCACGCGAGTTCAACGAGCGCTTCCCTGGGCTGAAGACCGATATTCACGGCCTGGTCGAGGAGGAAGTCGACAGCCGTATCGAGTATTTCGTCGACTGCGTGGCGAAAAGCTGATCGGGGGCGGTTTCCGTCAGCCAAGCAAAACGGGGCGTTGATCGCCCCGTTTTGTTTTTCCTGTTCCGTTCTGCGCCGCCTGTCGCCGTCGATACGAGCCGGCGCGAGCGGCTGACTCGTGCTGAAGCGGCTCAATCGCCACAGATGCGACATCGCGGCAACGCCATCTGGCGCGGCCCCGGCAAGCGGCCTATTGCTGCGGCAGGCTCGCCCAGATCGCGCGCAGTTGGGTGGCCAGCGTCATCGGCTCAAACGGCTTGGCGATCACGTCGACCGCGCCTGCGGCGCGCAGCTGGGCGATCTCGTCGGGCTGGACCTTGGCGGTCATGAAGATGGCCGGCACGCCCGCTGTTTCGGGCTGCTGCCACAGGCGCTGCAGGGTCACCACGCCATCGATGCCCGGCATCATCACGTCGAGCAGCAACAGCTGCGGTGCAAACCCGGTGACGGCGAGCGCCTCCAGGCCCGAGGCGCAATCGCGCACCAGCAGGCCCCCTACCATTTCCAGCGCCATTTTGCCCACCAGGCGGATGCCCGGATCGTCTTCAACGTACAGGATGCGCTCTAGCGCCACGTCCATGCCTGACTCCCCCATCGGTCCCACCATTCTACAGGCAGAAGCCGACGCAGGCTCGCCCTGGCAGGGATGATGGCGCCTGCCGGGCAGATCGCCCGCCGCTCAGGTGGCCGCCCCCGCTTGAGCTGGCAGGTCGACGTGGAACACCGTTCCTTGCCCAGACTGGGAGTGAAAGCCGATGCGGCCGCCCATTGCCTCGACCAGCGCGCGCGAGATTGCGAGCCCCAGGCCAGTACCGCCCCGGCGCCGGGTCGATGATCCATCGACCTGGAAGAACTTCTGGAACAGCTTGTCCTGCTGCTCGGTGGGGATGCCCTCGCCATGATCGACCACGCTGATCCGCCAGAAGCCGCCGTGTGCGTGCAGCGCCAGCTCGACAGATGCTTCCGGCGCGGAAAACTTGACGGCATTCGAGATCAGGTTGGCGAGCACCTGCTGCAGGCGCTCCGTGTCGGCCAATGCCTGCGCCGGCGCAGTGATCTCGCCCAGTCGCAGCACCACCTGCAGCGGCTCCGCGTAGTGCAGATTGAGTACCATGGCCTGCTGCACCTGCTCGGCCAGATCGGTTGGCTCCAACTTCAGCGGCAGCTTGCCGGCCTCGATCTTCTCGATGTCGAGTATGTCATTGACCAGCGACAGCAGCCGCTGGCTGTTGTGGTCGGCGACGTCGAGCAGCGGTTTGGCTGCATCGGGCAGCTGCTGGCCGAACATGCCGCGCAACAGCGACAGGCCGCCACGTATCGCCGTCAGCGGCGTGCGCAGCTCGTGGTTCATGTTGGCGATGAATTCGGCCTTCATCTGTTCGATCTTCAGGCGCTCGCTCAGATCATGCAGCAGCACCACGCACAGCATGCGTTGCGGCAGCGCCACCGGATTGACCAGCGCCTCGACCGGCACCGGGCCGCGTGGCCCGCCATTGGCCGTGAGCGAATGCGCGCGCCGCTCGCCGCTGGTGGCTGCCGCCACCAGTTCGTCGAAGCCCGGCAGCAGCGATTCGAGCGCGCGTCCGGTCAGATCGGGCACGCCAAACAGGGCGACGGCGGCGGGATTGGCCGATTCGACACGGCCCGCCTCGTCGGTGGTCAGCAGCGCGTCGAGCGCATTGTCGAGAATGGTGCGCAGGCGCAGCTCGCTGTCCTCGCGCGCCTGCTCCGAGGCCTGGCGCCGTTGCGCCTCGCGGAAGCCTTCCGCCAGGCTGGCGCAGGTCGCGAGCAGGGGGCGCAGCCAGTCCACCAGTTCGAGCCCGTAACCCTGCGGCCGGTTGGCCAGGCCGATGACGCCGACGATCTGGCCGGCATGGATCAGCGGGATGCCCACGCGATGGTTCAAGGTCGGCAGCGCAGCGGCGCCCCCGGTCGCGTCGCAGGCGAACACGACGCTGCCGCCGGCCAGCGCGCCACAGAACAGGCGGTCGAGCTCGCGCGTGGCCGCATCGCCGGAGAACTGCCGCAAGCGGTCGGCGCAGGTGCCGTCGTCCCACCCCGTATGGCAGATGGCGCGCAGCGTGACAGCCGATGGCCGCCCCTGATCGGGCTCCTGTTCGAGGATGACGCCGAATTCGCTGCCGGTGATGGTGAGCAGGTCGCGCAGCAGCCCATCGAACAGCGGTTGCGGCTGCAGCCTCGAAATATAGGCTGACTGGGCACGGTTGATCGCCTCCAGCAGCTGGTTGGCATGCTCGGCATTGCTCGTCATCGCCCCCAGCTCGCGCGTGCGCTCGGCTACGTCGGCTTCGACGCGCGCCTTCTGTCCCGTCATCAGTAGCATGAAGGCGTTGAGCAGGCTGACCAGGATCAGGCCGCCCGCCAGCCCGTACCAGGCCTGCCAGCTGCGGCTCTCACGCATGAAGTCCTGGGTCGGCTCGATCAACAGCTGCCATTGCCGCCCGGCAAACGAGATGGTGGAGGCGAACTTCAACGTGGAGACGCCACGCGCCGTCTCCGAGCGATACAACGGGGGCAGCGCGGGGTTGCCGGTCAGCTGCAGATAGAGCATGCGGCGGTCCTCATCGAGCTGGGTGGCCGTGGCGATATGCCCGATATCGAGCACGAGGCTCAGCACACCGGCCGGTGGGTTGGCGCCCCCTTGCGACGCGGCCCCGACCGGCAGGAACACCAGCACAGAGGTGTGCCGTTGCTCCCCTTGCACCAGCTGGATGCGCCCGGTGGCGAACGGCTCCCGCAGCCGCATCGCAGCTTCCATGGCGGTACGGCGCACCGGCTCGGAGTGAACGTCGAAGCCCAGCGCAGCCGCGTTGCCCTGCCTGGGCTCGATATAGGTGACCGGGGTGTAATAGGCGCGCGGGGCCACCGCGGCAGGCTTGCCATCCGCCCCTTTCTCCCACACCTGCAGCGGGCGCCCGGCCAGTTGCTGCAGCCGGGGCAGATAGCCCGGCATGCTGTCCGGCGTCACACGCTCCAGCCACGATACCGCCTTGATCGTCGGGTGGCGCGCGATCGAGGGCAGCACGAAGCGGCTGAACTCGTCGACGGTGACCGAGTCCGAGCCGTCGAAGAACTGGCCGGTGGCGCGCAGCACCTCGACCGTCGCATCAAGCTCGTGCTGGAACCTGACATTGAACGAACGCGCCTGCTGGTTGAAGCGCTCGGCGATATTGCGCTGCTCGACTTCGCTGATCTTGAAGAATAGCGCCACGACCAGCACGAAGCCCAGCACCGTCGGCACGAACAGCGACAGCCGGCGCGAGCGCCACAGCCCCTTGGGCTGCCCCCAGGCGGCGAAGATCAGCGGCGTGATCAGCATCACGCCGATGGTATCGCCCACCCACCAGGTCCACCATGAATAGGGAGCATCCGCGCCGGTGACGAAGCCCACGCTGTACAGCGTCGTCACGCCAACGGACGCACCCACGAGACAGCCGATGATGCCGCCATGCAGGAGGAACAGCGCGATCGGGCCGGCACTGCTGAGCGTGGCGGGGAAGCCGACGAAGCGCCGCACCAGCGTCGATGCGAACAGCGCCTGCATGGCCGAGCCGAGCGCGATCATCGCGGCGACGCCGATCGCCGTCGCCGACAGGGCGCCGGCGCTGCGGTAGCCGACCCACAGGTTCATCAGGAACGAGCCGAGCCAGACTGCGGGGGTGTAACGCCGCCCCGCCAGCAACAACGCGGCCAGCGAGAGCCCAGCAGGCGGGAAGATTGCCGTCGCATAACCTGGTGGAATCGCCAATTCGAGCCCGAGCAGGCCCGAGACGGCATAGCCGGCGACAATCGACATGAAGATCAGAAAGGGCAAAGGGGATCACCTGGCATGCATACGTTTTTTATAGGGCACCTCGAGAAACCTGCTGCATGCAAAGCATCCTGCATCGGTTTCCCGTAACGGCCAGGGCTATCCGGCCGATACGCCCCGCCTGCGCGCCCTGCTCAACTCTTGCAGGCTCGGGCGGGTGCCCATGGCCCCATAGCGTACCGAAATCAGGAACCCGCCGGCAACGGCGCCGCCAGGCCCGCTGGGGCTTGCGCCTAGGCAGGCAGCAGGGCCTCGGACAGCGGCAGCGATTCAGTCAGCAGCGCCGAGATGGCATCGATCGACTTGAGCGCGCGGAGCTGGGCAAAGAAGGTGGCGGCCTCGGGGTAGCCGCGCGTCAGCAGCCCCACCCACTGCTTGAGGCGGCCCGGCGCATGCTCCGGCTCGACCTTGGCGACCACCTGTGCGAAGAAATCGGCGACATGGCGCTGCAGGCCCTGCCAGCCCAGCGGCACAGGGGCTTGGCCGGCGAGCCTCGCGCGGATTTGCAGCGCGAGGTCGGGCCTGGCCACCAGGCCGCGCCCCAGCATGATGTCGTCGCAGCCGCTCTCGGTGCGGCATTGCAGGTAGTCGTCGACCGTCCATATCTCGCCGTTGGCAACGACATTGCAGCGGACGGCCTCTTTGATCAGCGCAATCCAGTGCCAATGCGCGGGCGGCTTGTAACCCTCGACCTTGGTGCGGGCATGCACCACGATCTCGGCCGCCCCGCCGGCCTCGAGCGCCTGCGCGCAATCGAGTGCGAGGGATTTGTCCTCGTAGCCCAGGCGCATCTTGGCGGTGACGGGGATCTGTGCGGGTACGGCTCGGCGCACGGTGGCGACGATCTCGTGCAGCAGCTCGGGCTCCTTGAGCAGGACGGCGCCGCCGCGATGGCGGTTGACGCACTTGGCCGGGCAGCCAAAGTTCAGATCGATGACAGGCGCGCCAAGCTGGGCCGCGCGCGCGGCATTCTCGGCCAGGCAGGCGGCATCGGAGCCGAGCAGTTGCACGCGCACCGGCGTACCGGCCCGCGTGCGCGCGCCGTTGTAGAGCTCCGGCGAAACGCGGTGGTAGCTGCGCGGCGGCAATAGCGTATCGGTGACGCGAATGAACTCGGTCACGCACCAATCGACCCCGCCGACACGCGTCAGGGTGTCGCGCATGATGTCGTCGACCAGGCCTTCCATCGGCGCCAAGGCTATCCGCACACGTCTCTCCCTCGCAAAAGTCGCGCATTATACCTACTAGCCTTTTGATAGATAAAGGCTTTTTGCTTGACGAGCAGGCCCGCTGGCCTATTCTGAAGACAGGTAGCAGCCCCTCCATCGCAGAAGGAGACCACACATGGCAACGCATCTACCCGGCCTGGATCAGCACTTTTCCCTGCCCAGGATCACGCATGTCGGCGCGAGCAAACCCGTGCAATGGCTCAGGCACGGCTGGCAGGACTTCATGGCCCATCCGGGGCCGAGCCTTGTCTACGGTGTGATCGTCGCCATCGCCGGCCTGCTGATCGTGGCGATCGCCGCCCCGCGCCCCTATCTGGTCACGGCCGCCGTCTCGGGCTTCATGCTGGTCGCACCGCTGGTCGCCGCCGGCATCTATGAGCTCACGCGGCAGCGCGAAGCCGGCCGCAAGCCAACCTTCCTCGACTCGATCGCCGGGCTCAAGGCCAGCGCGGGCACGCTGGGGCAGTTCGGCGTCATGCTGGCCATCGTCGCCATCCTGTGGGAACGCCTGTCGGCGATTCTGCTGGCACTGCTCTATGGCGGCGAAATGACCTCGGTCGAAGGCTTCGTGCGCCAGATGTTCCTGTCCGGGCAATACAACGGTGTGCTGGCCGCCTGGATGTTCTGCGGCTTCATCCTGGCCAGCTGCGTGTTCGCCTTCACGGCGGTCGGCATGCCGATGGTGGTGGACCGCGACGTGGACATGATCAGCGCGATGATGGCGAGCCTCCGTACGGTAGTCGACAACCTGCCGGCGATGATCGTCTGGGCGGCGCTGATCGTGGCGCTGACGCTAATCGGCTTTGCCACGATGATGATCGGCATGGTGGTGATCATGCCCTTGCTCGGGCACGCCACATGGTGCGCCTACCGCGACCTCGTCGAGCCCTAGCGCGACACGGCAGCCTCACCGATGCGGCCTCGGCGCCTGGCGCCGGGGTCGATCTATTTGCGGGTGCCGCGTGCGAGCCACGGCGGGGGCAGCCCCAGCGCGGCCCAGTGTGCCTCCAGGCGCTGCCAGACGGCGTCCTTCTCCGCCTCGCTCATGGCCACCCAGTTGGCCACCTCGATGAAGGTGCGCCGGCAGCCGACGCATACCTCGTCCCCCAATGCGGTCGAGCACAGGGCCACGCAGGGCGAATCGGGGCGGGAGGCGGCATCAGACATGTAACACTCGGTAAATGGCGGCTATCGGCAGCTGGCATTGTAACGACAAGGCCTCATCCTTGCTGCCGCGGATAGCGTAACCGGCCCGCGACCGCCAGGAAAACCATGGTCATGCGCCCGCGCTGATAAAATAGAAAAAACACGACTACGTTCGATCATGCGCCTCAAGATTCCCCTGCTCCGTTTCGATGCCGCGATGGAGGCCGCCTACCTGAGAGACCGGGCCCGCCAGCGCTCGGACATGTTCCGCGGCGCGATTGCCGCCTCACTGCTGCTCGTGCTGCTGTTCGCTGGCTGGGATTACCAGCTCGCGCCCCAACTGTTCAGCCAGAACCTGGTGTGGCGGCTGTTGCTGGCACTGGGCCCGGCTGCGGTGCTGCTGCTGTCCTATTCGACGCGGCTGCGCCCCCATATGTCCCTCATCGTCTGCGGCGCCACCTGGTATTGCGCGGGCATGCTCACGGTGCTGCTGCAACACCTGCCCAACGGCCACGTGATCGGCATGGCCGGCTACGCCAACTTCTACATGTGGATGCTAACCGGCGTGATCGCGCTGACCTACCGCGGCATGCAGATCACCATGGCGGGCTATGTGCTCATCCCGCTCGCCATGCTGCTGTGGTGGCATGCGCCAGCCGAAGCGATCATCAACTTCACCTGGCAATCGCTGTCGCTCTACGCCTTCGTCAGCTACCTGGCGCTGATACTCGATTACGGCCGGCGCAAGACCTTCGTGCTGCGCCGCCGCCTGGAACAGCTGGCGATGATGGATTCGCTCACCGGTCTCCTCAACCGCCGCGAGTTCCTGCTGCGCTGCCAGCATGAGCTCGAGCGCCATCGGCGCTACCGCCACCCGTTCACCTTTCTGATGCTGGACATCGACTTCTTCAAGCCGATCAACGACCAGTACGGGCACCTGGGCGGCGACGAGGTGTTGCGGCAGATCGCCGACGTGATCCGCGCCGCGATACGCGATGCCGACATCGTCGGGCGCCTGGGTGGCGAAGAGTTCGCCCTGCTGCTGCCCGAGACCCAGCTCGCCGACGGCATTGCCCTGGCCGAGCGACTGCGCGAGGCAGTCGCCCGCCAGCCCATGTCGTCCGGCCTGCATACGCTGAACGTGACCGTCAGCATCGGCGCCGCGAGCTACCGCCCCGGGGACGAACTGAGCCGCCTGCTGCGGACGGCAGACGAAGGGATGTACCTGGCCAAACATAATGGCCGCAACCGCGTGTGCACGGTAGAAACCGCCGACTCGTCGAGCGATCTGTCAGATTGGGCGCAGATGTTCGACCAATCCGCATCGTCCACCCGCAACAAGGAAGCCACACGATGAGCAATCAACTCGCCACCGCCACGCTGGCCGGCGGCTGTTTCTGGTGCCTCCAGACAGTAAACGAACCTAAGTGATTGATCTACAAGGAAAAGATTTTTTGTCAAAGTCAATCATGGAAGTTTTTTGTCAAAAGTCGTTGGTTTCTGAGGCTTCCGATAGGGAAGACTCTGAAATCAATGACTCACAGAGAGTTTGAGAGAGGTAGTCTCTCAAGTAGAAAAGGACTCACAAGGAGTCCTTTTTTATTTAAACTTAAATTGATTTTTCTTCTCTTCTTCAAGCTTTTTGGCATTTTCTTCAAGCTCAATATCATAACGAAGTTGAAGTAATCTGTTGTATAGCTCAAGTCTCTTAAACTGATCATGTTCGCTATTGTATAAAGCTTGAACTTCATGAAGCTGACTGATTAAAGGAGAGTTTCTTAAATCGTTGGCTTTCTGGATTGAAGTTCTGGAGTCAGGTTTTGAACTGGAACTTGTCTCAGACTTGCTATCATGCTTTTGACCTGATTGAAGTTTTTGACTTGTGGTTGAGGTGTGTTCTCTACCTTGTTCTCTTTCTGTGTGCTTGTTCCTGTTCTCTGGTTGAGTAGGTCTGTCAATATGTTGTGGTGTTGAAGTTGAGTCTTTTGGACTTCTTCTATTACTGAACATATCAAGTTGAGTTGACTCTGAAGCTCTAAGACTTCTTTTGTTAGTTGTTCCAATTCCTTCCATTCCATTTTTTACCTTTATTTTTCTAGTTGTATTTTTATTGTAGGGATTTTTTTTCTTTTCGCAATACTTTGACTGAAAGAAAATAGCTCTCTTCTCAACTAAGTCTCTAACAAGCTTTTTAGAAAATTCAAAGTTTCCTTTTTTGTAATCTTTCTTGTCAACTTGTTCAAAACCATATTTGTAATTAGTTGCTCTTGTGAAGTGCTCGAAGAGTAAAAGGTTGGCTTTTGTATTGGGGTGAATGTCTAGAGCCTTTTGGCTTTTTAAGTCAATGCGAGGCGATATAAAATGAAGCTCTATATTCTTTTTGTCTTTGTGTAGAACCCATAAGAAATTGACTCTCCCTTTATCATGGAAGGGAGCGACGGTTGACTCAAAGGATTCAATAATATCTAAAAGTTGTGATTTCTCTAAAGTCTCATTGTCTCTAAAAGCAATAACTCCAGCCGTATATTTATTTTTATTTGTGATTGAGCCTGTGATTTCTTCTGTCAAGAAACGATTGCCTTTGAAAAGCTGAGGCTTAAAACCTTTGTGTTTTTCTTCACTGAATAAATAATCAATGTGAGCTTTACCGTTAGAAGTTCCTTGATTGAAAATTTTCACTATCATGATTAAAGCTCCTTATAAACTCGTACAACTTCTTCGAGTTGTGAGTTGATAAGCTCAAGATACTGAATAATTTCAAGAGGGTCTGTAAGCTCAAATTGATTAATTTTTCTAGAAATTTGATTGAGATTAACTCCGATCTTATTTACTTCATAGAGCATTGACTGAGCTTTTTTCTTGTCCAGTGATTGAGGGTAGATAGTGGAAGCAAGAAGATAATCACTGATTGACTTGAACTCTTTTAGAGTTGCTGTAAGCTTAATAAATTCTTTTTCTTTTCTTGTACAACGAATAATAATTGTCTCGTCTTTAGTTTCTTTTTTCATTTTGGAGTCTCCTTTTTTGTTTTAGCTTTAGCTCCTATTACTATTATATACAATGAAATTGTATATACAATAGCTAACCTCGCCTAAAGTTTTTTAATTTTGGAATTGAAATGACAAAAGGACTCTAGCGAGTCCTTTTTTTGTGTTCCGAGAAGCAAGACGAGCTTGCTTATCTAGATTGATTTTCACTCACTGACGTGGCTTCGTTGCTGGCTTGTTGATCGTTTTCTGTTGAGAGAACTTCAAGAATTATTATGATTTCTGTGTTGTCTTGACTCTGATTGTCATTAGAAAGAAATGGAAGAAAGAAGGGTCTACTTTTGCCAGAAGCTGACTTTTCTTGTTTTAATCCTCCAAGAATTACGGCTTCATTTTTCTTTGTTGTGAAGGTAGATTCAAGCTGTCTCTTTGTAAGAGTGGGAGTTGTGTTGACTCCTGTTGTTGTGTTTTGAACTTCGGAAATTTGTTGGGAAAGTTGGATGTCAATTGATTCCTGTCTTATGGTTGGAGTCAATTTGAATACAAGTCCGGAATCTTTATACTCAACATTTTGAACGGGTGTACCTGAGTTTCCTTGATATGAGACGGAGCCTAAAGTTGGTACAGATTGACCGACAGTTAGAGAAGAGGTCGAACCGTTTTTTATTCGAAGATATGGACTTGAAAGCAACTTGAACCTTGAATCTGTATCAATGTTAGAGAACATGAGACTCAATCCGCTACTTGTGAACTTCAAAACGTTATCTAGAGTTGAAGCTGAATTAAACTGAACATTGAGCTTGCTACTTGCTAAATTCATGATCAAGCCAATTGCTGAACCGTCCTTTTTTGAATAAGAAACTTCATAAATATTAGCTTTAACAAAAAGGTTATTGTCTGGAATGTCTAAAAGGGAAAGATACTTTTTAACCTTCTCAAGCTCTTGAGGGTCTTCACTATGTAGAAGAATTGTGTCAACTCTTGAGTCAATTTGTGCAGCAGCCGAACCAGGTGGAGGGTTGGTGTTTTTGGTCTCCATTGCTGAAGCATTCTGAACAACTGAGGTAGTTCCGAAAGCATTTGGAAAGCTAGAACGAAGCAAATTAATTAAATAATTTGAATCTTTATACTTCGGTCTATAAATATCTAAGACAAGGTTCTTCTTCAATTCTTTTGCTTCTGGAAGCTTGGTAACGAAGTAGACTCCTGACTTGTTTTCAATGGTGTAGCCCAAAGAAGCGATTAAATTCCTTGTGAACTCTGAACTCTGTTTGTTTTTAGTGGAATCAAAACGAAGAGATATGACTCTTGTGTCCTGAGCAATATCAGGAGCAAGGACATAACTGTTTGAATTGATTTCCTGAAAATAAAAAGAGATCAACTGACTCACTGGCATTTCTTGGAAGTTGAATGAGGGAGACTCATTCTTTCCATTCAAAACCATTGGAGGAAGTTGTTTAGGTATATTGTAGGGATTCGTTGCTTCTATCGGAGGGAGTCCCATTGGTAAGGAAGTAGGAAGAGCTATATTTTTATTCTGTGCATGTGCATGACTTAAAGAAAAGGCTATCAATAGAGATAGCCATATTTTTGTGTTTTTCATATTATTTCCCCATAAATGATATAACTCATTTAAAAGGAAATTTTCTTATTGTCAATATTACATGTGATAAATCTTCCGAATCCTGAACAATCTGGATTAAAACGGTATTCTGTTTTTGAGTCTTTATCTTGTGATTTGAAGCCAACAATCAAATTATTATTCTTATAAAATAGAACAGTAATCTTTTTGTCTGTGCTTGCAGGTGTGGAAAGAGGGACGGGAGTTGTTCCTATGGGGGAAGAAGTCCCTCCCTTTGGTGTCCCTTTTTCCTTTGTTGAGTCATGTTCTTTTGAGTGAACCTCTTTCTTGCTTTTGTCAGAGATTGCACCTCCATTAAAAAAGGATATTACTTTAAAAAGCCCTAAAGCCATTAAAAGAAATGCAAAAGCCATTGAGAAAATAAAAGGCTTTGATTTCCAAAAGACTATTCTTCCGTCAACTAGTTCCTCTTGGGCATTTTCTTGTGTGTAAGATTTATAGAGAGGAAAAATCTCGGGGTCGTATTTTTGTGGAAGTGTTCCATGAGAAATCATGTTTGTTTTTCTCAAAGAAGAGCCTTGATAGATAGTCAGATTAAATCTATCTGAGGTCAACATTTTTGGCTTATTGGTGTAAAAGGTCATTTCAACAAGCTTCTTCAATTGCCTATCTATGGTTGAAATGTCCTGAGTAATAATGACTAGATCGCTTGTATGGCCTTTTGAGTTAACGAAGTGCCTCATGTATCTAAAAAAATTTATGTGATTCTTGGGAAAGCTAAAGCCTGAGTCCCAATATTGCCAAGCCTCGTCAACAATAATGAGATCGCCAGGCTGGCAGATTCCAGGAAGTACAACCTTCTCAAGTTCATTTGTCTCAGTGTTTAATCTCTCAACTTCAGACGGAAAAAAGCCGTCTTTCTGAGGATCGTCTTCATTGAAAAAATGAATTGTTCCGAAGTTTTTTGGATCATATTCGGGGTCATGCTTGAGAATATATTCTTTGATATTTTCCTCATTCAAGCCTGAGATATTTGTCTTTATGTTGTAGCCAGCTTTATATTTGGGAACAACAACAGACTTGACGGCTTGATAAGTTTTCCCATGACCCATTAATCCAGTATAAGCAAAGATAGCCATTACATTCCCCTCATAAATTTAATTATCCATCTTAGGGTGAATGCTGAGAGGATCATTGGAAAACCAATATCAAAAGCAAATAAATCAAGTCCCCACCAGACAGAAGGAGAAAGAGATTGAAGTGCTGTTGATATTGAGCTTCCGTCTGGAAATATTCCCGCATTGGAAAGATAAGAGATAGCTTCAGAAGCCAAAACAAAAAGAGCGGTAAAGAAGACGAATTTAATTACGATAGTCCTTAACAACCATCCTAAAATAGCATTCAATCCTGAAATAATAATAGCAACAAATGACATGTTATCTCCTTACATTAAAAATATAAACACAACCATAATTGTGAAGAAGATAACCATGAAGGATCTAATTTCTGATCGCTTTTGTTGTGCTAATTCACAGTGATAAGTAAAGTCCCCTCCGAATTCTTGCCCCATGAAAGTGAAGTGAAGACTCCAAGGAGGACATTCAATTGAATGACCTGGGACAGTGAACTTTCTTAAGCTAGGCATGAGATTCAAGAACGGATCAAGAATCATGGCTATGGTTGGAGGTGTGAGGTCTGGAGGGCTGTAGCTAGGACCTGCTGGGATGGTTGTTCCTGAACCTCCGTTATTAGGGTCAGGATTGGGGTTAGGGTCGGGATTTGGGTCAGGATTAGGGTCAGGGTTGGGGTCTGAGCCACCACCTGTACCACCTCCTGTACTGCCTCCTGTGTTTCCTCCTGTGTTAGTGCCACCACTGACGGCAGTTCCTGAGAACATTTGAACGGGTGTCATTGGCTCAAGGACATTCCCCATTTCAGGAGAAGGATTATTGTTCAAGACTTTTTGAGCATAAACATAATCGTCATTAGTTAATTGACCGTAAGGACTAGGGCTGGCTTTTCCTTGAGAAATCGCGTCGTTATCAATTGCATTAGCAATAGCTACGACTGTTCTAGGATCAAGTTTTGATTGTGCTTCTTCGTCTGTAGCATTATCTAACTCATTGGTAGTTGCGACATTTGAAGTCCAAGTACCAAAAGAACTTCCAAAATATGACTCTTGAGGAATGTAAGGAATAGAGGCATAACTACAACTAGCTCCAGAAACTATGACAGCCATAGGATCACACTGAAGAGGACTTTTATTTGTTGGAAGTGCATAAAGCTGACTTCCTGTGAAGTTGATTGAGCTTCCATTCCTTAAAAATATTCCGTCGCAACTCATTAAGCCTGTTGTTGCATTTGGTGTGGTACAAGTTAGGTTTGTGAGTTGAGCTTGATACATTTGATCGTATCTAACAGCAAAGGCTAACTCTGGAGAAGAGAAAGAAACAACGGGGTTAGTTGGTGTATAAGTTGAATTCTCAAAAGTGTAGAGTTGATCGCCTATCAATAATTTCTTAGATTTAAATGTAGAAAGAGATTGAGGAATTTTGTCGTACTTAAGTTTATTTACAAGGGTAGGACCATAAACTCCGTTTGTATTCCATGTAAGCCAAAGAAGACCTCCACCCAAGACAGCATACTGAGAAGTTCTTGAAGTAATAGCTCTGATGACTTCTGAAAGAGATATGACGGGATTTCCTGATTCAATGACTTCCTTTGAAGCTGAGTCATATAAATTTCTAACAGTCTTACTGACTTCGGTTGATATTGCGGGATTTTGAACAAATTCTGTAGCTGTTGGAGTAGGGGGATAAAGTTCGTCCATAGTGGCTTTATCAAACATTTTTTGAAGTAATGCATCCCTTGCATCCTTCTCGGCTTGTGTTGTTGCTGGTGCTGTGTTTCGTAAAACTTGAGAAGCTTTAAGAACAGCGATTTGTTTTATCAACATATTTCCTATCTGAGAGGTTCCAGCAACGGCCTTAGATAGCTGACTGAAATTAGGTAGAGCCATAGCTTGCTGAATATTTGAAGAAAGCAAGGAAAAGATTAATAATGAAGGGAGGACTTTTTTTGTGTTTTTCATTAGAACCCCCTTTTGAAGCTCTCAATGACTATATAAGAGCAAAGTAAAGCCCAGTTAAAAAAAGCGAAGTCGTATAAGTTCTGTATAGTTATAAACATGATTGATCCCCATAAGTGTTCTAATTAAATTAATGAATAAAAAGCATTTGTCAATAAAAAAGCCCCTTTCGGGGCTTCTTTATTTTTTGGGGAATTAACCTCTTGTGAAACGTCTGATGAAGCCCAAGATACTTCCGATATTGTTTTTAACTAAAATCCAGCCAGCAACAACACCAGCTAAACCTAAAACAACAGCAATGATTGCAGTGAAGTTAACAGCACTGGTTAAAGTAGAGTAGTCAGGGTCTGTACCTTCTGCGAATGCTGGAAGAGTAGTAGCTAAGACCATAGCTCCACCGATTACTTGATTTTTATAGTCGTTTAATTTATTTAACAATTTCATTTCTTTTCTCCTTTATTTAAAAATTATTGTTATTTAGTTGGTTAAGCCAACAAGTCTATCTTTAAGGATCATTTAGCATGAGCCTTAATAAATTCCAAGATTGAGCCGATAGCTCTTGTGAATAGAAAAAATCCAACCGTTGAGATAAATACAACTGAGAACAAGGCAGAGGATTGTTGTATATCCCAAGGTTTGGATATTATTTCTATTTGTGTTTCTGATTCGGTGTTCAAAACATAAGCCTCTTGAACAACTGGAGTGAAATCATTTCCACATATTGAACCAGTTGAACCAGTGGAAGACTGGCAGACGATTATTTTTTGAACTGAGCCGATAGTCATGTCAGTTCCTTAAGAAAATTTGACTTCTTTTAAGAACTTAGCTGAATGAACTGTGAACTTCAATTGAGCTTTCTGATTCAAGACTTGCTTGATTATTGGCTCAAGCTCACATTCAAAGACGGCTGGAAGAGGGCTTTTCTTAAAAAGATCAAGAGTCTCGTTCTTGACTGAAGTTGTGTGGGAAACCATGTCGTCGCCCATGAATGTGATTGTTGAGCCTTTTATTTCTTCTCCAGAAACGGAGTTCTTAAAAGCATAGTCTTGAAGTTTTAATACTGTGATAGTAGATTTTAATTTCATAATTTTCCCCATATAAGTTAGTTGATTGCTGATTCTTTGACCAGACTCTAACTAAATTAATAAAAGAAAATTGATTGTCAATAGATCGGGGAAAAATAATTGAAAATAATTTAGACGAAAAAAAAGAGCCCGAAGGCTCTTGATTTTTAGTTTTATTCTTTTAATATTAGTTTTACCAGAACAAAAATTAAATAGAATAAAGGCTATTGTTATGAATAATTATAAAGAAGAAAAATCAAAAATCAAGAGTTTAAGAGAATATTTATTGAATAAATTCTCATGGACTGTCAAAGAATCAGAGTTCAAGCTTGCCGAAGTAAAAAAGACTTTCAAGAACAAGGCTGAGGAACATTTATCAAAAAGAATTAACGAAGCAAAGCTTTCATTCATTCCAGTGGATTTGAAAGACGAAGTTCTTTGGTATGTTAAAAATCAGTTCAAGGGAGATTTAACAAGCTATTTAATGTCTGTAGATTTGTACTTCAAGACATTCAATCTAGAAAACTTGAGCAAATGCAATATAAAAGAAAGTGAGATTTACGAACAAGCTTCAACAAAGGGAAGGCAAAAATTAAACAGAGAGAGAAAACATAATTTATTTCACGCCTCTGTTTTATTGAAATTAACAGGAAAGAAAAAAGCTAAATACACATGTAATACTATTTTTAATGAATTCAAACAAGCTAAGAAAAAAGAATTTGAGTTCATTAAGAATAGTAAGGTCGTCAGTGCTGACAAGAAAGTTTTGTCTCTTGCTGACTGTGTGAAGACTTCAGAGCAATCAGTTGCGGAGAAGTTGAACTTGTTGAATGTTCAAGAGAGACTTGCTGAGGAAAAGGGGTGGACATGGTGCTTCATAACTTTGACCTTACCTGGTGAGTATCACCCTAATCCATTGAAGGGAAAGAACACATACAACGGAGTAAGTCCAAGAGAGTCCGCGAAGCTTCTGAATGAAAATATCAAGAGAGTTCGTTCATTGCTTGCCAAAAGAGGGATCAAAGCTGGCCGTGATTATCATGGGTGTTCCAGTGCTGAAGCTCATAAAGACGGTGTTCTTCATAAACACATGCTTTTTTTCTGTTCTCCTGAGCTTGTAGAACAGTTAAGAGAAGCTTTTCAATTTACCTTCAACAATATGAATGAAGGAAGCTTCAGAGTGAACAACGGACAAGCAAAAGCTTCTTCTTATGTCTTCAAGTATGTAATGAAGAGTATTACAAGCTTTGATAATTCCATTGACCTTGAAAAAGTATCCAAAGAAGACAAAAACGCAATCTTAAATAATGCCTTTAGAAGCTACAATTTTATTAGAGGGTTCTCATTCTTCGGAATTGAGAACTGTCTTACAAAGTTCAGATTCATAGCGAGAAATCTAAAGGACATGAATCTTCCTGAGCAAGTGGCTATTCTTGTGAAAGAAAACAATCTTTTTGAGTTGCTTGTTCAAGGAATTTTTGACATGTTTGAAAATGTGTATGCTGTAAATGAAGACGGATTGAGAATATTTTCAGGCTGTAAATTCAAAGGGAAATTATTTATGAAGAAATTCTTTTCTCTTGTTAGAAATGCTCTTGAGGTAAAAGAAGAGAGAAAAGATATTTATTCAAAAGTCGCTTTGAAGAGAAAAGAAGAGATATGTTCTTTGTTAGGTTTGGTTATACTTAATCATAATTATTCAAGGAAAGACCGCGAAGCGGCCTTTCTAGAAGAACAAAGCTATTTTGATTGGTTGTTTGAACGAATGCCGTTGAATTTTTCAAGATAAATCCTAAAAAGTAAAATAATTTAAGATAAATAAAAGGAATTAGTCAATCACAAAAAAACGGAGGGCTGTCCGTCCATGGGGCGGGCAGTCCTTCCTTTTTTTGTGATTGACATTCCTTAAGAATTTGATTTAATTAATTATGACTTAAAAGGATAGATCATGAAAACAATAGAATTTGACATTATGGATTGCTCTTTTATATCTTTGGGAGAGTGGAGATTTCTCTCATTTAGATATGCGGAACTGAGCAATATAGAATACGGCTACAAGATAAACAGAAAAGGACAAAGAATCTACTTTATAAAAGATAGATTCCTTGAGAGTCTAAAAAATCAAGGAATATTATAAGGAGAAATTATGGAAGTAGACTATTCAATTTTAACCTTGCCTGTGTCATTCAATGGAGTTATATTGGTGGTATTGACATTGGCTGGAGTTATAGCGGGTTATTATGTGATAATGAATAATATAAACACTATAATTTTATTCTTGGGAGATAGAGGAATTGGGTCAAATTCAGTTGCTTATCTGAATGCGGATTCGGATAGAGAATATGAAAGGGAAGAAAGAAGAAGAGCTAATAGGGGGTAAATCATGGAAGCTTTATTTATATTTGTATGCATGTTGTCATTGTTTTTGGGAATCTATCTTATCGTAAAAGGGTTCAAAGAGATATGGGACAGGTAATAAAAAAGGGACTCAATTGAGTCCCTTTGTTTTGAGTGGTGTTGATTACTTGGAGTACAAGCCTTCAACAAACTTTTTACCGTCTTCTCCTTTGGCATAAGACAAAGCTTTCTCTTTGGTAAGATTAGAGATAACAACAGACTTAGAAGCCCATTTTCCTTTAGTACCTTTAATCTTGGTGTGTGTCTTTCCTGCTTCGTCAGTCCATTCAAAAATGATTTCGTTGGACGGTGCGGGCTTTTTGAACTTCAAATATTCAGAAAAAGTAAGACCAGACTTTGCGATAAAGTCATCAATTTCCTTAACCTTGGAAGCCTTTTCATTCTCTGCCTCTTCCTGTGCAGACTTTGCAAGCATTTGAGAGAACTTGATTTTCTGAAGTGCTGTAGCCTTGCCAGTAGAAACAAGCTCCATCAGTTCTTGAAAAGTAGGTTCTTTGTTTTCGGTAACTTGTTCCGAGACTTGTTCAACTTCAGCAGTCTTCTTGACGGTGGCTTCTTTGGTCATGATTTACCCTCTTGGGTGGTTAAGGTGTAGACATCATAGCAGTACAAAGAAAGACGTCAACGGATTTTTATTCTTGAATATCTCTTTGTAGTTTGCTTGTTGTTGTGTCCTATTGACTTCATTACTTCTTGTTGTGAAGTGAGTTGAGTGGGTGGGAGTTGATTTATATGATTCTTCTCAAGAGTCCTCACATTATCAATCCCAAGAAGTTCAGAAATGAGGATTGAAAAATCAGCTCCATTCGTGCCAGTAGCTTGACCCAAATTAAAGACAAGATTTGAAATAGCTTCTCGTCTAAAGAAGTGGAATCTAAAGCCTTTTTTTCTAAGTCCCAGATTTTCAATCAACTTATCAAAAGAACCTGAGAAGCCTAGAACTGTGTATGAAAAAAGCCTATCTCCATTAGTGCGAGGAATTTTTTCAAGGATTTCTTTCGCTTCCTTGAGAATGTAGACTTTTCGGGGGTGTCCTGACTTTGTTTGATAAAGCTGTATATAATTTTCCTCAAGGTGAACTTGTTCCCATTTCAGAGGAACAATCTCACTTCTACGAAAACCGCAATAATAAGAAAGTAAGCTGATTGCCTCAAGCTCCCAATTTGGATATTTGGAGAGGGCTTCAAAGAGTGTTTCTTTGTCTTCGTTGGAGAGGCGATAAGAATTTTTTGAAGCTGTGTCTCTATTAACTAGAAGTTCTTTATCATGTTCAGGAACGGGATTCGGAATCCCTTTGAACTTTGTATCGTAATTTTTTAATTGATCAAAAAGCTTCTTAATAAAAGTTAACTCTCTTGAGACTGAGATTTTTTTAACATACTTCAACCGTTCTTTAATATAAGCATTGATTTCAATGTAAGAGACTTCTTGAGGCTTAAACTCTCCGAAAGGTCGTTTCGAATCTGAACTCTCAAGAGCTTTATTTGCCATTAGTGAAAGCAAACCTCCAGCATTCAGAAGAGGGGATACAACTGAATCCTTAGTGTCTGGAATCTTGGTGTTCTGAATTGTATTGAAGAAGGATTTTATTGTAGAAATATTCCTTCGTTGTGTTTGGGTGTCTTTAGGACGAGTCTCAACCTTTTCCTCAATATATTTTTTAATATAAAAAGAAAGTGGAGGGGAAGAGATAAAGTCGGAAATCTTCTTTCGTTCTTCCTCTTGGTGTTTTTCAAGAGTAGTCAAAAGATAGGTTCCAGCTTTTGACTTGAAGTCGTTGAGACAGTCAATAGCTTCTTGAAGAGTGTCAAAAAGCTGATCAATCTTGACTGGCTGACCGTCAACTTTCTTCTGAACACGAACCCGATACTTGTTCTGTTTTTCTTTGGATTTGGTTGTATTCTTCCATTTAACAGAGGTGATCCCCCGTGGGAGTGCTGACATAGTGGCTCCAGTTTTTGGAAAATCTTTGGCAAAAGTCTATGTCAAAAGACCATTTTTGGCAAGTGTTTGAGAAGCAACCTGGGAGCAAAATCTATGGAAAATCAACAGGTTAAGAAGCTTGAGACGATAACTTTAGGTGGAGGCTGCTTCTGGTGCCTGGAAGCCGTCTTCGAAAACCTGCGCGGCGTGCAGGCCGTGGTCTCGGGCTATATCGGCGGACATCAGGACAAGCCTGACTACGAGGCCGTCTGCTCGGGCAAGAGCGGCCATGCCGAGGCGGTGCAGATCCGTTTCGACCCCGCCGAGATCGGCTACGATGACCTGCTGGACGTGTTCTTCACGATACACGACCCGACCACGCTGAACCGGCAGGGCAACGACGTCGGCACGCAGTACCGCTCGGCCATCTTCCACCACGACGAGGCGCAGCTCGACGCGGCCCGCACCAAAATCGCGGCGCTGCAGCACGCCGGGCTATGGTTCCAGCCCATCGTCACGCAACTCGAACGCGCCGTCACCTTCTACCCGGCCGAGCAATATCACCAGCACTACTTCGAGAACCACCCCGGCCAGCCCTATTGCCAGCTCGTGGTCGCGCCCAAGGTCGCCAAGGCGCGCGCCAGCTTCGCCGCCCGCCTCAAGCGCTGAGCCCTGGCCAGACAACCTCTGGCCAGGGCGTCCGGGGCTGCCTCAGGCGGTGGCCTCGGAGGTTTCGCGACGGGTCGCCGGGTTGGCAACGTTCAGAAAGGAGGGGGTGGTCGCGGCCTGCTTGATCATGTCCGCCGCCTTCTCGCCGATCATGATGGCCGGCGCGTTGGTGTTGCCGCCGATCAGCGTGGGCATGATCGAGGCATCGACCACGCGCAGCCCCTCGATACCATGCACGCGCAGCTCGGCATCGACCACGGCCATCGGATCGTTACCCATCTTGCAGGTGCCGACCGGGTGGTAGATGCCATCGCCACGGCTGCGGATGATGTCGCGTATCTCATCATCGCTGCGCAGATGCTTGGTGACCTGCTCCTCGCCGCGTACCGGCGCCAGCGCCGGCGCCTCCATCACCTTGCGCGTGATCTTGAAGGCCTTGACCATCGCATCGAGGTCGGACTCGTCGCGGTAGTAGCCCATGTCGATCAGCGGGTTGGCGTATGGATCGCGGCTCGCCAGTGTCACCTCGCCGCGGCTCTTGGGGCGCAGGATGCACACATGGCAGCTGTAGCCATAGCCGAAGCGCACCTTGCGCGCGTGGTCCTCCACCATGCCGATGACGAAATGCCATTGCAGGTCGGGGATCGCCAGGTGCGGGTCGCTCTTGATGAAGCCGCCGGCCTCGGCGAAATTGCTGGTGAACATGCCGGTGCGCTCCTTCTGGTAGCGCCGCCACTCGCGCATCGCGTGCATCACGCCGCTGGGCGTGATGCCGAGCACATCCTTGCTCGGCGACTTGTAGAGCATGATGTAGTCGGGATGTTCCTGCAGGTTCTGGCCGACGCCTGGCAGATCGTGCACGACCGGAATGCCCAGCCCGGACAGATGCTCGGCGCGGCCAATGCCGGACAGCATCAGCAATTGCGGCGAGCCGAAAGCGCCGCCCGAGAGCACCACCTCGCGGCTCGCCTTGGCGACCGAGACACGGCCGCCACGCCGGTATTCGACGCCGACCGCGCGCTTGCCCTCGAAGATCACCCGCGTCGCATGGGCATCGGTAATGATGTTGAGGTTCGGGCGGTTGCGGATCGGCCGCAGATAGGCCTGCGCCGCGCTGCAGCGTTCGCCGCCGACCTGGGTGACCTGATACGGCCCCACGCCTTCCTGGCTCGCGCCGTTGAAATCGGGGGTATAGGCATAGCCGGACTGCTTGGCGGCCTCGATGAACAGGCCGCCGACCGGGCTCGGCGAGCGCAGGTCGGTCACGTTCAACGGCCCGCCGGTGGCGTGCCAGGCGTCGGCGCCGCGCTCGTTATGCTCGGCTTTCAGGAAATAAGGCAGGACTTCGTCGTAAGACCAGCCAGGGTTACCCAGCGAGGCCCAATGGTCGTAATCCCAGCGGTGGCCGCGGATATAGATCATCGCGTTGATGCAGCTCGAGCCGCCCAGCACCTTGCCGCGCGGCTGATAGCCGCGCCGCCCCTTGAGCCCGGGCTGCGGCACCGATTCGTAGGCCCAGTTGAACAGCTTGCGTGGCACGGTGGCCAGAGCGCCAACCGGCACATGCACCAGCGGGCTGGTGTCGTCCGGCCCGGCTTCGAGCAGGCATACCCGCACTGCCGGGTCTTCCGACAGGCGCGCCGCCACGACACAACCGGCCGAGCCACCACCCACGACTACATAATCGTACATCGTCCGTCTCCTCTATTGTCTGGACACCCCGGCCGGGCTCGCAGGCCCGCCCAGGCATGGTATTGCGGCGCGTTCCGGCGCGCTCTTGTCAGCACCATGATAGCCCCATCCCGGCGGCAAAAACCACAAGATGTTTGACAGTTTTACGATCGGACTATTTATCCCATAAGACGGATATATTGATAAGGAAATAGGCCATGCCAAGCGCATGCAGATGCCGCCTTGAGCCAGGCGCAAAAGCCGGCGAAAGCCGCGGAATGAGATATGCTTGCGCCGTGGAAATCTACTACACCGATCACTTCGTGCTGCCGCTGCCGGCGGGTCATCGCTTCCCGATGCGCAAGTATTCGCTGTTGCGCGAGCAGGTCGTCGGCTTTGCCACAAACCGCCTGCATGTCCCGGATGCCGCCAGTAAGCGTGAGCTTGGCCTGGCCCATTGCGAGGACTACGTCAGGCGCGTGCAGCAGGGCCTGCTGAGCACGAAGGAGATACGCGAAATCGGTTTTCCGTGGTCGGCACAGATGGTCGAGCGCTCGCGCCGCTCCGCCGGCGCGACCATCGGCGCCTGCCGCTCGGCGCTGCTGCATGGCTGCGGCATCAATCTGGCCGGCGGCACGCACCACGCCTACGCCGAGCGTGGCAGCGGCTACTGCGTGTTCAACGACTCGGCCATCGCCCTGCGCGTGATGCAGCAGGAGGGCCTGATCCGGCGCGGGCTGGTGATCGATCTCGACGTGCATCAGGGCAACGGCACCGCCGCCATCCTGCGTCACGACCCGGCCCACTTCACCTTCTCGATGCATGGCGGCAAGAATTTCCCGTTCCGCAAGGAAGCGAGCGATCTCGACATCGAGCTGGCGGACGACACCGGCGACACCGAATACCTGGACTGTCTGGCGCACGCCCTGCCGGGCGTCTTCGCGGCGGCCCGGCCCGATCTGGTGATCTACCTGGCTGGCGCCGACCCGCTCGCCGCCGACCGCCTGGGCCGGCTCGCGCTGTCCCTGGCCGGCCTCGCCGCCCGCGATGCCATGGTGTTCGATGCCTGCCAGCGATATGGCGTGCCGCTTGCCATCACCATGGGCGGCGGCTATGCCGAGCCAATCGACGCCACGGTAGCGGTACATGCACAAACGGTGCGGGCGGCGGTCACGCGCCATGCACGCTGAGCGCCCCTCGCCTTCTCAAGCCGGGCTTGTTATTGATTAAGTATCGAGAGCTGGCCTGGAGCGGAAAGCCAACGCAACAGAGGGATGACGCCAGCACCAGCATTTCATGACCGTGCCCCGGCGCAAGCACTGGCGGCCAGCCTGCAAGCCAATAGCGGCGGGCCTTGCAGCCCAGTGCCCGTCAGCCGGCCAGGGCCACCCGTGGCGCCCCTTCGCTGAGCGAACCCACCACCGCTGCATGGCCGAAACCGTGCTGGCGGAACAAAGCCAGCACCTGCTCCGCCGCCTCGGGGGCGCAGGCCACCAGCAGGCCACCGCTGGTTTGCGGATCGAGCGTCAGGCGCTGCTGCCACTCGGTCACGTCGGCTGCGACATCGACATCGTGGCCATAGCTGGCCCAGTTGCGCTCGATGGCGCCGGGGCCGTAGCCTGCCTGGGCCCAGGGCAGCGCCTGCGGCAACACCGGCAGGGCCTGGGCGCGCAAGGTGGCGCCGAGCCGTGAGCCACGGCAGATTTCCAGCGTGTGGCCGAGCAGGCCAAAGCCGGTGACATCGGTGATCGCGTGCACGGCCGGCAGCTCGGCCAGATCAGCGCCGACGCGGTTCAACTGCGTGGTGGTGGCGATCATTTCGGCGTAGCCGGCATCCGACAGCTCGCCCTTCTTCAGCGCCGCTGAGAGGATGCCGACGCCGAGCCCCTTGCCGAGAATCAGCACGTCGCCAGCTTGGGCCGCGCTGTTGCGCCGCACCTTGTCCGGGTGCACCAGGCCGAGCGCCACCAGGCCGTAGATCGGCTCGGGCGAGTCGATCGAATGGCCACCGGCGATCGGGATGCCCGCCTCGCGGCACACGGCAGCGCCGCCGGCGAGGATGTCCTGCATTGTCGCCACCGGCAGCTTGTTGATCGGCATGCCGACGATCGCCAGCGCGAGGATGGGCTTGCCGCCCATCGCGTAGACATCGGAAATGGCGTTGGTGGCGGCGATGCGGCCGAAGTCGAAGGCATCGTCGACGATCGGCATGAAAAAGTCGGTCGTCGCGACGATCGCCTGCTCATCGTTGAGGCGATACACCGCCGCGTCGTCACTGGTTTCGGTGCCCACCAGCAAGTCCGGGAACAAGGCAGTGGCGCCCGATTTGGCCAGCAGTTCGCTCAGCAGCCCCGGGGCAATTTTGCAGCCGCAGCCGCCACCGTGCGAAAATTGCGTCAACCTGACTTTTTCCAAACCACCTTGGCCGCTCACGTGAGTTCTCCCGGCAAAAATCCACTCGGCGCGACGCTAGCACAGCTCGATCAGTTTGACGAGATCATCGACGTGCGCACCCCGGCGGAGTTTGCCGAGGACCACATCCCCGGCGCGATCAACTGCCCGGTACTGGATGACGACGAGCGCATCCGCGTCGGCACGCTGTACAAGCAGGTGTCGCCGTTCGAGGCCAACAAGGTGGGCGCCGCGCTGGTGGCGCGCAATATCGCCCGTCACATCGAGACGCTGTTTCACGCCAGGCCAAAAAACTGGAAACCGCTGATCTACTGCTGGCGCGGCGGCAAGCGCAGCGGTGCGATGACCATCATCTTCAGCCAGATCGGCTGGCAGGCGCGGCAGCTCGAAGGCGGCTACAAGACCTATCGGCACATGGTGAACGCCGAGCTCGACAGCCTGCCGCAACGGCTCCGCTACCTCACCGTCTGCGGCCCCACCGGCAGCGGCAAGAGCGCGCTATTGCAGGCGCTGCATGCCGCCGGCGGGCAGGTGCTCGATCTGGAGCAGCTGGCGCGGCACAAGGGCTCGGTGCTGGGCCAGTTGCCGGATGCGCAGCAGCCATCGCAGAAGATGTTCGAAAGCCAGTTGCTGCTGCAACTGCTCGATTTCGACCCGGCCCGGCTGGTCTATGTCGAGTCGGAAAGCAGCAAGGTGGGCAGCCTGCGCGTGCCGCGGCCGCTGATCGACAGCATCCGCGCCGCGCCCTGCATCGTGATCGACGCACCGCTGGCGGCACGGGTGGATTTCCTGCTGCGCGACTATGCCTACCTGCTGACGCAGCCCGACTGGCTGCTCGACCGCCTGCAACGGCTGACCGAGCTGCACGGCCGGCAGACCATCGAGCGCTGGTGCGGGCTCGTGGAGCGCCAGGCCTGGCCCGAGCTGGTAGGCGCGCTGCTGCAGGAGCACTACGACCCGGCCTATATCAAGTCGATGAAGCACCATTTCGCGCGGCTCGAATCGGCCCAGGTGATCAAGCTGCCGCAGATCGACACGGCACAGCTGGCCGACAGCGCCAGGCAACTGCTGGCGCGGTAGCACCGTGCGCCGGGCACCCTGTCACGGTTGATGTGCCAGGCGGAACAGATGACGCGCCTGCGCACGGCCGAGATAGCTCGCATAGGTCCGCTCGACCCAGCCTTCCCGCACCAGTGCTTTCAGCCACTTGTTGAGCCGCTCGACATCAGCTGGCGCCACCTCGCCATGTTTCAGATAGAGCCCGATCGAGGCCGGCTCTTCCTCCGGTATGCCCGTCACCACCGTCCCGCCATCGAGCACGCCGTCGTTCATCAGCTTGACGTGGATGGTGAATGGAAACAGGGCGCCCTGGATACGGCCGCCATTCAGCTTCGCAGCCAGGTTCTGGAAATCGGGCGAATACTGCAGCCGGCCCGCGTCGGCCAGCGATTCGATCAGCGCCCCGGCGTGACGGCCATAGTAGATGCCGCGCACCACGCCGAGCTGCAGCCCGCTACGCTCGGCGAAGGCCGCCAGCGACGTGATGCCGCTGTACGCGGCCGGCGTCGCCAGGTCGGTCTCGGTATAGGCGTAAGGCAGGAATGCCCCGATCAGGTCCCGCTCGGGCGTGCGCTGCACCGAGGTGATGATATCCAACGTGCCGGCGGCAAATTCCTGCATGACGCGGGCACGCGGGCGAAAGCTGAGTACGAGCCGGCAGCCGCTTCGCCGCATCAGCTCGTGCACCAGCTCGGGTGCGATGCCGCGCAGGGTTTTGCCGTCATAGAAGGCCGAATAGCCGAGATCCGACACCCCCACGACATAAGTGCGCTGACAGGCAGCCTGCGAGACGCCCATGCACATGGCCGTCATCCAGAGCAGGCAGGCAGATACCAGGTACGGAGCAGGCAAGTGACTCATGCTTACCAATGTAGACGAGGTCGGTAGCGGCCACCAGACGGCCCCTTCCTGGCAGCGGCAATTCAGCCGGGGGTCGCCGGTTTTTGAAGCCGCCGAAAAATTCTTTCAACATCGCTGAACTTTTCCGACGGGCGCCCGGTCTACTTCACCAGATACCGGGGCGGTCCCCTCCTCGTTTACTCCTCGTTGCCGCCCCGGTTGTCCTTTTTCAAGCCTCGCCCTCGCCTGCCGCAATCACCTTTTCCCTGGTTCGTTCCGCGTACTTGAGCCATTTGCGCTGTTTCCAGCGCCGGTACATCAACAGCCCGCGCAGCCACTCATCGAGCGTCATCGCCACCCACACCCCCGGCAGGCCGAAGCCGAAATGCGAGCCGAGCAGCCACGAGCCGAAGGCCAGCACGCTCCACATCGATACCGCGCCGATCATCACCGGATAGCGCGCATCGCCGGTGGCACGCAGCGCATTGATCACCACCAGATTGAATACCCGCCCGGGCTCCAGCACCAGGCCGATGCGCATCAGCAGCGCGCCAGTGGCGATGATCACCGGGTCGTCGGTAAACAGCGCGAGCAGCCACGGGGCGGCAAATGCCACGCCTGCGACCACGACCAGCGCCACGCCGAAACCGGTGCGCAAGCTGCGCAGCGCCTGCCGGTAGGCGTCGTCGAAGCGCCCCGCGCCGACCAGATGGCCGACCATGATCTCGGTCGCGAGCCCGATGGCGACACTCGCCAGCACCACGATCATCACCAGCTGCATGGTGTAGGACTGCGTCGCCAGCGCCTGCCCGCCCATGCGCGCGGTGAACGCCGTGACCACCATGAAGGCCAGATACCAGCTGATCTGCTCGCCCGCCGCCGGCAGGCCGATGTGCAGGATGCGCGCAAGGCGCTCGCGCGACAGGTTGAAGAAATCGCGCGCGGTGAGCCTGAGGCGGGTGCGGTATTCGAGGATCAGCCAGAGCGCGAGGCAGGCCAGCAGCCGGCTGACCACCGTCGACAGCGCCACGCCGACCACGCCCATCCTGGGAAAGCCGAACAGCCCGAACAGCAGCACCACATTGCCGGCGAGGTTGACCAGGTTCTGCCCTATCGTCACCAGCATCGGGTCGCGCGTGTGGCCGTGGGCGCGCAGCACCGACGATATGGCGAGGTTCATCGCCTCGAGGAACAGCGTGCCGCCCATCAGCGTCAGAAAGGGCACGGCGTAGGCCAGCAGGCTGTCGTTGAGCTGCATCAGCCGCAGCAGGGGCTCGGCACAGGCATACACCAGCAGGCTGAGCGCCAGGCCCAGCCAGGTGTTGACGCCGATGGCGGTGACCGCGATATGGTCGGCGCCTTCGCGGTCACGGGCGCCGAGGTGATGGGTGACGACGACGCTGGTGCCGATGCCGACGAAGCCGAACAGGATGATGCTCATGGCGATGATCTGGTTCGCCGTGCCGAGCGCCGCGACGGCGTTGTCGGAGATGTGGCTGACCATGAAGGTGTCGACCATGCCGACGGTCAGGTGCAGCGCCTGCTCGACGAAGATGGGCCAGGCCAGGGAGAGAAGACTGCGGCGGGTGCGCGAATCGGACATGGCGGCGGGGCGTGACGACAACGCCCTGCATTCTGCGCCCGCCCGGCCATGTAGGGAATGTGTAGTCGCCGCGGGCCCAATGCCGGGGGGGGGGGGGGGGGGGGGGGGGGGGGGGGGGGGGGGGGGGGGGGGGGGGGGGGGGGGGG
>NZ_JBFNXJ010000023.1 GCF_040812015.1 Chitinivorax sp. PXF-14 | reverse complement strand
GGCGCTGGCCGAGTTCGAGCGCGAGCTGATCGCCGAGCGAACCGTGGCGGGCTTGGCGTCGGCACGGGCGCGCGGCCGGAATGGCGGCCGGCCGTTCAAAATGACCGCCGCCAAGCTGCGCCTGGCGATGGCGGCGATGGGGAAGCCGGAAACCAAGGTCGGCGATCTATGTCAGGAACTCGGCATCACGCGACAGACCCTGTATCGACACATTTCGCCAAAGGGTGAGTTGCGTCCTGACGGGAAAAAGCTGCTGACCAGTGCCTGATACAGGTCAGTCGCTTGGACTCAAAAGATATTCGCGCACGAGTTCGCGGGCACGGTGCAGCCGACTCTTGACAGCACCTGGTTGCTCGCCGAGGCGCTCAGCGATTTCCGCTATGGTCAGTTCTTCAAAGTCCCGCAGCAATACGACCTCAAGGTAGTGCGCTGGCAATGATTCGAGCGCATGCGCAAGGTCGATCCTCAAGGCCTCATCAGTGCGGCAGGCCAACTGCTGCTCGGCCACCTCGTCTTCCAGTGGCTCATGCTTGAACATCATGCGTTCGAGCCTGCGGCACTCGCGTTTGATGACGGTGAACAGCCAGGAGGAAAACGCCATTGCGGCTTTCAGGCTCGTGACCTTGCGCGAAATAATCAGCAGCGACTCCTGGACGGCATCATCAACATCGCTGGCGTGGCAGTGCCTGCGCGCATAGCGGCGGGCATCCGCCTGACAGACCGTGAGCAGACGGGAGATCGCCGCTTGGTCGCCCGTCTGGGCCGCCAAGATGAGATTCTCCCGTTCGATCATGCCGTCCGCCATGATTCAGTGCCCCTTATCGAGCTTGCGGCCCACCATGGCGCACATGGGGCAAAAACCCACCAAGCCGGTCATGGCAAGCATGGCCCCCATGATGCCAGCACCGACGGCCAGGCCCGATGTGCTCCAGTTCATGACGGCGAACACGAGCGCCACCACACCCATGACGATGCGCAGGATACGTTCCCAGGTGGGGACATTCTTCACGTAGAACATTTCAATCTCCTTTGACGGTTGCGAGTTCGAGGACATCCCTCGTTTGCTAAGAGGAATCGAGCCAGCAAAGCGGTTCGCAGCCGCCGGAAAAAACTTCGTGCGCCCTTGCGGTATGACGCCCCATCAAAAGCGCGTTGTCAATGCAGTCAGCCAGGCCGGAGACATATCTACCAGCCAAGCCTCCAGCGGCTTGTCGGCTCCAGTAAGAATCAGCGCGGCGATGGATACCATGACGACTCCCAGCACGATCTTGCCGGTTTTGCCTGCCTGCATCAGTTTGCCGCGCACCTTCATCATGGCGGCACGCGAGAGGTAGGCAAGGCCAACGACCGGCATGGCCGCACCGATGCCGAAAATGCCCATAAGCAAGGCGACCTGCGGCAGGTGCGCGCCCTGGCTGGCGAGCACGACAGCGGCACCGAGCGTGGGACCGACGCAGGGGCTCCAAACCACACCCAAGGCCAGGCCGATGGCGAACTGTCCTCTGAGCCCATTGAGGTTGAGCCGGGAGATGAAGTTGTTGCCCGCATCCCCGATGCCGGAGGTCGCCGACGCGAAACGCTGCTGGAGGCTGGCAGACATCAATACCAGACCGAGCAACCCCAGGATCGCGGCACCAACATTGCGGAAGAGGGAGGCATCAATGCCAATGGCCGCGCCTGCCCACGCGATCAGCGTTCCGATGACGGCATATGAGAGGGCCAAGCCACCGGCCAGAGCCAGCGGCGCACGGGGATGTGCCGCCGTGGCCGAACCCAACAGAATCGGCAGGATGGGCAGCACACAGGGCGACAGAGTGGAGAGCAGCCCGGCCAGCAGACCGAAGCCATAGGAGCCGAGCCCGAACTCCATCAGTTGGCCGCCTTCTTGAAGATGTTCTCGATGCCAGCAGGCGTGGTGTCACCGACCGAACGGCCCATTTCCTTGCCACCCTTGAAGGCGATCAAGGTGCTTTGCATGCTGACCTTGAATTGCTTGAGAACGGCCTTGTCTGCGTCGAAGTCCACTGCCAGGATCGCCACATCTTTGTAGGCAGGCTGCTTGGACAGGTTCTCGACAATGGGTTTCTGGGCTTTGCAGGTCGGGCACCAAGTGGCGGACACGTCTACCACGACCGGCTTGCCGTCATGGGCCAGCTTGTCGAAGTCTTGCTGGGTGAAGGGCTTGGGCTCAGCGGCGGATGCAACGGCGGCCCACAGCGTGAGCGCGGCGGCGAGGATAACGGATCGTTTCATGGGTTCTCCTTGGGATGGGTTGGTCGGGGAAAGCGAATCAACGGGCGGGCTTGAAGGTCTTTTGCAGCTCAGCAACGTAGGCGGTCAGGTCAGCCAATTCTTTGGAGTTCCAAGGCAGCGGCTTGGTGGCCATGGGCATGACCATGCAGGCTTGCACCATCTCATCCAGATACACGCTCTTGCGGCCGAGCTGGTCGCGGGCCATGGCCACCGTGTGGGGGTATGGCTTGGCAAAGCTGGTCGAGAAAGCGCCGTGGTTGGCGTGGCAGGAGGCACACGACATCCCGTTAGTGGAGAGCTTCGTGTCGTTGAACAGCGCCTTCCCCGCCTCGGGATTGCCCTTCAAGGGTTTGTAGCCAGGCGGGCGGACAGTGGCCGCGCCCGGGTTAGTGTCAGCGAACGCCATGGTTGCAGCCAGGGCAAGCCCGGTGGCGATGAGTACGCGCCGGGCAGTCGAGTCGAGTTTCATGGGAAGCCTCCTTTCACAGTGGTTACCAACTAAGAGGCGGTGGCAGGTCAAAACGGTTCGCGGCCGGAAAAAGTTTTTTTCTCTGACCGCGAATCCAAACGCTGCCATGCCGCCTCTTAGCAAGCGAGGACAGTCCTCAACCATCCATCTGCCAAGGAGAATCGTATGAAAACCCAACTGAAACTGGCCTCGCTGGCTGCTCTGACCGCCGCCACCCTGGCGCTGCCCGCTGCGGCCCAGGAATCCACACCGATGCCAAAGTGCGCTCCCAGCGTCATGGCGAAATGTGGTGCCAAGTGCGCACCGAAATGCTACGCCAAGAAGCATCCGGTCAAAAAGGCCGCCAAGTGCGGTGCGAGCAAGTGCGCACCCAAATGTGCTCCCAAGTGCGCGCCGAAATGCGGCCCGAAGTGTGCACCGAAGAACTGAATCTCATGAAGACGGTGCAGCCACGCTCGCCCCAGCCTGACGCCGCGTTGGCGGCGGCCGGGCTGCGCCTGCTGGAAACCTATGCGGGATTGGCCGAGCGTGGTGAGCACCTGCTGGGCCGGTTGCTGGCGGGCGAGGCTCCCCGGCAGTGGGCGCACTATCCGGAAGACGATGCCATTGACCATGCCAGCAACTACCAGTGGTTCTACCACTCACACAGCCCCGAGGATCGACCGGGTGCTGTGGAGCATGGGCACATCCACCTGTTTGCCCGAAAGCCTCTATGGGGCAGAAGGCTGTACTCAAGATCGGAGCGCGCCTTCGCCGAGCTGTGTGGCAACCCGTCCGCCAATCCGGCGACACGGCATTTGCTCACCATCGGCTTTGACGCGAAGGGCCTGCCGATCTCGTTATTCACTGTCAACAGTTGGGTCACGGGCGATCTGATGCTGGGAGCCGATTTGACCCTGGAACTGCTCTCGTCGCTCACGCTCGGCACCGGGCATCCCGAGGTCGATGCCGTCATCGAGTCGGTCGCCCGGCTCTGTGAGCCCGAGTTGCGGGAAGTGATGCGACTGCGCGATGAAGCCCTGCGGTCGCATCAAGCTGCCGGCAAGCTGCAAGACGAAGCGCTGGAATTGCTCTCGGAAGTCCGCATCGACCTGGACGCAAAGTTGTCTGCCCTGTCGGCGGTTTAGCGTCCAGGGCCGAAGCCTATTGGCAGCAGCTTGGTTCGGCCTCCGGCGCAGCCTCGCCGCTGACGAATTCCTTGTAGGCTTTGAATGCTTTGAGCGCCCACATCTCGCCGACACAGCCGCCCATCGTCGAGGCCACTGCCAGCATTTCGCCCATCTCCTTCTCCGTCGCGCCCAGCTTTACGGCCTGCTGCACGTAGAACTTGAAGCAGGGTTCGCAGCGAGCCGAGATCGCCCACAGCATTGCAGACAGCGCCTTGGCGCGAGCCGGTAGTGCGCCATCCTTGAAAATCGCCTCCTGCCGCATCTGGTTGATGTGGCGCGTGGTGTTGCCGGTCAGCTTGCCGAATTCGCCCAACAAGCCGAGGGCTGGATCGATGTCGGTCAGGGACATGGCTTCACTCCTTCGTCCGCACGGTGGATGGATAGCCCGCGTTGGTCGTGGCCTGGGTCAGCGACTCCGGCCGGGCCTTGTCCGGGTCGTAGGTGACGGTCGCGGTCTTCTTGTCGAAATCGACCTTGACCGCACCGACACCGGAGACCTTTTGCAGCGACTTCTTGACCGTGATCTGGCAGACGGGGCAGGTCATGTTCTGCACGTCAAGCGTGACAGTCTTGTTTGGAGCGGCGAACGCCACCAGGGGTATAGCGGCGATGGCCGCGATCAACAGTTTGCGCATGATGGTTCCTCAGTAAAACAGCCGGGCGAGCCACGGCACGGCCAAGAGGCCAGCCAGCAGCGTGGCAACGATCCAGAAGGTGAGCCGCTGCCGCTGGCGCACGCGCGGATCGGCGCAGGGCGTGCCCGGCGAGCAGACCTGCGGCACCAGGTAGAGCTTGCGGAAGGCCAGCCCGAGAAACAGCAGCGTCAGGCCGATGAAAATCGGTCGGTACGGCTCCATCGCCGTCAGGCTGCCGACCCAAGTACCACCAATGCCGAGGGCCAGCAGCACGAGCGGGCCGACGCAGCACACCGACGCGCCGATGGCGGCCAGCACGCCCGCGATCAGCGAGCCCTTTCCGGTGAGTGATGCCATGCTGATTCCCTTGAACTCGTTGGCCTGAGTGTTACTATAAATCCCGTACTTGAGTACGGAATCAAGGGGAATTTGATGGGAGCAGACCTGACCATCGGCAAGCTGGCGGACGCAGCCGGGGTGAACATCGAGACGATCCGTTATTACCAGCGGCGCGGTCTGCTGGATGAACCACCCAAACCGCTGGGTGGCCATCGGCGCTACTCGGCTGAGCAGGTCAAGCGGGTGCGCTTCATCAAACGCGCGCAGGCATTGGGCTTCACGCTGGATGAGATCGCCGTGCTCCTGACCTTGGAGGCAGCGTGCGCCTGCGCCGACACGCGGGCACTGGCCATGCGGAAACTAAGCCTCATCGAGCGGAAGATGGTCGATCTCGCGGCCATGCAGCAAGCGCTGGGGAGTCTGGTGAATCAGTGTGATGCGGGGGACGGAAGTGCGTGCTGCCCAATCATTGACGTACTGGAGCGCGATGAAGAAGGCCCTCATCAACATAGTGCAACCAACTCTTGATATTTAGTGCAGTCGTCTTCTGAAAATGACAGCCCGGGAAGTTCTCGCCGTCAATAACTGTCACTTAACCCGTTATTTATACTAAGGCATGCAAAGGGCGGCTTGGTAGGTAATGTGACAGAAATTCAGGAAGGCTACCCTCCCAATGCTTTGACTGCTTAGCGTGCTTTATTTTCCGTTTTCTGAGGCGACCCCTTGTTGTGCCACCCGCTCGACGGGCATATGAGTTCCACTTTGGAATCGACTTACGGTGGAGCGATCGAACCTTGATGGAGGAGCATATATTGCCTGCGCTGCGAACGTACCTTACGGATGTATTTGCGGGTTTAACAGCCGACCAGGCTGACGGCATGTGGTTTGAGGTGCGCAATGGAGCTGGTTACGAGCCGCCGCAGGTTTCCGCTCTCTACCGCGGACTTGACGCAGTATTGAATGAGCTTGCCACCAAGTTCGACAAAGATATAACCGGGCTGTTGATTGCGTTGATCGGTACTCAAAGTGCGGGCGGCGTCCATGACTGGATGCAACATTAGGAAAAAAGGAAAGGTCCGCCATGACGCGCCAAAAAGTGGATTCAGTGCTACGTCGCAGCAATGCTGGCGGGCCGTTCCGATCAATGGTAACCCTAGTTGAGTGTGATGGAGGATCCGGTGTTTGCAAAAGCGGGGCTGCCTGACGGTCCCATATGCAAATCTGGCGGGCTCGATTTTTCGGCTATCCGCAAAACGAGGTTGAAGCAGGGTCACAGCTCGCCGCGTTCGAGCATCGCGGCAGTGTTGGTGAGTGCCATGGTCGTGAGCAGCAGAAACAGGCTTGCCGACAACAGTGTACGAAGTGTCACAAGACAGCCTTTTTCTTGCGCGGGGGCAATGGCGCCGGTGCCGCTGTCATCAGCTCGGCGGGATAGAGTTTTAAGAAGGTCCGGGCGAGATCCGGATCGCGACAGGTGAGCCAGACCTCGTAGTCGTCCGGGGCCACAATCACCAGGCTGCGCTTTACGTCATCCCATTTGTGAAAACGCTTCATCAGCGGGTGATCGTCGGCATTAACCGTAATCTGGGTGAAAGAGCGCTCCACCTCCCCCTCGGCGCCGATCCACGTGCGCCATAGGCCGGCAACCGCAAACGGGCTTCCATTCGCCATACCGATCCGCCAACGCGTCGAGGGTCCCTCTCGTGTCTCATAGAAAGGTTCGTAGAAGCCAGTAATCGGCACCAGCGCGAGCTGACCGGTATCCCAGAACGGTTTGAAGTTACGTCGCTCGCCAAGCGTCTCAGCACGCGCATTCATGGTGGTCAGCGTTTTGACTTTCGGCGGTTTATACCGTTGCGGCACCATACCGAAGCTGGCGATCGTGCAGTACATCTCGCACTCGTCAGGATGCACGACGATCGGGGCTAAACGGTCCTGCCAAGTTTCCTTCGGCACCTCGAAAGCGGGTACCGTCAGGTTCCAGCGAGCAAACAGACGTAGGATCCCGGCGCGATCAGCCGGGTCGAAGTTCACACACATGAGGGTTTCCTAAGCGGCGGTTTTATCCAAGGGATAGCGGAGCTTCGCCAACAGGTCACCGGCATCGCCGGTTGCGGCTTGGCAGGCAGTCTGCGCGAGATCAAGCAGCGTTAACATGTCCTCCTTATGTAGGCCGGCGAAGGTGCCCTTGTCGGTGAGACCGTCAACGACCGCGCGGGCTTTGCTGCCGGTCAGCCACTGCACAGCGGACGCAAAGTTCCAGTCGCCGCCGATACGCTCCGCGATGTCCCGGTCGAGCAACGCCGGATCGCAATCCGGTATTCTGACAGCCTTAGCCAGCACGACCAAGGCGCCGAAGGTACGGACGATTTCGCTCATCTGCTGACTCCTTCCTGACGCGTCGTTGTAGTCGATCTTTCCCAGTGCCACTCGCCCATCATCGAGTAGGCACCCGCATTCCGGCATACCACTCGACGGATATATTGTTGTAATGCATCTCCGTCGGCTAGTGTCCTTGTCCTAGCTAGCGTTGAGAGCGTTGAGGCGGATCCGCACGCTGCAGACCAGTCCATACAGTATTGCATCCGTATCGCAGCGGCTTATACTGTAATGAATTACAGTTATTCTGCCCTGCCAAACACACCATGTCCACCCCACTTGCCGCCCTCCTCAGCCATCCCGCGATCCGCCGCGGTGATAGCGTCTCGCTGGCCTCGCACGCAACGGCCAGCAGTGGGTTCCCACTGCTCGATAGCGCCCTCCCACACGGTGGCTGGCCAGTCGGTGCAGTGTCCGAGGTACTATATCCACAACCGGGGAGTGGCGAATGGACATTACTACTTCCCCTGATGGCCCGCCTGACGCAGGTTCGTCAGGCGGTGTTTTTGATTGCGCCACCCGGTATTCCGTATGCCCCCAGCCTCGCCGCCGCAGGTGTGGGCCTTGAATGGTTAACCTGGCTCGCGCCCCGCGATGAAAACGAAACCCTGTGGGCCTTCGAGCAAGTAACTCGCGAACCCTGCGGCGCCGTCCTGTCCTGGCTCCCACGCTCGCCGCCGGACAAGCGCTGCCGGCGACTCCAACTGGCGGCCGAACAGGGCCGCTGCGTTGCGATCATGCTGCGGCCCGATCGGGGTATCCACGACGGCACGCCGTTTGGCCTGCGGCTGGCGGTGCGCCCACTCGTGGATGCAATCGCCGTCGACGTGCTGAAACGGCGCGGCCCACCACTCTCCTCTCCCATCCTCATTCGACGTAAGCATGATGTTGTGGCTAGCCTTGTACCTACCGCGCCTGCCGCTGGACGTGTTCAGCCGCGGCCTGTCCCAGCCTGAACCCGAAGCCGTGGTTGAAGCGGTCGGGTCAGTGGAACGGGTTGTCGCGTGCAATGAAGCCGCGAAGACAGCTGGTGTGCAACCTGGGATGAAGCGCTCTGCGGCGGCTGCGCTCGCCGGGCAGCTACGCATCACCCACCGCCGACCGGAGCTGGAGCAGCAGGCGCTAGCCTACCTCGCGAGCTGGGCGCAGCAGTTCACACCGACGATCACCATTGCGTCCCCGGCGTCGCTGCTGTTGGAGATCGGTGGCTGCCTCAGTTACTTCCACGGCTATGATGCGCTGGTTGAAATGGTCCGCGACGGCATCGCTGGGCAAGGCTATCTTGCCCGCCTAGGCTGTGCGCCGACGCCGCTGGCGGCACAATGGCTGGCTGAAGTCGGACGCGATGCCCCGGTGTTCGACAGGGATGCGCTGACGGATGCGATCGGTCCCCTACCCGTTGCACTGCTGCCACTCGCCGCCGGCAAGTTACAAGATCTGCAGCTGCTTGGGCTGAGCCGTATTTCCCAGGTGGTGGCGCTGCCACGCAAAGGGCTGGCCCGCCGGTTCGGCACGGCGCTGCCGATAGTGCTGGAGCAAGCACTTGGGACCATGCCAGATCCTCGCGAGCACTTCGTCCCGCCACCAACGTTTTCGATGCGGATTGAGCTAGGGTGGCCAGTGGAGTCCAATGACGCACTGCTATTCGTCGCCCGACGCCTGTCGATCGCCCTTAGCGGCTATCTGCTTGGGCTCGGCCTGGGCGTGCAACAGGTCACTTACCGCCTGGAACACGCGAACCGGGCCGTTACTGACTTGGTTGTCGGCTACGGCACACCGACACGCCAGGTCAACGACCTCGTTGCCGTCGCCCGTGAAAAACTCACCCACTTCGAGCTTCCGGCACCGGTCGAGGCCATTAGCCTCGAGGCCGACCGCCTGCATGGGCTCGACGGAACCCCGCTCGACCTGTTCGGCGATGCTGCCGGCGAGGCAAATGCCGAGGTGTTGCGGGCTCGGTTGATGGCACGTCTCGGCGACGACGCGGTGCGCCAAGTGCACGTGGTCAGCGACCACCGACCGGAATGCGCATGGGCGCTGGGCCGTTCCGGGAAGGCAACCACGGTCGGTAACAACCCACGCCCTGCCCTGCTAATGCTGGTACCGACCCCGCTGACGGTCCGTAACAATCGACCGTGGTATGTCGAGCCGCTGACCTGCCGCGGCCTGCCCGAGCGGATCGAGACCGGCTGGTGGGACGGGCGGCGCGTCGTGCGCGATTACTGGACGGCCGTTGGCGAGTCCGGGCGTCGCTATTGGGTGTATCAGGATCGGGGGTCGGGTGACTGGTTCCTGCACGGCCTGTTCGATTGATTGATGGCACCCCATGCTCCCCGACTACGCTGAGCTCCATTGCCTGAGCAATTTCACCTTCCTTCGAGGCGCCTCGCATACCGAAGAGTTGGTGATCCGCGCCCGCGCGCTCGACTATCAGGCGCTGGCCATCACTGACGAATGCTCGCTAGCCGGAATCGTGCGTGCCCACACGGCCGCCAAGGAGCATGGCCTCAAGCTGATCGTCGGGAGTTCGTTTACGCTAGATGACAGCTTGCGCCTGGTCGCGTTGGCACCCAATATCGAGGCCTATGGCGACCTGTGCGAGCTAATCACACTCGGCCGGCGCCAGGCTGACAAGGGTAACTACCACCTCACCCGCGACGAGGTATCCCGCTTCGGCGAGCGGTTGCTGGTTCTGTGGCTGCCGCCCGCGGCACCCTCGCTCGACGATGCGGCGTGGCTACGCTGGAATTTCCCGGGGCGGGTCTGGATCGCTGTCGAGTTGCTGCATGGCCCAGATGATCGAGCCTGGCTGGAGCGATTGGAGATCCTCGGGCGCAATGCGCGCCTGCCGCTGGTCGCTGCCGGCGACGTGCACATGCATGTCCGCTCGCGGCGAGCGCTACAAGACACGCTGACCGCAATCCGGCTTGGCACGCCGGTGGCGCAATGCGGCACAGCGCTACACCCCAACGGCGAGCGCCACTTGCGTACCCGGCAGCAGCTCGCACAGATCTATCCGGCCGCGCTGCTACAGGAATCGGTGTCGATCGCCAGCCGCTGCACTTTTTCCCTCGACGAGCTACGCTACAGCTATCCCGACGACGTGGTGCCGGCTGGCGTGTCACGCAGCGACTATTTACGGCAATTGACTGACCGGGGGCTGGCCGCGCGCTATCCAGATGGCACGCCGGCCTCGGTGCGCATGCAAGCCGACAAAGAGCTGACCCTGATCGCCGAGCTCGGCTACGAGCCATACTTTCTGACGGTCTACGACATTGTCAGCTGGGCACGCAGCCAGCACATCCTCTGCCAGGGGCGGGGCTCGGCCGCCAATTCGGTGGTGTGCTTCGCACTGCACATCACCGAAGTCGATCCGGCGCGGATGTCCATGCTGTTCGAGCGCTTCATCTCGAAAGAACGCGCCGAGCCACCCGATATCGATGTTGACTTCGAGCATCAGCGCCGCGAGGAGGTGATGCAGTACATTTACCGCCGCTATGGCCGCGAGCGTGCTGGCCTCACCGCAGCGGTGATCAGCTATCGCGATCGGAGTACCTTGCGCGATGTCGGACGCGCGCTGGGCTACGAGGAGACTCAACTCGACCGGCTGGCGGACACGATGGCTTGGTGGGACAAGATTCAGGATTTGCCCGACCGACTACGCGAGGCTGGGTTGGATCCGGACAGCCGTCAGACCGAGCTGCTGTTGACCCTAGTGCAGCAGTTACGTGGTTTTCCCCGCCATCTGTCGCAGCACGTCGGTGGTTTCGTGATCTCGCGCGGTGCGCTGACTCGCATCGTCCCGATCGAAAACGCTGCCATGCCCGACCGAACAGTGATCCAGTGGGACAAGGATGATCTGGATGCAATGGGGCTGCTCAAGATCGATGTGCTTGCGTTGGGCATGCTCAGCGCTATCCGGCGTAATCTCGAGCTGGTGTCCACCCTCCGCGGCCGACCCATGGCGCTGGAAGACATCCCGGCCGAGGACCCGGCCGTTTACGCCATGCTGCAGGAGGCCGATGCGGTTGGCGTGTTTCAGATCGAGTCGCGGGCGCAGATGTCGATGCTGCCACGACTCAAACCGGCGCACTTCTACGACCTCGTGGTGGAAGTCGCACTCATTCGCCCTGGCCCGATCCAGGGTGGGATGGTCCATCCGTACTTGCGGCGACGCAACGGCGAGGAAGCCGTGACCTATCCGAGCGAGGCGGTGAAGGGCGTGCTGGAGCGGACGTTGGGCGTGCCGATTTTTCAGGAACAGGTGATGGCACTGGCCGTGGTCGCCGCCGGTTTCAGTGGCGGGGAGGCCGACCAGCTGCGGCGCTCGATCGGCGCTTGGCGGCGGACCGGCAAGTTGCAGCAGTTCAAGGAGCGACTGCATACGGGCATGGTCGAGCGTGGCTATACGGCAGAATTCGCTGCGCAGATTTTCGCGCAGATCGAAGGCTTCTCCGAGTATGGCTTTCCGGAATCGCACGCGGCCAGCTTCGCGCTACTCGCCTATGCATCGGCCTGGCTCAAGTGCCATGAACCGGCGGCATTCTGCTGTGCGCTGCTCAATAGCCAGCCGATGGGCTTTTACTCGCCGAGCCAGCTGATCCAGGACGCGCAGCGCCACGGGATCGAAATCAGGCCGGTCGATGCGCAGATCAGCATTTGGGACTGCACGCTGGAAACGAGGCCCGGCGACGACCATCGAGACAATCGGCCGCAGCCGGCAATAAGGCTCGGCCTGCGGCAGGTGAACGGCCTGGGTGAAGCAGCCGGCCAGCAGCTGGTCGCGGCCCGACCGGAAGCCGGTTTCGCATCGATCGACGACCTGCAGCAACGCTCGCGCCTGCGATCCCGCGAAATGGGCGCGATCGCGAAGGCCGGTATCTTGCAAAGCCTAGCCGGCAACCGGCGCGAGGCCTGGTGGCAGGTGAAAGGCCTTGATGTCGGGGCAGGCCTGACCGAGGGCACCGTCTCCCTCGATACCCCCCCGCCTCTGCCGATACCAACCGTTGGCGAGGAGATCCAGGCCGACTATGCGAGCCTAGGCCTCACCCTTGGTCCCCACCCGATGTCGCTGCTCCGGACTCAACTCAAGGCCAGGCGCCTGATCACCGCGGTCGAAATGCAGGCGATGCCCAACGGACGGCTTGCCCGTGTCGCTGGCTTGGTTGTCACCAAGCAGCGGCCGTCGACCGCCAGCGGTGTGGTATTCGTGACCTTGGAAGATGAGACCGGAATCAGCAACATCATCGTCTGGCGCGATCTGTCCGACCGCCAGCGCATGGAATTGCTCAGCTCCCGCCTGATGGCGGTCTACGGCATCGTGCAGCGTGAAGGCCTGGTCGTGCACCTGTTGGCCAAGCGGCTGGTAAATCTCACCGAGTTGCTAGGGGAGCTCAGCACGACGAGCCGGGATTTCCGTTGACCAAGTGACCGCCGCGATATGCCTGTAGGCCTTTGGCAGCTATCCAGTCCATAGCCGTGCGCGTCAGCTTATTTCAGCAAGCGCTGATCTTGCTCTTGGTCCATTGCGGCCTTCAATGCGTTTAGCAAGTAACGGCTGAACTGCATCTGCACACTCTTCTTGGTCAGGCCAATGACGTCCTCTTTTAGCTTGTGAATTTGAATCAACGGCTTGGTGTCCGGCTCAGCCAGGAATGCTTGCCAATACGCCATTTGCTTGTCTAGTGGGTAAGTTGACCACACGTCTTCCAGTAATGCTGTGGCCTCTTCCGAGGCCTTACGCAGGGCTTTTCGCTCACGGGCCACCTCGAGGCTCTTATTCTTTTCTTCCTGGCGCTGCTTCATCCAATGGTCTACCTGCGCCATCTCGCTGTGCGTCAACTGATACTTGTCATCTTGCGCCAAGGCGGCCTTAAGCAAGGCACCCGGGAAATCCATCTTCTTCGACTGCATAGAGTATCGGTAGGTGAGTACCTTTATTTTCTCGCGAATCTGCTCCGCCTTGTACTCTCGAGCCAGTTCGTTGATTTCAGTGTCAGAGCCTATCCAGTCAGCCTTCAGCATGTCGTAGAGGTCGGCCGGAAACTCCGTGTTCTGGGCAATCTCGTTGAGCGCAAGTGCACCATCCGGATTAGCTAAAACCTTGAAGCGTAGCGCAACAACTTGACGGTTCTCGCGCCGATACTCCACTACTCCCTTGATGTCGGATATCTTTTCAATTTCATCCAGCGGTTCCTTGATAACGCGCACCGCCAGTCGCTTGAATTCCTTGTATTCATCTTTATCGACCCCCATGCGCCGACGATACTCCTCCACAGACCACCAGTCTGTGTAGCCCCGCCATTTGAACGAGACCAAGTAATCGTACAAGGTGCGAGCATGCCGCCCATTAAAGGCGGCATTCATCCGCATCGAGATGTAGCCATATTGGTCTGGGTTGGCAATGGCAGAACGCATGTCTTCTGGAATCTTGAAGTACAAAATCCCGTTGTCAAACGCAACCGTTCCCAGAACCTGAATTGAGATCCAGCTTCCACCCCCAGGGGCAGATTGATCCTCGGTCCAGACCGTAGCCCCTTGCAATCCCTCAATAGTCTTCTTGAGGTACGAGTTATCCTTGGTGTTGTGATTGATTAGCCACTTTAGGTAGTTCTGGCTAACCGAGTGAAAATCCCGGCTTAACACGTGCGGGCGAGCAATAAAGTGTAGTGCTGTTATCACCTGTCGCTCGAGCAAGCCCAGCCTTCCAATCATCCGCAGGTGATAGTTGCCACGCTTCAGCGAAATCTCGTGCTTCGAATCCGTGATAGGCGTGAGTCCGTCCCCATCCTGGTAGAAATCTAACGCATACTGACTATCCTGTTGTGCGCGGCGGAGGTCATGCTGGAGTCGCTCAGGCATGTTGCTTGGTGCTTTCCATACCTCAGGCAGAACACGACTACCAGCCTGGTTAGCTTCCTGTTTTGCCTGCTCCAGCAGCTGCAATGACTGCTCCACAAACAGGTCACCTGCCACAAAGCTGTTTACCGAGTCATCAGCCAACCAGCTCTGGCCAACCGTGTCTATCAGCTGACCCGGCGCCACAACAGCCTTCGGCTTGGATTTAGGATTCACAACACTTGCCTTTGCATTTAAAGTCTACATAAATTCAAGGCAATGTAGACCGCAAAAGTCTACGTGTCAACCTATAGCGTGTAGGCTTGTTAAGCCTGGTGGTGGTTTCTATCGCATAGATCTGCCTTGGCCCCGACGTCGAATTCAATAACAAACGGGCAGCCGGAAATTTTAGTGAGTAGACGGTACGTATCACCATTGGTATTCAAGGAGCCAAAAGCCTACCCCTATAGGTGTAGACCCTTCCCATAGCTGTAGACCCCTCGCCCCACAGGCGTAGCCAGATCAAGCCCTACGTTTGTAGTCATCAGGTGTTTTCACCCCCATAAACGTAGCCATGTGCCCATAGACGTAGACTTAAATCGCTAATTGCTTTGAAGAATCAATTAGTTAACGAAGTTGCAATTAGATTGATTGCCTTAAGTATCAAGAATGCTGTCAGGAGATAGCTCCCGAGATTTGTAGTCTTTTGCCCCAACCAGATTATTGGCTCGGCATTCAAAGGCGTGTTTTTGTAGACCTTTCGCATCAAACCATCCATTTCGAGTTCCTACCCAACTCTGCAAACACACGTTTCCCTCGCAAAAACCCTTAAAACCCCGACAGTTGTAGACTTCTTGGGGTATGCCAACCCCAAAGACTACGTTTCTAGGGAATGGCTAGGGAGTCACCTCTGCAACTCAAGGCTGTGTCATTGATAAACCCCATGACTGTAGACCTTTCAAGTCGTACGCACGTTGAAACTCCCGTATCTGCGGGCTTTTAGCCCGTTTCATACCGCAAGCAACCTCGCAAAGGACTACAAACGTAGGGCTGTCCATTCGATTGCCTCCAACTCGACCTATCGGACATCGATACCAGTATCAATCTGAGTGCACTAAACCCAGCCCTGATAAAACTAAAGCCTACAGCAGTAGGGAAATCCCACCGAACGTCCGTGTGGTTACGATTTCAGCGCACCCATAGGACTACAGTTATAGGATCTTGCCTTAGTTGCGAACTCAGTTGCGCGTGCCTCCTTGTCGTAACAGGTCTACAAACCTAGGGATTTGTCCTATTTTGGCTGCCCACCACTGATCGAGGATCCCCCGATTGACACAAGTCGCGCCAAACTTCGGTCTTCGGGACGCGGAACGATTGGCCGCCAAAGTAGCGCGATCCCTTAAAGATGCCGTTTCGACGATCCGTATGGTGACTGCTGTTGCTCAATGCACTGGTGGGTGATCGCGGATGAAATGCAGGCAACAACACAAGATTATCTGATAAACTCGCCGGAAATCTTTTTATCAATGTTACTGGGAATCTGAGGGGGAATCTATGCGTACCTTCGAGGTTAGAGCCAAGCTCGCGTCTGAATTGTTGGCGGTTCCACTGGACGCCAACGAAATACGCGCGTTGGCAAACAAAGAAAACGTTCCAAGGTCTGGCTACCATCTAACCTATTCCGCAGCTGACATCGGACAGATGCGAAGCAAACTCTTTCCTGAGTTTAACGAGCGACTAAAGTTACCAACTGTCCCACCTGTTGTTTCTCTTCGAATGAGTAAAGGTGGGGTTGGTAAGTCAACGACGGCTAGTAATCTAGCACTTTGCGTCGCAGCTCAAGGTTATCGGGCACTGCTAATCGATGCAGATCCGCAAGGTGACGCGTCGGACATGTTAGGTATCGACGTCGAGCAGGAAGGTATCGTGACAATGCTTGACTTGCTAACCAACAATGCTCCGATTGAGTCTGCTATTCAGCGGCCTTATGCGGAAATGGCGTTGAGCGTAATCCCCGCTGACAATTTCTTGTCTTCGTTCGATCTGACTGTCTCGGCCTACACGAGGCGCGAATACCTGTTTGCAACATTCATCAAGAATAACAGCGAATTTCTCGCAAAGAACTTTGACATTATCATCGTCGACTCGCCCCCAAGCAGTAGCGTATTAAATTTCAACGTGTTGGTAGCCTCCGACGTGGTTTTGAGCGTGGTAAAGCTGGACGGGATGTCAACCAAGGCGCTTCGTGTATTGGCCCAAGAGTTAAATGATCTAGATAAAGCGTTCAGCATGAAAAAGCCTGTGCTGTTCTTGGCCAATGGCTACCATCCGAGCTACCGGTCATCAGAAGAGAATCTCGACAATTTGAAGAACATGTACGGGGATCAACTTTTGAAAACCGTCATCCCGGCCTACGCGGGCTTTTTGTCACAAAGCAGAGTCACAAAGGGTGAGACAAACGCGCTGTATGAAAGAGAGCCAACTTCCCCTGCCGGTCGAAAATTGTTGGAGTTGTCGCGCGAGATTTTGGCGTTGTTGGGCATCAAAGGACTGGGAGTCGAGCAATGAAAAAATCATCGGGATTGATCCAGCAGAGCACCGCGGCACCACTCGCCGTTGGCGTTCCACTTGGGCTTGGCGTGAAGCCGCCAATCCCAGCAGCACCTAGGCTTGATGAGATTGAAAAAGTGACTTCAGAGGACAAGATACTTGACCTCGAAATTGACAAACTGGATGACAACCCGTACGGCCCGAGAACGAAATATGACCAGCAAGAAATTGCGGACATGCTTGTGTCTGTAACAACTTACGGGCAACTCAGTCCAATCATTGTCACGGAAGGTGCCAAGCCAGGCCGCTTTATCGTTGTGGCAGGCGGAAAACGCCGGCGTGCGTTGGCGTTACGCAATGAACAAGGCCATGCGGCAACAATCAAGGGGGTTCTTCGTCCTGGTCTAACGCCTCGCGATCTATATTTGCTCGCGAATGAGGAAAATGAGCGGCGCTCAGATCATACCGATTACGATAGGGCGCTCGTGTGGAAACGCCTTCTTGACGATCGTGTGTATCAAAGTATTGAGGATATTTGTAACGAGGTCGGGTGCACCAGATCAACAGCAAGTAAGATCCTTGCGTTTAATGACTTGCCCTTAGTCGTGCTTAGGGTTATTGACGACAATCCAAAATCGTTCACGTACAACGTCGTGCAAGAGATTCGATCATTGATCAATGCAACCGACGAGGAAACCGGTGCTCGCTTTGCGGAGGAAATATCGGAGCGCAAGTTGAGTGTGCGTGATACTGCGGAAGCGAAACGAAAATATTTGAGCAGACGACCAGGTGCTGCAAAACGGGGGCGTTTGAAGGTGTGGTTTCAAGCCACCGCCGACGGCGGGGTTTCAGTGGTCGCTAAGGAGCGTAAGGACGGAAACCTCTTTGTTGTTGAGGCGGCAGGCCTGACGACGGACCAGAAGAGAGAGCTGACCGCTACGATTGAAGAATACTACAAGGCAAACGCGGAAAAAGTTTCTACGTAGAAACCAGACCACGGGCCCCTTGTTTCTACGTAGAAACAAGGGGCCAATTTAATTTACCGCAAGAGTATCTGTCTCCCCACATTCCGCGATTAAGACTAACTTAATCGTTTCTGGTTCACCGAGCCAATAGCGAAACGATCCCGTCTAGGCCGGACCGACGCCATGGACGCCGCATTCAGCTATTTTGCTCGCGCGTTACGCCGGTTTTCCTTGCAACGCTGGTGAATTGCGCCTACGGATTACTGGGAGCCACGCAACGGCGCGTCATACGCAGTTTCTACGTAGAAACAAGCCAGTTCACCATGCAAGATCTCCCCCGTTTCTACGTAGAAACAAGAGCCGCTCTTTGTGCGGTACTTGTAGGTGCGTCGGCGCTCGTCGACTACAAATCCCGTCGGTTCCGACCTCTGCGCTGAGCAGACACTGTTGCGTGTTGATGCGGGCAACACTATTCGACATTTTTGCGACATTCCTGCATCGAGCCCTTGTACAAGGTGGCGATGGGTCGAGTTCGTGGAGCTGAGGTGCGTCGCGATGAGGCTTCACACTCTACGTTTACGATACTGTGGGTACCCGTGCTGCAAGATATACGGCCAAAGTACCAGGGAATCGCAAGGGACGCGCCAACTCACTGACCATCACACAAATGGTTAAAGAACTATATTCTTTGTAAGGCATGTACCGTAGCGGCAGTTCGGCTATCATTGCGGCCTTAGATTCACTTCTGGTAGAGACCACGGGGGTTCCCGATGTTTCGTTCCGTCACCTTAAATCGGGCATTTTCCTTCATATGATTCGTTACGAACTTCGGCTATATGCATTCTGAGGTTGGAAAGTCCTGTTTTCTCAGTCCAGACTGCCTGATTCGGCAAGCTCCACCAAGGTTGGAATATGCGGCCCGTACTCGACTGTCTCGGTAGTGCTCTTGGTTGGAATATGCGATTCGGAAGGCTTGGATAGCCTCACGCCACTACCCACTTTTCGGGCATGTTTCGCGTAAAGCGTTTTGGCCCGGATGATCTCGTAGCTATACCCGCGCCCCAATCGGTTCGACAGCTTGATCAGGCCATTCAGGCATTCGGTGTAGGCATTGGTGATCTGGCCCGGCGAATCCCAGTAGGCGAAGATGTCTTCGTAGTGATTGTGCACCGTCTTGGCGAGCGAGTGGAACATCTCCAGTTCGCCTGCTGGCAGCGTGTTTTCCCATGCCTCGAAGGCGTGTTGAGCCGATACCTTGTCTGGATCGTCGTAGATGCGGAAGAAGGCTTCTTTGAAGTCGTAGGCTTTGCCCAATTCAGGAATGGCTTGTCGAACCACTGCCAGCGCCTTCAGTTCATCCGCATTCAAGTTGCCTGGCCGCTTTAGGGTCAGCCAACGAATCGACTTCTTCACATGGACTCGCTCTTCCTTGCTCAAGGTCGCCTGATACTTCTTGCGCTCTTCCTCCAGTGCTTCGGAGGCCATTTTGACGACGTGAAACTTGTCGATGACCAAACGGGCATTGGGTAGGTATTGGGCGAATGATCGCTTGAACGGTCGCCACATATCCGTGCAGACCCATTCCACTCGTTCCCGGTCAGGCAGGTTTTTGAAGAACGGCTTCAGATGATCCTGCGTGCGAAGTTCCAGCATCTGATAGACGTTGTTCGTCGCAAGGTTCGTGATGACGCAACGATACCTCCCGGCGATGCTTACCTCGTCGATCCCCATGATGACCGGGGTTTCGTACCGCACCGTTCGATCCAGTTCTTCAATCAGATCGTGCGCGATATTCTTGATGGTATTGACGGCAAGCCCGGTCTGGTCGGCCAGCGCATGAAACGTCATGTCCAAGCATCGTTCCCGGATGGCGTCGACCAGTCTCTTGGTTGCCCGTCGCTTCTCATCCAGAAACGTCAATTCAGGAGAGAACATCTTGCCGCAGCTATCGCATCGGAAACGCGGCCGGAAGATTTCCAGGCGCACCGGCTGCATCTGCATCGGCGTGTCGGCAAAGATATTGGATCGCTTGCCATGCCGATACATGGCTTTGGTGCAGTCGGGGCATGAAGGCGAATCACCGTCGAGCGCTTCGGCAACGACGGTGAGTCCGCGATTCTGCGAGAAGTAATCCACCGGCTTGACGCCGGGGAGGTTCAAGAGGTCAATCACTTGCGTTATCCAGGTCAATGTTCCGCTGCTGGCTGATCAGTTCGTAAATCACATCGGTCAGGGCGGCCATGGCCTGTCGATCCGACTTTAGTACCAGCGTAGCGAGCTTCTGGTGACTGGTCAGGGCACGAACCACGCCTTGCTGGACAGCACCGGGCAGGTTGCCCTTCATCGCCTGATCCCGCGTATTGCTTTCAACCTGGGCCATTACCACATCGTTTTCACGGGCGATGGAAGCAATCTGATTCACGAAAGCAGCTTGGTCACGAAGCGGAGTCGCCTCGCCAAACAAGTGATTGAGCTTGTCGATGATTTCCATGAGGAATCGGGGTGCATCACCCGCGCCGCCACCACCTCCCGGCCCAATTGGCTTGAGTACAGGGGCATCGCCTTCTTCGTCGGGAGTGTCATCCTTGCCCTTGATGTCGAACCCGGTCAGCACCAAGCCTTTCAAATCCACACTCTCAGGTGTTTCACCGGATAGCCGCTTTTGCAGCAACTTGGCAAAGGCTGCGAAGTTCTCCAGTTCCGGGTCGCCAAAGTCGATCAACTGGGCCACGTAAGCATAGGTGCGGCAGAAACGGCCAAGGCCAGCCTTAAAGGCCATCAGCGTTTTGATTTGCTCTGCATGCTCCTGCCGGTGATGGTCAGCCGACTTCATGCCTGCCTGATCGCCTTGGCTGTGCGCCTTGTCGAAAGCTGCCTCCCAGGTCGCAATGGCTTCGCGCAGCATTTTCAGTCGTTGCTCGAACACGCGCTTGGGGCCATCGGTCGCGGTATAGAGCGCCTTGTGCTGCGGCTCTTGTGCATGCGTGATGTCGCGGATGGTTTTGAAGCGAGCTTCCTTGAAGGCTTCCAGATCAGAGGCTTCATACAAGCCTTGGCCGTCAAGTTGCTCCTTGATCTCGTAGACCACGTTGAGGTCTTGCACGTCGTCAATCTGTGCCCCGTCGTCGTACATGGCAAAGGCCCGACGAACGTTCTCCGGGTCATTCACGAAGTCGATGATGAAGACTTCATCCTTGCCCGGTGCCATACGGTTGAGGCGAGAGAAGGTCTGAACGATTTCGACATCGTTGGCGATCTTCTTGTCGACGTACTGGGCCACCAGCTTGGGCTGGTCGAAGCCAGTCTGGAACTTGTCGGCCACCAGCATCACGCGATACTCCGGACGATCAAAGGCGAGGCGCAAATCCTGCCCCTGAACTTCCGGGTTCATGCTTTCTTCGGTGTATTCCTCGTTCTCATCAACGATGAACACATCATCCTTGAATTGCTCATCATCGCCATGCATCACCTGCTTGCCAGTCATCTTGCCCGAGAAGGCAATCAGCGAATGGATGTAGCTGTATTCGGCATGCTGGGCGATGTAGCGGTCAAATGCCTTCTTGTAGCGGATTGCAGCAGCGCGGGAACTGGTGACAACCATCGCCTTGGCCTTGCCATCCAGCCGGTGAGCCACGTTCTTGCTGAAGTGCTCGATGATGAACTGCACCTTCTGCGTGACGTTGGTCGGGTGCAGTGACATCCATTGCGCCAAAGCGCGTTTCGCCGCCTTGGCGCTGACGCGCTTGTTGTCCTCGATCTGCTTAGCAAGATTGAACGCGGTCTTGTAGGGCACATAGCCCTTGAGGACATCCAGGATGAACCCTTCCTCAATGGCCTGGCGCATTTTGTACTTGTGAAAGGCTTCCGGCAGATTGTCCTTGGATGGTGGCTGCGAGGGGTCAGGAGCGCGGCCAAAGAGCATCAACGTCGAATGCTTGGGCGTGCCGGTGAAAGCGAAGTAGCTGATGTTGTCCGGACGCGCTCGCGACTTCTGAAGCTGTTCCAGCAGTTCCTCAACGGTCAGCGATGCCATCTTGCCCTGGCCACTCATTGCCAGCGCCGTCTGAAGCTTGGCTGCCGTGGTGCCGGTCTGGGAGTTATGCGCCTCGTCGATGATGACCGCGAAGTTCTTTCCCTTGAGGGTCTTGTCCGTCACGATGGCCTCCATCGCATACGGGAAGGTCTGGATGGTCACGACGATGATCGGCGTTCCCGCCAGCAGCGCATCCGCCAGTTGCTGACTCTTCGACTTTGAGGACTTCTGGCGGTCGATTGCGGCAATTACGTCAAACTGATGGTCGATCTGTTTGACGGCATCCTGAAGCTGGCCATCCAGCACGTTGCGGTCGGTCACGATGATGACGCTGCTGAAGATCGAATCGCCGTTGTCACGACGCAACTTCACAAGGTCATGGGCTGTCCAGGAAATCGTGCTGGTCTTGCCGGAACCGGCGCTGTGGTCGGCCAGATAGACCATGCCGGGGCCGTTCTGCTTGGCATCGGCGATCATTTCATTGACCGCAGACCATTGGTGGAAACGCGGGAAGATCAGCGTTTCCTTCTTCGACCAGTTGCCCTTCAGGTCGACGACATCCTTCTTCTCGACGTAGACGAAGCTATGGAAGACACGCAGCCAAGCATCCGGTTGGCAGACAGCCTCCCAGAAATAGGCCACCGGGTATTCGCGGGTGCCATCGGCCTTCAACTCGCCTTCCGGGTTGCCTGCATGGCCATCATTGCCCTTATTGAAAGGCAGGAAGAAGGTGTTCTCACCATCGAGCTTCGTTGCCATCTGGATTTCAGAATCCGACATGGCGAAATGGACGACCGCGCCCCGCTTGAAGGTCAGCAACGGCTCACGGCGCTTGGTCTTGGGATCGTAGGGCAAACGGTCGGTGCGGTACTGATCCATGGCCGCTTCTGCCGACTGGGTGAAATCGGTCTTGAGTTCGACGGTCGCCACCGGAATTCCGTTGATGAACAACACCAGATCAATCGCCAGCTTGCGCGACGGATGGTACTGAAGCTGCGGCACTACGCGCAGGATATTGGCGGCGTAGCGCTTGAGCACGTCAGCGTTGCGCTTGTCCTCCGGCGCGGCTTCCGAAAGATCGATGTGGCCGCACCCGGCAATGGAGAAGCCTTGGCGTAGCACCTGAACCGTGCCGTGCGTCTCCAGCGCCTTGGCCAGCCGATCCATCAGCACCTCAAGGGCGCGGTCGCCGTTGTCCTTTTTGAGCTTGGCCCACTTTTCACCTTGGCCGGAGGCTTCCAGCCAAGCAATCAAGTCCTCGGCATACAACGCCCGTTCGGTGTCGTACTTCGTGGTTTCGCCAACCTTCCAGCCCTGTGCCTCTAGCTTGGAAACGATGTAGCTCTCGAAGTGCTTTTCTTGGTGTGCGGTGTCGCTCATGCGGACCCCCGGAGGTCAATTTGGCCGGTGACGGCAGCGGTAATGAAGGCAGCGCGGCGCTCTTTCAGCAGATCGATGCTGCGCTGGGTCTTTTCGGTGAGCGTCGTTATGCGATCTGACAGCTTGTCAAGGCGTTGCGCTATCTGCTCTTGCTCATCATGCTGCGGGGCCGCGACAAAGATTTCGTGAATGTCATTCCTATCGATACCAGGAACTGCGGCCTTGGCGGAGTAAAGCAAAAATAGGTCAGAGATGTGTTGGAGCAGATACCAGACAAAACGAGGGTCATTATCAAAAAGCTGTATCGAGTAAAGCGCAGTATTTAGCGGCCAGTAGTCTTTCTCGACAAAGGTAAATTCTCCTAATGAACCATAGCGACCCGTGACAATGCCTGGAGCCTTCGCCACGGCAACGTTATGAGTACCGGTATAACCTCCTGACGACACGACAGGCACGGTCCCTTCCCCTCGTAATTCAGACGGTAGATCGTGTCCTCGTTGGAATACGATAAATCGCTTCAAAATTCCGGTACGCCAATGCTCCGGCACCTCCCCAATCCACTCCACGCCCGAATCCTTCATCTTCACATTCGGATCGAGTCCCTTGGTGACAGCATGTGTGATGAGTGCCTGCCGCTTTTCCTTCAGGAGTTCGATGAAGCGGGTTTTCTTGGCGATCAGGGCGTCGATGCGGAACGTTTCGCGGTCCAAGCTAGTGGCTATGACTTGTTGTTCAGAAATTTCCGGAGCTGCAATGACATGCGAAGACAGATTTTCCCCTGTCATGCTTGGCAATGCGGTGTTTGTCGAATATCGGCTGAATGGAATAGTAAGCGCAGTGTAATAGACAAATTTTGGGAAAGCGTGGCCCACAATCTTCGTGTAGAACATCGTATCGACAGCCCAAAAGGGCCCGTTGATATAAAGCGGCTTGTCGATAGTGCCCTTGCGGCCAAGCAAAACTGATTCCCCGTCGAACAGAAAAGAGGAGGCCCGTGCGAATTCACCTCCAGATCCAATTACGGGGTATGCACCGTCAGCGTCTTCAACATCCTTGTAGTCTTGCCCATTGCAAATAGAGGCTAAGCGCTTGAACGGCATTTTCTTCCAATGCTCCGGCACCCGCCCAATCCATTCCACGCCAGAATCCCGATAAACAGGGTAAGGTTTGTAGTGGCTCATTTTTGACCTCCTTCCGCCGGGGGCAGCGCAGTACGCTCCCGTGCGTGCTCGATAGCGCGATGCAGGCGCTCTCGCAGCACTGCCACAGGCGGCAATTCAACCAGGTATTCCGCCACCCGGATGGATGCTTCATCCAGTTGCAGGAGTTCAATTTGCTCGGCATCGGCGCTCGCGCACAGGATGAGGCCAATGGGCGGCTCTTCCCCGGCGGCGCGTTCGTGTTTGTCCAGCCAGCGGAGATAAAGCTCCATCTGTCCTTTGTGGCTGGGCTGGAAAGATTCCAGCTTGAGTTCGATGGCCACCAATCGACGTAGATGCCGGTGATAGAACAGCAGATCGAGATAGAAATCGTCCTTGCCGACACTCATACGCTTCTGGCGCTCGACGAAACAGAAGCCATTGCCCATTTCGAGCAGGAAGGCCTCCATTTCCCGAAGAATGGCGGCTTCCAGGTCTTTCTCGCTGTACGCGCCCGAAAGCCCAAGGAAGTCGAGTAGATAGGGATCACGGAACACCATGTCCGGCGTCATTTGCCCGTCGCGCAAGCTGTCCAGTTCCTGACGGACGACTTCCGGACTGTTCTTTGACAAGGCAGTACGCTCGAACAACATGCCGCCGATCTTTTGCCGCAGTGTACGGACACTCCAACGCTCCACGCGGCACATCTCGGCGTAGAACTCGCGGGCCAGCGGGTCTTTCAGTGGCAGCAGGGCAATGAAATGCGTCCAGGTCAATTCTCGTATCAGCGATACGACAATTTCTTCGTTGGGAAACACCTCGGCGAACTGGATCATGCGCCGGAGGCTTTTTTCTCCGAATCCATGCCCATAGTCCTGTTCCAATTGTCGCGCCAGTGATACGACAATCTGGCCGCCATAGGCAGCGCGTTCCCCACCAAGGACTTCAGCGCCAATTCGCTTGCCGATCCGCCAGTAGGTCAAGGTCAAGGCGCTATTGGCAATTTGAGCTACCTGCTGCCGAGCGTCCTCAATCAACCCCCGGATTTCGAGCAGAAGGGCATTTGAATGAATGAAAGGCTGAGTCATTGCAGCACCTCGGCAGGAAGAATGACGGCAACCCCAGCGATGTAGTCGGTGGGCATGACGGCTTCAGCCTCATGGGCAATGGCGGTTGCCGTGTGGTTGATCATGTGCGGGCCATCCTTGCCGTTTTCGTTGTCGGGCCTGTTTGTCTTCCGGCAACGAAATCGAATCGACCTCGCCATTTGGATGAATCAGGGATGCGGTAATACTCACGACTGTTGCTCCTGTGACTTTTGTGCGGAGAGCAGGTTTTCTTCGCGGGTTTTGCGGCGACTATCCATCGGGCCAAGGCCAACATAGCAGTTGGATTTTGACCAGGGCAGACTATTGTCTTTGCGGCAAATCGTTTCGCTGAAACCGATTTCTCCAAAGTCCGCCAGGAAGGCACCGAAGGCTCCCCAACGCGGATCGTATTCGCCATTTACTTTGCCCGCGCCTCGGCGCTGCACAGCACGACAAAGCGAGCGCACCTTGAGCCAGGCCCGATAGATTGAGGTATTACCGCAAGCAAGTTCCCCGTCGACCGCATGGCCATGATCCCGAGTAATTGCCCCTTGCTCGACAAGCCGTTCCTGATGAAAACAACCGCAACTGGTTGTGTCGCCGCTGCGCAACCGGGGCGCAGTCGTCAGAATTTGCCCCCCACAATCGCAGCGACAAACAATCTTCGTCGGCTTGCCCGTTTCCCTCTGGATACCTGTTGCCACCAGTCGCCCAAAGCGCTTCTGGAGCACATCCGCAAACGCTCCTTGCATTGATGGCTTTTCATCCTTCCGGCGTTCAGTATTCAGGCAGCCGCACGACATGACTTTCCCGGCCTTCAACCCGTCTAGCCGAACCTCTTTTTCGGTTCCGCAGTCACAGCGGCAAAGCACTCTGGCCTTACGCCCAGGCTGCGCCACCGACAATACGGTATAGCGCCCATAGCGAGTACCTGAATCTGCGCCGGGAGGGATTGGATTAGCGGGGCTTGCCATTATTCCGTCGCAACCTCAGCCAGTAGCGCAGCAATTTCCGACTCAACCTGCTTCAGCTCCGCATCGATTTCATGCAGCTTGCGCGGCGGCACGTACTGGTAAAAGAAGCGGTTGAAGTTGATCTCGTAGCCGACGCGGCCAATGGCCTTGTCGTTGTCGTCGCGGAAGGTTTCGTCGATATAGGCATCCGGCAGATGTGGCAGGACTTCACGGGCCAGGTAGTCGCGGATGTCTTCGGTCAGCGGCACGTTCTCGTAGTCGGTCAATTCAGGATCGGCGACAACTGCACCATCGGCATCGAGCACTGGTTCGCCCTGTGGATCGCGCACGCCAAAGGCGTTGGTTAGCGCCTTGACGAAGGTCTTGCCCGCCTTGATGACCTTGCCAGAAGCCAATGCTGAACGCACCGTTTCATCGGCAAAGGATTCTGCCCAGGCAAAGAGATGGGTAGTGCCCATGTGTTGCTGCAATGCTCCCAGCCAGACTTGCTGATGCTCCGGAGAGAGCTTCTGCCAAGCCTTTTCGTCTTGCAGTTTGGACAGTCCAGCGTCATCAACAACCAAGGACATGCGCAGCGGGCGCAACACCTTGATACGGCGATAGCCGAAGGTGCGGTAATCGATCATCCGTGAAACATCGCTGTTTTCGGCAGCGGCATAGATGTCGACAATCTGGCGGCGCTGCTCGTCATCCACGATCCGGCGCTTGTTGCCTTCGTTCTTGATCGACGACCAGAAGCCGGTGGCGTTGATGAGTTGGACGCGATTTTCCCTGCGCCCGTCCTTCTTGTTCGAGAGAATCCAGAGATAGGTGCCGATGCCGGTGCGGAAGAAGATTTCAGTGGGCAACGCCACGATGGCTTCCACCAGATCGTTCTCCAGCAGCCAGCGGCGAATCTCAGACTCCCCTGAGCCAGCCCCGCCGTTAAACAACGGCGACCCTGATAGCACGATGGCGGCACGGCCACCGCCGTTCTCAGGCAACTCCAGCTTGCTGGCCAAGTGCATCAGGAACAGCATCGAGCCATCATTGATGCGCGGCAGGCCGGGGCCAAAACGACCGTCGTACTTCTTTTCCTTGTGCTCGGCATTTACGGCGTCTGAATCCTTCTCCCACTTCTTGCCGAAGGGAGGATTTGAGAGGCAGTAATGGAAGCGCTCGTTGGCGAACTGGTCATTGGAGAGCGTACTGCCCAGACGGATGTTCTTTGACAGGTCGCGGCCAGGATCGGATTCGAGGGTGCGCAGCAACATGCTGGTCAGACAGACGGCATGAGTTTCCGGCTCAAGCTCTTGTCCATGAGGAACAAGCACGGGCGGAACTTTGAAACGATTGCCGTACTCGGCAACGTGGTTCATGGCGTCGGTCAGAAAGCCGCCCGTGCCACACGTCGGGTCATACAGGGTACGGATAAGGCCGGGATTCGATTCAAACAGAGCGTCGTCCGGGTCAAGCAGCAGGGCCGTGGCCAGATGCACCACATCGCGGGGCGTCATGAAGTCCTCAGCCCCTTCATTGACCTCGGCACCAAATCGGCGGATCAGATGCTCGTAGAGGTTGCTCATCACGCGATCCGGCACCGCCTCCGGATGCAGATCGATACCGGCGAAATTCTTGCAAATCTTGAAGAGGACACCGGCCTTGTCGAGACGAATGACGGTGTTCGTGAAGTCGAACTGCTCGAAGATGATGCGGGCGTTGTCCGAGAAGTGGGCGATGTAGTCTTGGAGGTTCTGGCGGGTCTTTGTGCTACCCAGTGTGGCCAGCGCGTATTCTGACGTGTTGTAGAACGGGTAGCGTGTGGCCTGACGGAGCACTAGATCAATATCGATCCCGGCATCCTTGAAGGCGGCATGACTTTCTCGAACGCTTTCGCGGGTGGGTTCCAGTACGCATTCCAAACGGCGCAGCAGCGTGAACGGCAGGATGATCTTGCCGAAATCCGTGTGCTTGAAATCACCCCAAAGGTCTTCGGCGTTTTTCCAGATGAAATCCGCCAGCGATGCGCCCGAGCCTGTCTGTTCTGCCATGTGGTTCTCCAACCAAGTTTTGCACAAAACAGAATACCAGACTGATGGAAACTTTCAACCATGTTTTGCACAAAACGGAGAGTTATCACGTTTGGCGTAGATTCAGAATTCCAACCTTATTTTGCACATAGCCCGAACTTCAAGGCCGGAAGCTAACTGTATATTTGACCGTCCCTGACGACGAAAGCACCGAGTCTCAAGACAGTTTTGCCGGTGTGATTGAGTCCTTCGCCCATCTGTCTCACCAGTTTTTCCAATTTGTTGTGATCGACTGTACAAACAAACCGACTAACTGGAGTGCGCTCGACCACTTACTCGAGAAGGCCGCTACCCGCCTCGCGCAACTGGGTTTTGTCATGAGGATGTGGCGAACCGGGGAGGAGGATCCAGCGCCCAAAAACGTCATCCCGTTCCCCGCTGTCCTAGCGCGTCGCCACGATGACACAACGACGAAAGCGCACTAAGTCTTAATAATCGTGCCCCGATTATTCCAGAAACGTCATACTTACACAGACGCGCGACGCTGAATGGCGAAAGCCCAAGAGTTCGCAGCTCTTGGGCTTTCTGGTATTGGGCAAATGTGTCAGGCTTTATTGCCAGTCTCTACCTTCCAGTACGCGGTGTCAACTTCGGTCAGGACTTTTTTGGCACGAAGCGATGTCGCTCGTATCGCGATTCTCTTGCAGCAAGTCGGTAATGCCGACCAAGTCCGACCGCAACCCGCACAGGTGGAACCGGGGCAATTGGACACCACGACTCCAATTCGTGAACCGGCACAGTGCATGGCGGATCTCAGTCTTCCGCCGCAGCGGAAGATGTGACCGCGGCGATTCAGGATTCGCACTTCTCGGTCAGGCACCCAAGATGCCGTTATTATCGTGCGTACGATATTGACGCCGGCGGAGAACGGTATAGCATCTAATTCGTACGTTCGATAAATTCATAACCTCGATGCCTACCTCTCTCAAGAAACCCGGACGCCGAGCGGGCAAGAGCCTGGCGTCTGCGTCAAAAGGAAGCGCTGACTGCGGCCTTGGCCGCTGCCGAGACCGCCGCGACGCCTGCCGTGGTCGAGAAGGTTGTGAAACAAGTAGTCGAGGTCGAGAAGATCGTTGAAAGGCCCGTGTATTTACCCGCGCCGAAGACAGGGAAATCAGCGGGGCAGGGCAAGCGATTGGCCGTGGATGCCCGCCGCCTGCTCCCGCTGATTCAGCAGAAACTGGTTTCGGGATTCCAGGGAGAAAAGCGGGCGAAAGCTTTTCGTACGAACGCCGCCCGGGTGGCGACGGCAGCGCGCGACGTACTTAGCTTGGTGGATGGGCTATCGGGCGTCAGCATACCGGAAGTCGAAAGGGAGTTTCTGCTCGAGGTGGCCCGATTCTTCGACACTCTGAACGGGGGCTTCGAGGTGGCACAGCGAAACGCCAAGGCCGCTGCCGTGAAGGCCGAACGCGAAGCCGCCGAGCGCCACGCAAAGGAAATCGCGGAGCTTGTCACTCAAACCTTTGGTTCCGTACCGGAACCGGCAAAGGTCATCGCCACTGCCACCGCGCTGCTGGAATTCGACCGGCATGGCTCCGAATGGATCAAGGCAAAACGGCGCGGCGACAACGGATATTTCTCCATTTACCGCCGGCATGAGTTGGAGCGCGCTTTACGTACGAACGATATAAATGCAATTGCTCGCGAGGTTGCCGAAACACGCCAAGACGTCGGCGAACGCGGGCGATTTTGGCAAGAGCTCGATCGAAATCAGCATAACTACACAGCCGGGTGGTCTGACTTCGAGGAGTATCGTACGAACGGAATCAGGTAGTTCGTTTGGATGTCAGGATCAGGCGTTATCGTCACGCCGAAAACGCCAACAGTTATCCACGGTTTATGGGGATATCTTGTGGGAAAGCGACCTTGGCAACGGATTTCCGGAAAGCGAAACAGGGGTTTGCGTCAGTCGATGATGAAACGGGCAGGAGGGGTGTAAATGATCGTGAAGCATCTTCGTTGGATGAGCGAGACCCGCTATTACACGGCAACACTGTACTATGATCTGCTCGGCGACTTGCTGCTGATGCGCAGCTATGGCGGCCGCGCAAGCCGCCTTGGTCAAATTCGCATCACATCAATGCAGAGCGAGGCAGAGGGGCGCCGCAAGCTTGCCGCGCTCGACAAATTGCGGCGCAAGCACAACTACACGCTGCTGACCGGGAACAGCTGAGTGGCAGGTTAGGCAACACCCACCGCCCAACGAATGCAGCTAGATCATCAGAAGGCTTGGGTTTTTGTTTCTACGTAGAAACAAGCGTTGTCGCTCTGCATCGGTCAACGTGATTGGGTCGGGAGGCCGATGTTATTGATCCGCTACACTTAGCGCCAAATCCCGAAGCTAGGCAGGCCGACTAACGGCCGCTGCCGCCTGCAGCTGCAACCGCAGCGTTACCACCCCCTCCAGCAACTCCTGCTCACGCCCCCGCAAGCGCCCGACCTCGGCCTCGTGCTGCTGCACCGCCGCCTCGGCGCCGGCGCGCCGGCCGAGCTCCGCCTGCAGCTGCTCGGCCAGTTGCGTCGCCCGGGCTGTCTGGCCCTCTATCTCGTGGCGCGCCTGCTCGAGCTGGGCCGCGGCGGTCGACAACTCGTGCGTCGTCTTGTCCAGCCGCGCCCGCATCAATGCCAGCTCGTCGTGCTGGCGCGCGTTGGCGTCGCTGAGCACAGTGGTCATGCGCACCAGGCGCTGCACCTCGGCCTGGTGCTGGCCCGCCTGCTGCTCGAGCTCGTCGCGCGCCAGCGCCACCTCGCGCATCAATACCTGCCGCTGCTGATCCTGCAGCCGCCCCTCCTGCAGCCGCCCCTCGCGTTCCGTGGCCAGCGCCGCCTGCGTCTCGCGCTGCGCTGTCTGGGCACTGTCCAGCTGCCCAGACAGCGTGTCGACTTGCTGCTGCAGCTGCGCCTGCGTCGCCTCCTGCGCGGCCAGTGCCAGCGCCTGCGCCTGGCGGGCCGTGGCCGCCTCGCCCTCGATCGTGGCGACACGCGCCTCGGCCGCGTCGATGGCCAGCTGCGCGCGCTCCTGGGCGGCCAGCAGCGTGGCCCGCTCCGCCTCGAGCGTGGCTTGTCCCTCGCGCATCGCCAGTTCCATCACCGTGGCCACGGCTCGCTTCAACGCACTGTCCGGCTCGGCCAGCGCCTCGTGCAACCGCGCCGCCATCCATTCGTTGATCACGCGCCCGGCGATGGTCGGGTTGCGCTTGCCCATGTGGGCCATCACCTCCTCGACCGTCGGTTTGCGCAGTTCGCGCGCACCGATGGTGTCGCAGGCGTCCCACGCCAGGGCCTCAGTTTCATTGGGATTACGTGCCATGCGGCCTCCTTTCTCGGCTAATACTATTAGCTATTAGCTAATTTCGCAATGCTAAAAATATTACACAACGTGATAACTATTGTTATCACCTAGTCCGAAAAAAAGGCGCTAAAATGGCCGGGTGTTGCACCGTCCCGCCACCCCAGGAGCCCTGCCATGCCGATGCCACCTGCCTTTGCTGCCCATCTCGTGCTCAGCGAGCACGCCGACACCATCTATTACGCCGACCTGTTCCGCATCGAGGGCCAGGTCTGGGCCCTGACCGGTGTCGGCAAGAGCGATGCCGGCCGTGCCGCCTCGGGCGACGACCGGGAGAATGACCTGGCGCGCGATGCGGTGGCGTTCCGGCGCGTAGGCGCCCTGCTGCAGGCGCGCTACGACCTCGGCGCCGTCGACCCGACTGACCCCGATCCCTGGCACCCGGTGGCCGCCGTGGTGTATTGCCTGGGCGAACACGACACGCGGGCACGCTACGGCGCGGCAGCGCGCGCCCTGCTGGCGGTCGACGCGCTGACGGTGGGCGCGCAGCTGGTGCACCAGCCCTACCCGGGCAGCCTGGCGCGGTATTTTGTGGTGCCGGAGGTGATGGCCAGCCTGTACGACGCCAAGCAGCGGCTGCAGCGCTGGCGCGAGCTCACCGACGGTGCGGTCGGCACGCAGTGGTGGCTGGCGCCGTGGATGGCCACGGCCGAGGCCAAGGGCGCACTGTACCGGGGTGCGGTGCTGGCCCAGCGCAAGGGCGCAAGCCCATGACGAGCCCCGATCTGCTGCGGGCCCTGATGCCCGATCCGCCACCGGCGGATGAGCCAATGTCGATCGAGGACTGCGCGCTGCTGCGCGGCCGGTGCCAGGGATTGCCGATGGCAGTGCTGGTGGCGCGCTACGGCGCCGAGGGGGGCCTCAGGACGCTGCGCCAGACGCTGGAGGCGCGTAAACAGCAACTGCTGGCCCGCGCGATCCGGCTGGGGCAGACAGCGTTAGCGCAACGGCTGGCCCAGCCCTGGCAGCCGGCCCTCGGGCCGGCACTGGAGTCGTTGCTGGCGGCCGGCTGCAGCCAACCGACCCGCGCCGCGCCGCTGTGGCAGTGGTGGCCGCCACGCACGGTGGCGCGGCTGGGCCGGCACGGACTGCACAGCGTCGGCGACTGCATCGCCTGGATCGATCATGCCGGCCCGCGCTGGTGGCGTTCGCTCGCCGGCGTCGGGCCGAAACAGGGGGCCGCGCTGACGCGATGGTGCTGGGAGCATCGCGTCAGCCTGGATCTACCGGCGGAGTGGCGCGATGCCCAGCAGGTGCTCAGGGCGCGCCGCTTCGTACGCTCGGCGCTGCCCGCCGCGGGCGGTGCGCTGCAGCCGCTCGAGCAGATCCGCTACCCGCTCGAACAGAGCGCACGTCTGGACGGCAGCCAGGGCTACAACCGGGCCGAGCGCTCGCGGCTGATGATCGAGGCCGGCAACGATCGCGAGGCGATCGCCTGTTACCTGGCGCAGTATCACGGCCGGCCGCATACCTTGCGGTCGTACCGCGCCGAATTGGAGCGTTTTCTGCTGTGGACGATTTTTGAGGCGCAGCGTGCGCTGTCCGATCTGCGCGTCAACGACTGCGCCGACTACCTCGCCTTCCTGGCCGAACTCGGCGACACGAGCCAGTGGCGCTGGCGCCAGCCGCGCGAGGCCTGGCTCGGCGGTCACAAGGGACGCCGCGGCAGCGACGATTGGCGGCCGTTCGCCGCCGCACCGTCAGCGCGTAGCCAGGACCGCAGCCGTACCATCCTGCAGGCCTTCGGCGGCTGGCTGGTGCGCGTCCGCTACTGGGCCGACAATCCGTGGGACGCGGTGCCGCGCCAGCGCCTGGCACCCGCCCCGCCTGTCGACGCCAGCCACGCGCTCAACGCGGCGCAGTGGCGCTTCGCGCTCAACTGGATCGAGGCCCCGGGCAGCTATCCGCCGCACCTGGTGCACAGCCGCCAACGCACCCGCTGCCTGCTGTACCTGGCGTACGGCACCGGACTACGGCGCGCGGAATTGTGCCAGGCGCGCCTCGGCGATCTCGAGTACGTGGTGACCGATGGTCTCGCCCAGGGCTACTGGGTCATCAAGGTGATCGGCAAGGGCCGCCGCGCCCGCCGCGTGCCGCTCGCCGACCGGGTGGTGGCAGAGCTGACCCGCTACCTGGCCGCGCGCGGGTTGTACGGCCGGTTTACCACCTTGCCGCCCGAGCTGCCGCTGCTCGACCGCACCCGTGACGAGACGTTCGCGGCGCCGAGCCACGGCGACGGCCGCACGCTGAGTACGGGCGCGCTCTATGCCAGCCTAAAAACCTTCTTCCGCTCCTGCGCGACGCAACTGGCGCGCGAAGGGCATGCCGGCTCGGCTGAGCGCTTCGCGCTGGCGAGCACGCACTGGTTGCGGCACACGCACGCCACGCTGGGCCTGGCCGGCGGCGCCGACGTCGGCGCTACCATGCGCAACCTGGGTCACGCTCACCTGTCAACGACAGGCATCTATCTGTCACCCGACGAGTTGCTGCGCAAACACATGCTGGACGGGTTGTTTGACGTAGACACCGTGCGATCAGAACCTGACGATTCTGCTTCGGAGCTTGAATGACCCTTCGAGTATCAAGCAGTGAGGCGGCCAGTCAATTGATGTCGGCTATCCGCAGCGCGTGATTGAAAACTGATCGTTCAAGGCGTTCGGAACGCTATTCAAATACCGCAACGATTGATTGAACGGCCTATGGCTACGTGGAGTAGTAAGGCCACTAAAATGGAGGAAGCCGTATGTCTAACTCGAATACATACGAATGGGAGAAGAACGTACTAGGCGAACACGGCGAATACCCCGGCCACCCGGTCGTTCTCGCGTGCATGATAATGGACCGCTATCAGGATCTCTGCACGGCCAGTACACGAGAGCCAGGCCAGGATGATAACAACGCCCTGCGTGACAGCTTCATCCCTGGTACTGGCTGTGCTGTTTACGCTGCCTTGCACACTCTGTGCCTTGCCAAAGATCAGGGTCTGGAGGCGGGCTATGCCCATGCAGAGCGATATTGGGCTGGGTGGGAGCAGCAGAACCCTAACAATGTGGCGGGAGCGGCCCACGGCCGAGAGCAGGCTAAACGGATAAAAGTTCGCTTCGAGGAACGTCTGAGGGTGTGGGGTACATCGCATGATCCAGGCTCGCCATACCGGGTTCATTCGCACTTGTAAACGGCATATCAACGTAGGTTTTGACCCGTCTGGATCGCATGTTTCAACTTTGGGCACGCCGATCGCGACGGGGAACCTTTGAGACGACTTCAATCACGGAATGCGGATCGCCTTGATGTCATACACACGCTACATTAACGGTAGGGTAGGGGTGGCAAGCAGCGGCGACTGGAGAATGATGTTGCAATGGCCGAATCGTTAACCGTGTAAGCCAGCACTTTCGCCTAGCACCATGATTCGGTTCCCGCTACACTGCGCGAACATTTGAATCAGTCAATCCGGAGAAAAGCTTGAAAACACCCCGCACCTTAGCAAACCAAGCGGAGGGTAAGGCGCCAGAGCGTCCGTTATCCAATTTGAGGGATTGTTTGAAGGCGCTAACTGCCGACAATTTGGCGATCCTCGCCGAACTTGAACGGCAAGCTACTGAAATAAATAAAGCGATACAAACGCAGAAATCAAATATCAAAAATGCGGTATTGTTGTTCATCAGCGAAGTTATAAGAGAATACGAAGTTACCGCTGAAGACGTTCTGGCAATTCAACGTAAAACAGAGAAGTCGACGAAGCCAGCAATTGCTTTAAAATTCCGTGACCCAGAAAACCATGACAATATTTGGTCTGGTCGTGGAGCTCGACCACGATGGCTTACTGATCGCATAAAGCTAAACCGATCGCCATTTGTCGAAGCGGCAACGTCAGATAATGAAAACGATGCCGTACGGCTAAATGAGCGCCTTGCAAAAGGTTTGGTGTAATGGATTAACCCTACTCTAGAGCCACGCAATCTGCCAAGACCTCTTCGTTCATTTCGTAGCAGTAGAAGAAGGTTTGCCAGCGACGCGTCGCATGACCTACTTCATGTGCCAAGATTAACCGCAAGTCGCTTTCCGACAACCGGGACAGGTATGCCCGGGAAACCCGTATGCGGTGCCGAAGCGGTGAATAGTGGGCACCCGAGTTGGCGATCCCGAGTGAGGGTGCCCGGCTTAGCCCAACAGCCTTCGCAAGACCCACCAGCTCCGATATCGCCCACTGCTGACGATGTTGCGACGTTTGTATCTCCTGCTTACTCAGACGCACTCTGAACCGTCTAGGGCCCGGGTCCGTAGTAAGCCAAATCAACACGCCGCACCACAAGACAATACTGACCAAAAGCAATAGATGGGTAAGGCTATGCATAACCGTCCTAAGTGCTCAGGCAGAGCACTTTTCGAATAGACCGGCATTGTGGACGGCTTCGCTGCAAGCCTGATTCAGCCACACGACTTCAGTACGAACGGAAGTTCCTCGACCTGCTGAAATCCGACTTGGTTTTGAATACTGAAGCCAGTCAGCCAGGTGCGTGCCGTAAAGGTCTGACGGGTATCCGCTCAGGACTACCATCCCCTTTAGTTCACGTAAGGCCCCTATCAACTGGATGTGATCGGCGTCGCTCATTTCGTGGCGGTAATAGCCGCGTGTTCCCCCAGTACCACCTTGCAGCACGCGGGTGGAATGAAGATACGGCGGATCGACAAAATGCAGGGTATCGGGCGCGTCGTGCTGACGCATGACCTCAATTGCTGGTCGGTTTTCGATCAATACGCCGCTCAGACGCTGGCCAGCTCGAGCCAGGGCGTCCGGGTAGTGAGACCACAGGTGTTGGGCTGTGGCGTACTCTCTTGCCGTGTCAATACGGAAGCCAGTCTGTCCTTTGGTGGCACCAGCTGATCCAAACCCCATTTGTGCCCGAACTGCCATACGACGGGCTTTCTCGATGGGGTCGTCGGTTGGTTCCCATGCAAGGTCGAACTCGTCTCTAGCGTACGGCGTCAACGTGCAGCCTTCGATAAGCTTTGCTCGATCTACAGGATCTCGAAGCACTGCGAAGAAGTTGGCCACCTCACTGTCGAGGTCGTTGTAAACCTCGGCGTAGGCCCTGGGCTTCTGCAACAGAACGCCGGCCGCGCCGCCGAATGGTTCGACATAGCATTTATGCGGAGGGAAAAAGCCCAGGAGCCACGAAGCGAGGCGAAACTTGCTTCCGTGGTAGCGGAGCGCCGGACGTAGGATGGTTGAGTCAGCAAGTGCTGTGGTTTTCATCATTCTTCCTATTCACACAATCCATAAGCAGATGAGCATGCAGTTGCGTCAACCAGTCCAGCCAAAAGGTCATATTGCCGCCCGCCACGACTGGTGTTGGCCCAGTCGACGACTTGATCAATCTTGCTCCGAGCGAAAATTGACGCCGGTGACCCCGTGAGGTTATCCACTTTGTGAAAGAACGTTGAAAACCCGTGCTTGCTACACTGACTGACGCGCCACTCCCAGTCTGCAATGCGCGAGACATGGCCGGGGCGTCGAACTGCAATTACTCTGATTTCATCCTTGCCGGCGTTGATACATGGCATGCATCCCACTCGACTCATTCCTTGGTAGTAAAGTCTGTTAGCCTTGAACTCGGTTGAGTCGATCTCTCGAATTTCCAATACGGGCTCGATGCCGAGTGGTTGAAGCTGCTCGCGCAGCTGCTGGCATGCCCGCTCAACTTCGTCACCGGTGCCGGCACAGCGAGGACAGGTTTGCCCGCCGGAGACCAGCCGTTGCCAAACAATGGGAAGTGTCTTCATGGTCTAGCCTCGCAAAAAATGGATCTCATCTCTCGATTGGGTGACGCTGCACACATCCCTCTCGAACCCAACCGCGGCCGATCGCTATGCGGCAATGTCTCCTGGGCATTGCTCAGTCTTGAAGCTGTGTCACGGATCTGTCCTTGCCCGCATTCGCCAACAAATCCAGTGATAGCGCGGCCTTGTCGCGCTGTAACCAACCGAATAGCAGTGTTGCGCTGACGGCCCCGATGAGCTGCGCGACGATAAACCCAGGGGCATCCTGTGGGCGGATGCCGGCAAACGTATCAGTTGCGGCGCGCGCTAGCGTCACCGCAGGATTGGCGAACGAGGTCGAGGCGGTGAACCAGTATGCACCCACAATGTAGCAGGCCACTGCAAATGGGACCGCTTCGGGACGGCTACGCGAGCAACCGAAGATGACGGCCAACAGTCCGAAGGTCGCGACAAATTCGCTCCACCATTGGGCTGGCCCAGTACGAACATGCTGCGAGGCAAAGAACAGCGCTTCGCCGAACATGCCATGTGCCGCCGCCACCCCGCAGAAGGCGCCGACGATCTGCACCACCACGTACAGCGCCGCGTCACGTGGTGCCAGTTCACGACGGATAGCGGCCGCCAGCGAAACAGCCGGGTTGAAGTGGGCGCCGGAAATGCCACCAAAGGTTAGGATCAGCGCGACTAGGCCACCGCCGGTTGCAATGGCATTGGCCAACAAGGCCACACCCACATTTCCACCCGAAAGTCGCTCAGCCATGATGCCGGAGCCCACCACAGTGGCGAGCAACAGCGCTGTGCCGAGCCATTCGGCCACCAGTCTACGTTTCAAGTCCATTAACGATTGCTTCCAAGTTGTCTGAGTTGGTTTTGTAGCGACAAGCGGTCGATCTTCTCAAGTGGCAGGCTCAAGAAAATGCGCAGTCGATTGGCGATTTCCATATAGGTGCGCGAGAACGCCTTCAGTTTGTCCTCGGTCTCGCCTTCGGTCTGCGACGGATCGGTAAAGCCCCAGTGCGCCGTCATCGGTTGGCCCGGCCAGGTGGGACACGCTTCGCCCGCCGCGTTGTCGCAAACGGTAAAGATGAAATCCATCTTGGGTGCATCAGGTTGTGCGAATTCAGCCCAGCTCTTGCTACGCAAGCTGTCGATATCATGCCGGTAGTGACGCAGCGTCTCCAGCGTCAGCGGATGGACCTCGCCGCGTGGATGGCTACCGGCGCTGTATGCCTGGAACTGGCCGCGCCCCAGATGGTTCATGATGACTTCGGCCAGGATGCTACGCGCCGAATTACCGGTGCAGATGAACAGCACGTTGTACGTTTTATCGCTCATCTCAGTTTGTCTCCCAAGTTTGGATCTGGCCTTCTGCCAGCTGTAGCAAGCGGTCTACTCCGATCGGCTCCTGTTGTTGCAAGGGTACGACCGCATAACGTTGCGCGTGGCGTGTTGCGACCGCATCGATTTCACGCAATTCGTTGCGTGCACGCTGACGCAGCAAGGGGGAACTCACGGTCGTGGCCGCGACGCTGTTGTTGATGACCCAGGCCCACGGCTCAATGCCCGCGCGCCGAAGATCCGCTTGCAGATTGGCCGCCTCCAGCACCGGCGTGGTTTCCGCCAGCGTGACCAGCAGCACTTTGGTTTGTTTCGGATCCTGCAACTGCATCATCGGCGTGGTGAAGTGCAGCCCCTTGTCGCCCATTTGCCGGGTGACTTCGCGGTGGTAGGCGCCGGTGGCATCCAACAGCAAGAGGGTGTGGCCCGTTGGTGCGGTATCCATCACCACGAATTTCCTGCCGGCTTCGCGAATAATTCGCGAGAATGCCTGGAACACAGCGATTTCCTCGGTGCAGGGTGAGCGCAAGTCTTCTTCCAGCAAGGCGCGTCCTGGTTCATCCAGGCTGGCGCCTTTGGTCGCCAACACTTGTTGCCGGTAACGTTCAGTTTCGGCTTGCGGGTCGATACGGCTGACGGTCAGGTTATCGAGCGTGCCGTTCAGCGTTTCCACCAGGTGTGCCGCCGGGTCCGAGGTAGTCAGATGGACCGGCAGTCCGCGCTGCGCCAACTCGACCGCAACCGCTGCCGCCAGCGTGGTTTTACCGACACCGCCTTTGCCCATTAGCATCACCAGGCCATGGCCATCGGCAGCGATGTGCTCGACCAGCTCGGATAGGTTGGGCGCTCGCAGCAGCGGTGCTTCAACCTCAGCTACAGCACGTGCTGGAGAGGTCTGGACATCCAGCAACTGGCGCAGCGCGTCCAATCCAACCAGGTTGAACGGTTTGAGCTCGACCTGATCGGTGGGCAGCTTGAGCAAGGCGGCTGGAATCGCACCGAGCGCTGCCTGTTCACGTTGGTAGATCGCGGCGGCCAACGGGTCGTGGTCAATTTCCGGCGCAGGCAATACGCCATTGATGACCAGATACTGTTGCGACAAACCGATAGCGGCCAACTCTTCATGGGTGCGCGCCACCTCCCGCAAGGTGGCCTGCTGCGCGCGGGCAACCAGGATCAGGCGGGTACGCTGGCCATCGGCCAAGGCGGCGACGGCGGCTTTGTACTGTGTCCGTTGCTTTTCCAGGCCGGCCAGTGGGCCAAGACACGAGGCATCACCCTTGCCTTGTTCCAGAAAGCCACTCCACGCGCCGGGCAGCTGCAACAGGCGGATCGTGTGGCCAGTTGGCGCTGTGTCAAAAATGATGTGATCGTACTGCTGTGTCAGGTCTGTGTCAGTCAACAGCGCAGTGAACTCGTCGAACGCAGCGATTTCCGTGGTACAGGCCCCGGAAAGCTGCTCTTCAATCCCTTTCACCACCGGCTCGGGCAGCACGCCACGCACCGGGCCGACAATTCGATCGCGGTAGGCTTGCGCCGCTGCCTGCGGATCGATTTCCAGCGCCGACAAGTTGTCGACCGTTGGAATAGCGGTAATGTGATTGCCAATCTCGATGCCAAACACTTGCCCCACGTTCGAGGCCGGGTCAGTACTCACCAGCAATACCCGCTTCCCGTCAGCCGCCAACCGGAGGGCGGTGGCACAGGCGATGGAGGTTTTACCGACGCCACCCTTACCGGTAAAAAACAGGAATCTGGGGGCCTGTGCAAGGAAGTGCATGTCGTGTCTCCGAGGTTTGCTTAACAGCAACGGCTGCCGCTGCAGCAACTGCCCGCCGGCTTCAATTCCGCAGCGGCAATACCCGCCCAGCGAGCAAGCTCGGTTCGATTCGGGTAACGGCCGGCTAGTGCCATTTCGCCGTCAACTAGAATTACTGGCAACGCTTCCGCACCGGAGCGTTCCAGGAAGCCCTTGATGATGGGGTTGTCGGCAAATGCCATGGGCTGCTGTGCCAGATTGAAACGTTCGATCTGCGCACCGTTCTGCTTTGCCCAGTCGATATCGGCAGAGGCACTGACCAATTGCTGGTCGACGTCGACACCACATACCCCAGTGCTGCAGCACAGGGCCGGGTCAAAAATCTGGATCGTGCTCATGTCCTTGTCCTTTTCTCAACATCCAACTCGCATACTGAGCCGTCTGGATAGATTTTTTGCAGGGCCGCGCGTTGCTCCGGCTTGATATTGATGACCGGCCGGATTGCCTTAGCTCGTGCTTCCGCATCATCGAGCGTCTTGCATTCGCCAAGCTCCAGTAACACGCCGGCCGCGACGGTGCCGGTGCGGCCTTTGCCGCCGCCGCAATGGAAGCCGACTTTCTTACCCTCACGATAGGCGCCGACGACGGTATCGATCGCGGTTTTGAACAACGACACCTGATCCTGCGTCGGGTCGTCTCCCAGCGGAATGCGGATCCAGGTCACGTTGGCATCCGGCGCCGCACAACCAGTTGATTCTTCACGCAGGTCGACGACCACCTGCACGCCATCTTCTGCCACCATGGCAGGCACATCGCTCGCGCCGCCCAGATAGATGCTGCCGGCAATCAGTTGGTGATAAGTCTTGTCTTGATTCATGCGTTTTCCTTAGGGCTGCAAGGTGCCAATGCGATCAAGCTCGGCTTTCAGGCGTTGGCGGTCCTGTTGCAGCGTCTCCAGCGGCAGGGCCAGGAAGGCTTCGATACGTGTGCGCAGAATGCGGTAGGCGGTCATGAATGCCGCGTCGATCTCCGCGTCGGTTCCGGTCGCATGCGCCGGGTCTTCTACGCCCCAGTGACCGCGCAAGACCGGGCCTAGATAGGCCGGGCAGGTTTCGCCGGCGGCACTGCCGCATACGGTAATCACGATGTCCGGCGTAACGGGTAGGTTCTCCCAGGACTTGCTGTGCAAGCCGTCGACCGAGATGCCCTCGCGTTGCAACAGAGCCAGCGAACGGGGATGGACGTAGCCCGTTGGTTTGCTACCGGCACTGATGGCGCGGATCGATGGTGGCGCCAGATGGTTGATTGTTGCTTCGGCCAGGATGGAGCGGCAGGAGTTGCCGGTGCACAGAATCAGGATGTTCATATTTTGCATCGTCATTTATTAGTTGGGTGGGAAGGCTCAACCGGTGAGCTGCAGTCGCCGTCACCACAAGTGGGGCGGGCCTCGACGCAGCGTTCCGGGTGCCCGCCACAGCAGTTGCTGGTGAGGAAGTCGACCACTTGCAGCATCGCCGGAATATTTGCTCGATAACGCTGATAGCGGCCTTCCTGTTCGACCCCGATCAGGCCAGCCTGGGTCAGTGTCTTAAGATGAAACGACAGGTTGGACGGCGCGATATCGAGCGCGCTGGCGATGTCACCGGCTACCATGCCGTCATGTCCGGCGCCGACGAGCAGCCGGTAGGCATCGAGACGGGCACTGGCAGATAGGGCTTCAAAGGCCAGTAATATTTGCGGTTTGTCCATTTTTCAATAATTCAATAAATATTGAAACAACATATAGACTAACTACCGAATGTGACAATCAGGTTAAGTGCAACAGCCAGGCGCGGAGGCGGCCGATACAACCGGCTCGCATGTCGTCGCGCGGCAGCAGTTCTCCGTGAGGAACCCTAGCAGAGCGTTCATCGCCGAATAATTCGCCGCATAGTAGATGAAGCGACCTTCCTGGCGCGGCACGATCAAATCGGCTCGGCTGAGTTCTTTCAGGTGAAATGACAGCGTTGCCGGTGCTACGTCGAGCTGCTCGCCAATCTTGCCCACAGGCAAACCGTCAGCCCCCTGCGTAACGAGCAGCCGGAAGATGGACAAAGGGGTTCTAAGCCGGAACCCCAGATTTTTCCGTCACCCTACGTATACCCAACAGTCGTGTCACCAGCCGCCATCTGTGGCTACGCGCGTGCCAGCCGTGTTGCCGGGTGCCAGGCTAGACCGATCAAGGCAATCACGCAGAAGCCAGCCCCGGCGTAGAACGTGACCGATGCGCCCAGCCTGTCCCACAACAGGCCGGCGACGACACTGGCGAGCAGCATGGCGATGCCGCTGACCAGGTTGAAGAATCCGTAGGCGGTGCCACGCAGATCGGCGGGCGCGGTATCCGCCACCATCGTCGCCAGCAGGCCCTGCGTGATGCCCATGTGCACGCCCCACAGCGCGACACCGGCGAGCACGACGCCCCAATGGTCGTTTGTTGCGAGCACCAAGTCGGCCGCGATCAGCACGGCTAGGCCAAGGGCGAGCAGACTGCGGTGACTCACGCGGTCAGAGAGCTTGCCGAACGGATAGGCCGACAGCGAATAGACCAGGTTCATCGCCACCATCACCAGCGGCACCAAGGCAATCGGTACGCCGCCTTGCTGGGCGCGCAGAACCAGGAAGGCTTCGCTAAAACGGGCCAGCGTGAACACCGCGCCGATGCCGACGACCCACCAGTAGGCGGCGGGGAGACGGCGCAGGTTCTCGCGCCGGATCGGGTTCGTGCGCTTGTCGGTTTGGAGATGTGCCGGCTCGTGCAGACCGACGGCGAGCAGCGCGACACTCGCCAGACCGGGGATGACAGCCACCCAGAACACGGCGCGAAAGTCGTTGGCCCACAGCAGCATCAGGCCAACGGCCAGCAGTGGCCCGAGAAAGGCACCCACCGTGTCGAGCGACTGGCGCAGACCGAAGGCCGCGCCCCGGATGTGTGGTGGCGTCAAATCGGCCACCAGGGCATCGCGCGGTGCACCCCGGACGCCCTTGCCGACGCGATCCAGCAGCCGCGCGGTGAGCACGACGCCAGCGGTCGGTGCGAGGGCGAATAGCGGTTTGGTCAGCGCGCCCAGCGCATAGCCGAACACCGCGAGAGCCTTGCGCTTGCCCAGGTAGTCGCTCAGCGCGCCAGAGAAAATCTTGACGATCAGCGCCGTGGATTCGGCCAGCCCTTCGACCAAGCCGACTACGAGGGCGCTTGCGCCCAGGGTCGTGACCATGAACATCGGCAGCAGGCTGTGGATCAGCTCCGACGAGATGTCCATCAGCATGCTGACGAAGCCAAGTATCCAGATGCCAGCCGGAATCTGCTTCAGCGGGGCGTTGCGGTGCTGGTCGTGCATGGCTTTGGTTGTCCCGCTTCTCTGAGGATTTCGATGGCTTCTTTGGCGACATACAGGCCGATGGCGAACCCGACCAGCAGGTCGGCCATGCGCAGGCCAGTGAGCCAGACCAGCAGACCGGAGGCGAACACCGCGATGTTGGCGATCACGTCCACGCGCGTGAAAATCCAAGTCGCGCGCAGATGGACTTCCCCATGCCGGAACTTGTCCAGCATGCGCAGCACGGTCACGTTGACGGCCAGCGACGCCAGCGAGAACGCCATCATGGCCGGCCCCAGCGGCTCGCTGCCATACAGGCCACGACGCACCACGTCGAGCACGATGCCGACGCCGAGGATCAGCAGCAGCGCTCCGCTCCAACGCGCCGCATTGCGCTTGAAGACCGCTCCACGCGATACCGCCAGCAGCGCGAGCGCATAAGCCGAGGCATCGGCCAGCATGTCGAGCGCATCGGCCATCAGTCCACTGGACTGCGCCCACAGGCCGGCCGCCATGCCGATGACGAACATCGCCGCGTTGAGGCCCAAGGCGAGGCGTAGCGAGGCGCGTTCATCTTTGGACTGCGCTGATACGTTGGAACATTCGCAAGCCATCGTCACTCCTTCTTCATGGGCGCACCCAGCCGGCCGCGATGGGCCGCGCCAGGAGCGCGCGGTATAGCCGCTCGAATTGGCGCACCAGCGGCTCGCCTGCTCCTTTCCAGAGCGGCAAGGCGACAGCATGGGCAGCCCAGGCAGCCATCACGGCCCCGGCCATGTCGAGCGGGAAATGCACGCCCAGGAACACGCGCGCCCAGGCAACCGCCGCACCCGTTGCCAGCACGGCACCCGCGAGCCGGGTTGCGCCGCCAAACAGCAGCGTCAGCCCGACGCCGGCAAACACGGTTGCGTGATCGCTCGGAAACGAGGATTCGGCGGCGTGACCGAGCCAAGCATGTCCCAGGCTCACCATGAACGGACGCGGGTGCATCCAGACGAGGCCAATCACCTGGTTCGCGCCGAGCGCGAGCAGCGTGACCAGGCATGCCTTGACGGCCAGCCGGCGGCGCGCCTGTCCGCCCCACAACCAAAGGGCGGCCAGCAGTACCGGGATTAAATAGATTAGACCCTCGGCAATGCCGATGGCGGTATTGACCAGCCAGGGCGGCGTCGCGTCACCGCCGTTGATATGCAGAAATAAGGCGCGGTTGAGGGCTTCGATTCGGTCAGTCGGCCTCCACGTCGTCGAGGCTGCCGCAGCACAAGCTGTCCGGGTATAGCGTTGTCAACTGCGACAGTGTTTCCTGCACCTCTTCCAGTTTGGTCGCCATGTAGGACACCTGCTCGTCGAGATCGCAGGCCAGCTCGAACAGCTCTGTCACCTGGCTGCGCGATCCCTCGTTGATGACCGCCATCGCCAGTTGATGCAGTTTCAGCAGGTCGGTGCGAAGCTGGGGCGGCGTGGCGTATTCGCCATCGTTGAGGTCGTCACGCAGTTCGTCCACGGCATCGACGGCGCGCAATAGCGAGGCCGTCTCGAAATTCTCGGGGGACAGCTTGTCCCACTCTTCATCGGTGATGTTGGCATCCATGCACATCCTTTCCTTGATTGGGTCGTCGGTCACAGGCCAAGCTCGCTATGGGAGCCGATGCGCACGAGCTGCAACACCTCGTCATCGGGCTTCCGGTAGATCAACACCAAGTCGGGCTTGATGTGGCAGTCCCGATGATCCTTCCAGTCGCCGGTCAGCGCATGGTCGTGATGACGCGGCTCCAGCGGCTGATCGCACGCCAAGGCTTTGACGACGGGCATCAGTTCCGCATCGAGCGAGGTGCGGTGCTGGCCTTTCGCCTCGCGCTTGTAGTCGCGCTTGAACTGGCCGGTGTGCTCAATCCTCCGCATGCATATCCGCCATCAGCGCCTCGACGCTATCGAAGCTCTTGAGGTTGCCGGCGCGGGCCTCGCGCATGGCGGCGATGGTGGTTTCATTCGGCACCAGTGGCTCAAACGGCAACGCCTTCTCGCGCGCGATGCGGGTCAGCATGATGCGGAAAGCATCGGACACGGTGAGGCCCATCGCCGCCAGCACGGTCGATGCCTCTTCCTTGATGTGCTCGTCGATGCGGGCGCGGACAACTGCATTTGCAGACATGGTGTAACCCTCCATAGGTTATGAGCCACATTGTAGCCCAAATATCTGCGTTGCGCATCCATGCAGTTCCCCGGCGAGCTGTCGCCAAACATTTGTTTTGCGACATACTGGCAACAGTCCTATGCACCAACCTCCTTCTAGCCTCAAAATTGTGCGGAAAACTCTGTCGCCACACGCTACCATGCGGAAACCTATCCCGGATGGTTATCCGCCTATGTTGATTGGTTACATGCGCGTGTCGTCGGACTCCGACCGGCAAAGCACAGACTTGCAGCGCGATGCACTGCTCGCCGCCGGCGTCGATCCGCGCCATCTGTTCGAGGATCACGCCTCCGGCGCGAAGGATGACCGCGCCGGCTTGGCGCGGGCGCTCGAATTCGTCCGGTCTGGCGACGTACTGGTCGTGTGGAAGCTCGACCGGCTCGGCCGCTCGCTGTCGCATCTGCTCGCCATCGTGACCTCGCTCAAGGACAAGCGGGTGGCGTTCCGTTCGCTGACGGAGAACCTAGACACCACGACGCCATCGGGCGAGTTCCTGTTCCAGGTGTTCGGCGCACTCGCGCAGTATGAGCGGGCCTTGATCCAGGAGCGCGTCGTTGCCGGCCTGGCCGCCGCGCGCAAACGCGGCCGGATCGGCGGCCGGCCGCAGGCGATCACCGGCGAGAAGCTGGACGCGATCATCACCGCGCTCGATGGCGGCATGTCCAAGGCGGCGGTATGCCGCAACTTCAACGTCAAGCGCACCACCTTGATTGAAACCCTGGCGCGAGCGGGCTGGCGTGGCACGGGAAAGGCGGCCGATGAACAACAAGAATAAGCTGCTCAGCGTCTTATCCGACGCCGAGCAGGAGGCCCTGTACGGCCAGCCGGACCTCGACGATGCGCAGCGGCTGGAATACCTGGCCTTGACCGAAACCGAACTGGCGCTCGCCAGCAGCCGGCCCGGCATACCCGCCCAAGTCTATTGCATCTTGCAGATCGGCTATTTCAAAGCCAAGCATGCCTTCTTCCGTTTCGACTGGAACGAGGTCGAAGACGATTGCGCCTTCGTGCTGAGCCGTTATTTCCACGGCGAGCCGTTCGAGCGCAAGCCGATCACCAAGCACGAACACTACACCCAGCGCGAGCGGGTCGCCGAGCTGTTCGGCTACCGGCCATGGGCAGCCGGCTTCCTGCCGCAACTCGCGCAGCAGGCCGCCCTGATCGTGCGCCGCGACGTGACGCCCGGATTCGTGGCCACCGAGCTGATCGTCTGGCTCAACGAGCACAAAATCATCCGGCCCGGCTACACCACGCTGCAAGAACTGGTCAGCGAAGCCCTGTCCGCCGAGCGTCGGCGCTTGGGCGATCTGCTGGCGGAAGCGCTGGACGAATCCGCCAAGGCTGCGCTGGGTCAACTTATGGTGCGCGACGACACCCTGTCGCAACTGGCGGCGCTCAAGCAGGATGCCAAGGATTTCGGCTGGCGTCAGATGGCCCGCGAACGGGAAAAGCGCGCCACGCTGGAACCGCTGCATCGCATAGCGAAGGCGCTGCTGCCCAAGCTCGGCGTCTCGCAGCAGAACCTGCTGTACTACGCGAGCCTGGCGAATTTCTACACTGTCCACGACCTGCGCAACCTGAAGGCCGATCAGACCCAACTCTACTTGCTGTGCTATGCCTGGGTACGCTATCGGCAGCTCTCCGACAACCTGGTCGATGCGATGGCCTACCACATGAAGCAGTTGGAGGATGAAAGCAGTGCTGACGCAAAGCAGTCCTTTGCCGCCGAGCAGACGCGCCGTCAGCAAGACACGCCGCAGGTCGGCCGCCTGCTTTCGCTTTACATCGACGACAGCGTGCCCGATCCCACGCCGTTCGGCGAGGTGCGCCAGCGCGCCTACAGGATCATGCCGCGCGACACGCTGCAAACCACTGCGCAGCGCATGAGTGTGAAGCCGGTGAGCAAGCTGGCGCTGCACTGGCAGGCGGTGGACGGCCTGGCCGAGCGTATCCGCCGCCATCTTCGGCCGCTATATGCCGCACTCGACCTTGCCGGCACCGATCCGGACAGCCCGTGGCTCGCGGCGCTGGCTTGGGCCAAGGGCGTGTTCGCCAAACAGCAGCGCCTGTCGCAGCGACCGCTCGCCGAATGTCCGACGGCCACGCTGCCGAAACGCTTGCGGCCTTACCTGCTGACCTTCGATGCCGAGGGCAAGCCGACCGGCCTGCACGCTGACCGCTACGAGTTCTGGCTGTACCGCCAAGTCAGGAAGCGCTTCCAGTCGGGGGAACTCTACCTCGACGACAGCCTGCAACACCGCCATTTCTCCGACGAACTGGTTTCGATGGACGACAAGGCCGACGCGCTGGCGCAGATGGACATTCCCTTCCTGCGGCAGCCGGTCGATGCCCAGCTCGACGCGCTGGCGGTCGAGCTGCACGCGCAATGGCTGGCCTTCAACCGCGAGCTGAAACAGGGCAAGCTGACCCACCTGGAATACGACAAGGACTCGCAGAAGCTGACCTGGCGCAAGCCTAAGGGCGAGAATCAGAAGGCCCGCGACAAGGCGTTCTACGAGCAACTGCCGTTCTGCGACGTAGCCGATGTGTTTCGCTTCGTCAACGGCCAGTGCCAGTTCCTGTCGGCGCTGACGCCCTTGCAGCCGCGCTATGCGAAGAAGGTGGCCGACGGCGACAGCCTGATGGCGGTCATCATCGCGCAAGCGATGAACCACGGCAACCAGGTCATGGCGCGCACCAGCGACATCCCGTACCATGTGCTGGAGAGTGCTTACCAGCAGTATTTGCGCCACGCGACGCTGCACGCGGCCAACGACTGCATCAGCAACGCCATCGCCGCGCTGCCGATCTTCCCGTACTACTCGTTCGACCTCGATGTGCTGTACGGTGCCGTAGATGGCCAGAAATTCGGCGTCGAACGGCCGACCGTAAAGGCGCGCTACTCGCGCAAATACTTCGGGCGCGGCAAGGGCGTGGTCGCCTACACGCTGCTGTGCAACCATGTGCCGCTGAACGGCTACCTGATCGGCGCGCACGATTACGAGGCCCATCACGTATTCGACATCTGGTATCGCAACACGTCGGACATCGTGCCGACCGCGATCACCGGCGACATGCACAGCGTCAACAAGGCCAACTTTGCCATCCTGCACTGGTTCGGCCTGCGCTTCGAGCCGCGCTTTACCGACATGGAAGGCCAGTTGCAGGAACTGTATTGCGCCGACGATCCGGCGCTGTACGAGAAGTGCCTGATCCGGCCGGTCGGAAAAATCGACCGCGATCTCATCTTCAGCGAAAAGCCGAACATCGACCAGATCGTCGCCACGCTCGGACTGAAGGAGATGACGCAGGGCACGCTGATCCGCAAGCTGTGCACCTACACCGCGCAAAACCCGACGCGGCGCGCGGTGTTCGAGTTCGACAAGCTCATCCGCAGCATCTACACACTGCGCTACCTGCGCGACCCTCAATTGGAGCGCAACGTGCATCGCTCGCAGAACCGCATCGAGTCCTACCACCAGCTACGCTCGACCATCGCCCAGGTCGGCGGCAAGAAGGAACTGACCGGCCGCACCGACATCGAGATCGAAATCAGCAACCAGTGCGCAAGGCTGATCGCCAACTCTGTCATCTACTACAACTCGGCCATCCTGTCGCGGCTGCTGACAAAGTACGAGGCGAGCGGCAACGCCAAGGCACTGGCGTTGATCACGCAGATGTCGCCGGCGGCGTGGCGGCACATCCTGCTGAACGGGCATTACACCTTCCAGAGCGACGGCAAGATGATCGACCTGGATGCGCTCGTGGCCGGGCTGGAACTGGGGTGACGGAAAAATCTGGGGTTCCGGCTTACAACCCCCTACAGGCGCGTTTCGCACGATTTGGCTACCTTGCCCTAGGGTTGGCTGCAAAAACGCGCCTACGGGCTTTTCTGTGGCTTCCGGCGGCATTGCCGGGGCGGTCTTGGGCTTGGTGGTGGTGTTGA
>NZ_JBFNXJ010000022.1 GCF_040812015.1 Chitinivorax sp. PXF-14 | reverse complement strand
GCCAGCCAAGCTGTCTAATATTGATTTCAACAACCTTGGATTGCTGCTCAATAAGAATGATCTTAACGGATTTTATACTTATCTAGTCAATCGAGGCTACAGCTACGCCAATTGGGCGAGAGGTGTAGCTAATGCGGATACGGGCCAGGTTCGGCGCGGCGGCAGCGAAAATTCACGGGTACGGCGTGCAACGTCAATTTATGCCAGATGAGTTGTATGTAAGGCTATGGTCTTAACCCTGGCGCAGCTTGGAATGGCCATGGTTGGCAGCCCGGGCCGAATGGCTGGTTCTGGCGTTAACGCAGGTTTTCCCGCCATGCGCCCTTGCCGAGGCCGCGCCGTCGTGTGCAAGCGTCTCAAGCCCGTGGCGATCGAGTGGGGTTTTGCCGCTTGGGCGGGCAGATAGCCCGCTACAGCGGCTGCAGCCGCGCGACCAGTTCGCCGCTTTCCGCCAGTTGCAGGAACTCGTCGCCGAGCCGTTCGCTTTCGCCGATGGCCTGGTGCCAGTAGCGCATGCGTTCGTCGTCGCGGCCGGCGAATTGTCTGAAGTCGTTGCGGTCGGGAATCTTGCCGAAGGGCAGGCTGGCGACGTACTCGCGCGAGGGGGCGATCAGCAGTACGTTGCTGACGTGGGCCGGGTCGGGCTTGCGCCAGGGCAGGCTCTTGTCGAACCAGCCGGGCACGATGCGGTCGACGAAGTGCGGGTAGAGCACCACGCCCTTGTGCTTCGAGAACGGCAGGTCGAAGTGGTAATCGAGCAGGCCGCCGTCGCGGTAGACGCCGGGGCCGGCGCCCGGCAACACGGTGACGCCGCGAATCACCATCGGGATGGCGCCCGAGGCGAGCAGGGCGGGGCGCAGGTTGTCACCGCTGAGCGGTACCGCCTCGGTAGGGAAATCCTGCAGCGGCAGGAACGGTGGCGTCTTGCCGGGGCTGTGCAGCACCACGCGGTCGAAATACTTGCCTAGGCTCTGGCGCGACAGCGCGTTGTGCGTGGCGACGGCGGCCAGCCCGCTGCCGAGGCGCGCGCCTTCGTCGGCGAGCCAGCCCTTGCTGCGCACGGCGAAGATCGCCAGCCGCCAGTGCGGATTGTCGACGATGTCCTGCGCATGGCCGTCGAGCATTGCATCGACCATCGCCTCGCACTTGGCGGTGATTTCCTCCAGCGTTGGCTTCAGCGAGTAGTGCTGCCCGACATACAGCTCGGTGAAGCGCTTGAGCGCCGCAATCGGGTCGGGCTGGGCCAGCGCCGAGAAGCGCCAGGCGCCGACCGAGGCCCCGGCCAGCCAGCGCTCGCGCGGCGCGCGCGGCAGCCACTCGCCGAAGATCGCGCAGTCCAGCCCGTGCAGGCCGAGCGCCTTGGGGCCGCCGGCAGCGCCGGGGATCAGCCTGACATCCTGCGGGGCGAAGCCCTGGCGGCGGATGTGCGCAAGGGCGTCAGGCCCGGCACGAAACACCAGGGCTGGGGGGCGTTTGATGTGGATGGCGGTCATCGTGGGGTATGTCCGGGTCGAGTCTTCAGAGACTGTCATAAAGCGCGCGCGTCGGCTATCGGTATTCTCCCGATTCGGTGCGCCCGGCGCCCGGCCCTGAGGGCTGGGTGGGTGGTGCCGGTGGGGTCAGGGATATCCGATATACCCTGCAGCTTTTATATGCTTTCTAATTCTTTAAAAATTGATAATTCTTATTTCATAAGAATAAGTTGACGCTGATATAGTGCGACGCAACATCGCGTATGCACTCAAACGGTGCGTAACCAGGGGGCCTCCAGCCGAGGCCCTCGCGCAATTGACAAGGACAAGCAGTGATACACGTCAACCACGTGTCCAAGTCCTACCGGGTCGACGGCAACACCGTGCCGGCCCTGCAGGACATCTCCCTGGACATCGCCCAAGGCGAGATCTTCGGCATCATCGGCCGCTCCGGCGCCGGCAAGAGCACGCTGATCCGCACCCTCAACCTGCTCGAACGCCCGAGCGAGGGCCACATCGAGATCGACGGGCAGGACATCACCCGGCTCGACGGCCGTGCGCTGCAGGCGCTGCGCCAGCGCATCGGCATGGTGTTCCAGCATTTCAACCTGCTGTCGGGCAAGACGGTGGCCGACAATGTGCGCTTCCCGCTCAAGCTCGCGGGTAAGCTGAGCCGCGCCGGGATGGATGCGCGCGTGGCCGAGCTGCTCGAACTGGTCGGCCTCAGCGAACACCGCGACAAATATCCCTCGCAGCTGTCGGGCGGGCAGAAACAGCGCGTCGGCATCGCCCGCGCGCTGGCCAATCAGCCCAGGCTGCTGCTGTGCGACGAGGCCACCTCGGCGCTCGATCCGCAGACCACGCAGGCGATCCTGCAATTGCTGCGCGACATCAACCGCCGGCTCGGGCTGACCATCGTGCTGATCACCCACGAGATGAACGTGATCCGCGCGCTGTGTGACCGCGTGGCGGTGATCGAGGCCGGGCGCATCGTCGAGAGCGGGCCGGTGGTCGATGTGTTCCTGCATCCGCAGCAGGCGCCGACACAGAGCCTGGTAGCCGAGGCCAGCCATTTCGACGAGCTCGAACAGGCCTTCGACCGCGCCGAGGCACAGGGCCCGCTGCTGCGGCTGACCTTCGTCGGCGACACCACCTACACCCCGGTGATCGACGATGTGGCCAAGACCCACGCGGTGCGCGTCAACCTGCTGCAGGGCACGATAGGCCGCATCAAGGATACGCCCTATGGCCAGCTGATCGTCGAGCTGCGCGGCGAGGCGGCTGACATCGCCGCGGCGCACGATGCCTTTATCCAAGCCAATGTCCGCGTGGAGGCCCTGTGATGGATTTCGCCAATCTCGACTGGGCCGACATCTGGCAGGCCACGCTCGATACGCTGACGATGCTCGGCGGCTCGCTCCTGTTCACCGTGCTGCTTGGCCTGCCGCTCGGCGTGCTGCTGTTCCTCACCGCCAAGCGCCAGCTGCTGGCCAATGGCTGGCTCTACGGCGCGCTGTCCTTCGCCGTCAACGTGCTGCGCTCGGTGCCTTTCGTCATCCTGCTGATCCTGCTGATCCCGTTCACCGTCTGGCTCACCGGCACCTCGCTCGGCGTGGCCGGCGCGATCCCGCCGCTGGTGGTCGGCGCCACGCCGTTCTTCGCGCGGCTCGTCGAAACCGCGCTGCGCGAGGTAGACCGCGGCATCGTCGAGGCCTGCCAGGCGATGGGCGCCAGCACGCGCCAGATCGTGTTCGGCGCGCTGCTGCCCGAGGCGCTGCCGGGCCTGGTGGCGGCCGTCACCGTCACGGCGATCACGCTGGTGTCCTACACCGCGATGTCGGGCGTGATCGGCGGCGGCGGCCTGGGCGACCTGGCGATCCGCTTCGGCTACCAGCGCTTCCAGACCGATGTGATGGTGATCACCGTCGCGCTCTTGCTGGTGCTGGTGCAAGTGCTGCAGACCGTGGGCGACCGCGTGGTGATTCGTTTTACCCGTAAATGAGAGGGGCCGGCGTGCTGGATTTCCGCTGTTGAAACGCAATAGCCCCCATCGTTGATTCGATCGATAGTCAGAACGTTAAAGGAAACCGCAATGAAAAAGTCCGTATCCGCCCTGTTGGCCGGCCTGCTGGCCGTGTCCGCCGGCGCTGTGTCCGCCGAGAAGCTGGCCGTGGCCGCCACCGCCGTGCCGCACGCCGAGATCCTCGAATTCGTGAAGCCGGCACTGGCCAAGCAGGGTGTCGAGCTCGACGTGAAGGTGTTCACTGATTACGTGCAGCCGAACGTGCAGGTGGCCGAGAAGCGTCTCGATGCCAACTTCTTCCAGCACAAGCCCTATCTCGCTGAGTTCAACAAGAACAAGGGTACCAATCTGGTGGCGGTGACCGCCGTACACGTCGAGCCCTTCGGCGCGTACTCGGTCAAGGTGAAGAAGGCCGCCGAGCTGAAGGACGGCGCCACCGTCGCGATCCCCAACGACCCGTCCAACGCCGGCCGCGCGCTCGCGCTGCTGCAGCAGAACGGCCTGATCAAGCTGAAGGACCCGGCCAACATCCTCGCCACACCGAAGGACATCGTCGACAACCCCAAGCACCTGAAGATCAAGGAGCTCGAAGCCGCGACGTTGCCGCGCATCCTGAACCAGGTCGAGCTGGCGTTGATCAACACCAACTACGCGATCGAAGCGAAGCTGAACCCGACGCAGGACGCGCTGTTCATCGAGGGCGCGCAAAGCCCCTACGCCAACCTGCTGGTTGCCCGCCCCGACAACAAGGACGCGCCGGCGATGAAGAAGCTGGCCGCCGCGCTGAATTCGGCCGAGGTGAAGCAGTTCATCGCGCAGAAGTACAAGGGCGCGGTCGTGCCGGCGTTCTGATCGCGTGTGGCGCCAGCCACGGCGCCGCTATGGCGGCCGGAGCCCGCTGCGGCATTGGGCGGGCCACGCCGCGATCAAGCAGCAATGGCGGGATAGCGGGCCGGTGCCAGGGTGAGGCGGGGCACCGCCCAGCCAGCGACGGTCCTTGCCATGGCCCGGCAGGCTGGCTGCTCGGGCAGCATTGAACGCCTGATTTGCCTGCCTGCAGCGGATTGACCTGGGTCCGTGCCGCGAGAGCGGCTGGATAGGTAAAATATCAAAAAAGCATAGATATATATAATATATTTATCATTTCTAATGAAAAATAATAATTTGTGGTAACGCGTATTTGTTTTTATCTAGCTTGGTAGCTAGTCTGGTTGAATAGGTCAAGCAGCCTGAAGGCGGCCTAAATGCCGTGTGAGGCGTGTAGTTGTCCGTCCAGCTTGCCGGCGCGTAGCCCGCGCCCTTGCTCGCACAGGCGGCATAAGCCCTTGCCCCAGACTCTTCTCGGCGGAACAAATGCGCGCATCGAATCCAGCCCTGTATTACGAGGCCGTTGCTGCCGGCAGCGAAACGCCGGCGGCGGCCTATCTCAACTGGTCCAATTCCCTGCCATGCAATAAAACCATCAAGACATGGAATAGCTGGACGCCTTGTTCGCTGCACCAGAACACCGGGGCTCCCATTCCCGGCAATATCAACACGCTGCTGGTCAGCCCCTCGTTCTCGCACCAGCTCTACCCGGTGCAGACCTTGCTCTATGTCTACAATGCCGCCGGCACCTATCTCGGCTATTTCGACCTCGGCAACTTCCAGGCGCCCGAGCAGCGCCTGTACAACATCGCCGCCGCCGGCCTGCCGATGACGTCCAAGTTCCGCTTCTATTTCCAGATCAGCGGCGGTGGCTCGGCCACCATAGCCTATCCGCTGACGATCAATTCCACCTTCCTCAGCGCCAGCCAGTAAGACTACAGGCCTTGCCATGGCAAGGCCTGTTTCATGTGGCCACATCAGCCGTAGTGATAGCCGGGCCACCAGGCGGGCGGGGTCGGCAGCGGCATGTCTGGGGCCGTATCCTTGTCGTAGTTGATGTCCGCCGCTGCTTTATACCAGGCGTTGATATAGGCATCGTCGACATAAATCCCCTTCGACAGGAAGTCCTCCTTCATTGCCGCCTTGAGCGTGGCCTCGTCACCGAAATGAGCGATGGGGATAATGCCGGGGATCGTCGATGGGTCGCGTGCCGGTGGCGCCGCCTGCAGCGCACGCGCGGCATCGCTGATCTCGACCGCGTCGGCCGGGGTGGACGCCACGTGCGGTGCTGGCGGCGTAGCGGCGGCAGGGCTGGGTGACACGGCCGGCGTGCTTGCCGGCCGGGCGGGAGACTGCATGGGGTGTAGCGAAATCATGGCGATATCTCCTGTGCGATTAGCTCGGTAAATCGAGCAAACAGCGTGCCAGCGTAATTTGATACGGACGAGGCCGGTTTTCTGATGATTTCCTGCCGTGGGCGGTGCTGTTTGCCGGCAGGAGGTGGTCGGTCCGGCAAATTTTTCCGCCACCTGCCGGCTTGGCCGGTGTGAGGAGGTTGCGGCCCAGTTGATCGCTACCGTGCGGGCTAATTCGGCTCGGCCATGTGCAGCCCGTAGGCGGCCATGCTGGCGCGCCAGCTGGCATCGTGCTGCAGTGCGGGCAGCGCCTGCTGCAGAAAGCGGCTCAGCTCGGGGGCCTGCCCGTGCAGCATCAGGTGGCGGGTGAAGCTCGGTACGCGTGGCTCGGGCGCGATGTAGAGGGTGCCGAAGTTGAAGTCGGCCTGCTGCTTGAGGTAATCGAGCGTGCTGCGGTCGGCGAAGGCAAAGTCCAGGCCGCGTGGCGCCAGCAGCTTGCGCACGGCCTCGGGGATGCCGCGTGCGTCTTCGCGCGTGATCGAGCCGGTGCTGATGAGGTCATCGATATCGGGGTAGCGGTGCCCGCGTGCGCCGGAAAAGTGCTTACCGATCAGCGAGGCGGTGCCGTGGTAGGCCAGTGGTCGGTTGCGCGGCGAGACGACGTAGCTGACATCGCTGAGCAGCGGCGGGCTCCACCAGGCGTTGGCCTCGTCGTCGAAGAAGCGTGGGCTGACCCAGGCGACGAGCACCGGTGCGCTGGGTGATTCGAGTAGCCGGTCGAGGCGCGGGCGCGGCAGGTAGTAGGACTCGAAACGGAAACGTCCGCTCGCGTACTGCGTGAGCTTGGCGGCGAGCTCTGCATTGAGCCCGGCGCCATCCTCGTCAGGCACGATCCACGGCGGGAAATCGTAATAGGTGATCAGCTGCACCGCCTGCAGCGCGGCCTTGCCGTCGGCCAGCGCCGGCGGGCACAGCAGGCAAAGCAGAATGGCCGCGACGATGCGCATCTTGGCTACCATCCAAACCGACACCCCTTGATTCTAGTGCAGGCGCGCCCGGTACGAGGGCCGGCATCACTTTGCCGCTGCGGGCGTGCCGCTGCGCCGCCGCTGCAGCCTGTCGAAATACAGGTACAGCACCGGCGTGATGTAGAGCGTGATCACCTGCGAGAAGATCAGACCGCCGACCACCGCGAGGCCCAGCGGCTCGCGCAGCTCGGCGCCGGCGCCCAGGCCCAGCGCGATCGGCAGCGCGCCCATCAGGGCTGCCATGGTGGTCATCATGATGGGCCGGAAGCGCAGCAGGCAGGCCTCGCGGATCGCCTCGAACGGTGCCTTGCCGTGGCTGCGTTCGGCTTCGAGCGCGAAGTCGATCATCATGATCGCGTTCTTCTTGACGATGCCGATCAGCATCAGGATGCCGATGGCGGCGATGATGGTCAGCTCCTTGCCCGCCAGCATCAGCGTCAGCAGCGCGCCGATGGCGGCCGAGGGCAGGCCGGCGAGAATCGTCAGCGGGTGGATGTAGCTCTCGTAGAGCACGCCCAGCAGCACGTAGATCACCGCGATGGCGATGGCGAGCAGTGCGAGCTGGCTGCCCTGCGTCTCCTGGAAGGCGGCGGCGTCGCCGGCATAGCTGGTGACTACGGTGCCGGGCAGGCCGACCTTCTGCTGCAGCTTGTCGATGTGCTGCGATGCGTTGCCGAGCGGCACGCCCGGCGCCAGGTTGAACGAAATCGTTACCGCCTGCAGCTGACCCTGGTGGTTGACCGCCGTGGGGCCGACCGTGCGCTCCACCCGCGCCAGCGTGTCGAGCGGCACCAGCCCGCCATTCTTGGCGCGCACGTAGAGCTTGCCCAGATCGTATTCGGTGCGCTTGTAACTCGGGTCGACTTCGAGGATCACCTGGTAGTCGTCGCTCGAGGTGTAGATCGTCGAGATCTGGCGGTCGCCGTAGGCGCTGTACAGCGTGTTGCGGATGCTGGCGATGTCGACGCCCAGGTTGTTGGCCTTGTCGCGGTCGATGTGCAGCGTGGCCTGCAGGCCCTTGAGCTGGCTATCCGAGGTGACGTCGCGGAACAGGTTGTCGTTGCGCATCTCGGCCTGCAGCTTCTCGGCCCACAGGTTGAGCTCGTCCGCCTGCACGCTCTGCAGCACGTACTGGTAGCGGCTCTTGCTCTGGCGGCCGCCGAGGCGCAGGTTCTGCGTCGGATTCAGGTAGACGTTGAGGCCGGTGATCCTGCGTGTATCCTGGCGCAGGCTTTCCATCACCTCGTCGAGCGTGCCGCGTTGGCCGCGCGGCTTGAGCGTGACGAACATACGGCCGTTGTTGATGGTGCCGGCGCTGGGGCCGCCGCCGATGCTCGAGGTGACGGCGGCGACGGCCGGGTTGTGGCGCACGATGGCGGCGGCCTGCGCCTGCAGCGCCACCATCGCCTCATACGAGATATCCTGGCGCGCCTCGGTGCTGACCTGGATCTGGCCCGTGTCCTCGGTCGGGAAAAAGCCCTTGGGGATGGCCGAGAACAGCAGCGCCGTGAACACGAAGGTCGCCAGCGCCACGACGAGCATCAGCCGCTGGTGGCCCAGCGCCCAGTCGAGCGTCCTGCGGTAGCCGCCGAGCACGGCCTGGAAGCCGCGCTCGAAGCTCGCGGTGAGGGCGTTCTCGCGGCCGAGTTCGTGTTCGGACTTCAGAAAGCGCGCGCACAGCATCGGGATCAGCGTCAGCGACACCACGGCCGACGACAGCACGGCGAGCGACACCACCACGGCGAATTCGTGGAACAGCAGGCCGATGGTGCCCTGCATGAAGAAGATCGGGATGAAGATCGCCACCAGCGACAGCGAGATCGACATGATGGTGAAGGCGATCTCGCGCGAGCCCTTGAGCGCTGCCTCGAACGGCTTCATGCCCTCTTCGATGTAGCGCACGATGTTTTCCAGCATCACGATCGCATCGTCGACCACCAGCCCCACTGCCAGCGTGATGCCGAGCAGCGAGATGTTGTCGAGGCTGTAACCGAGCCAGTACATCAGCGCCACGGTGCTGATCAGCGACACCGGCAGCGACAGCGTGGGGATGATCGTCGCCGTGGCGCGGCGCAGGAACAGGAAGATGACCATGATCACCAGCGCCACCGTCAGCGCGAGTGTGAACTGCACATCGTGAATCGCGTCGCGGATCGACTGCGAGCGGTCGTTCACGAGCTGCACGCGGATCGAGTCCGGCAGCTGCGCTTCGAGCCGCGGCATGGTCTTGCGGATGGCATCGACCACCGCCACGGTATTGGCGTCGGGCTGGCGCTGGATGGCCAGCACGATGGCGCGCTCGCCATTGATCCAGCTGCCGATACGCACGTTCTCGACGCTGTCCTGTACGTCGGCGACGTCGGACAGGCGGATCGGCGCACCGTTCTGGCTGGCGACGATCAGGCCGGCGAACTGCGCCGCGTTCCTGAGCTGACGGTTGGCCTCGATGGTGAGCACCTGCTCGCGGCCTTCGAGGATGCCGACCGGCGTGTTGGCGTTGGCCGCGCGGATGGCCGTGGCCACGTCGTCGAGCGTCAGGTTGCGCGCGGCGAGCTTCTCCGGGTTCACGCGCACGCGCACCGCGTAGCGCTTCTGGCCGTACACATTGACCTGGGCCACGCCGTTGATGGTGGCGAGGTTGGGCGAAATCCAGTTGTCGGCGTAGTCGTTGAGCGTGGACAGCGGCATCGACGGCGAGGTCATCGCCAGAAACAGCACCGGCGCATCGGCCGGGTTGACCTTGCGGTAGGACGGCAGCGAGGTCATCTCCTCGGGCAGCGAGCGCTGCGCGCGCAGCAGCGCGGCCTGCACATCGACGGCGGCGGCGTCGATATTGCGGTCGTTGGCGAATTCGAGCGTGATCGAGGTATTGCCCTGGGTGTTGGTCGAGCTGATCACGTTGAGCCCGGCGATGGTCGAGAACTGCTTCTCGAGCGGGCTCGCCACCGATGAGGCCATGGTATCCGGGCTGGCGCCGGGCAGCGTGGCGCTGACGCTGATCGTCGGCGTATCGAAGCTCGGCAGCGCGGCGATCGGCAGCTTGCCATAGGCGGCGATGCCGGCAATGACGACCGACAGGCACAGCAGCACCGTCATCACCGGACGGCGTATGCACAGTTCCGACAGGTTCATGGCTGGCCCTTGTCAGTCTTGGCCAGCTTCACCTTGCCGTCGGGCTTGAGGTTGAGCGCGCCGTTGACCACGACCTGTTGCCCCGGCTGGAGGCCACGCACCAGCGCGAGGCCATCGCGCACGCCGATCAGCTCGATCGGCTGCGCGCGCGCCACCATATCCTGCCCGACCACGTAGGCGAACTTGCTCTCGGGGCCGGTCTGCACGCCGGTGGCGGGCACCGTCAGCACGCCCTGTTCGATACCGGCATCGAGTTTCACGTTGACGTAGAGGCCGGGCCACAGCGCGGCATCCGGGTTGGGGAACTCGGCCTTGAGCTTGAGCGTGCCGCTCTTGCTGTCGACCTGATTGTCGATCAGCGTGATGCGGCCCTCGAAGCGCTTGTCCGAGCCAGGCAGCGTGGCGCCGACCTTGAGCGTGCCGGCGGTGCGCGCGGCAAACACGCGCGGCAGCGCGTTCTCGGGCAGCGTGAAGGTGACGGCGATCGGGTCGATCTGGGCGAGGGTGACCATGGCGGTGGCCATCGCCGGCTGCACCACGCTGCCCGGGTAGACGTTGATGGCGCCGGCCCGCCCCGGAATCGCGGCGCGGATCGATTTGAAGCCTAGATCGACCTGCGCCGCCGTGATCGCAGCCTGATCCGAGGCGACCGTCGCGCGTAGCGCATCGACGGTGCTCTGCGCGGTATCGACGGCGCTCGGCGAGAGGAAGTTGTCGTGCGCGAGCGATTCACTGCGCTTCAGGTTGCGCACCGCATCGGCGAGCTGTGCCTGGTCTTTCAGCAAGAGCGCGCGCGCCTTGGCAAGCGCCGCCTGCTCGGCACCGTCTTCGAGCCGGAACAGCGGCTCGCCGGCCTTCACCGCCTGCCCCTCCTTGATCAGCACCTGCTGCACCACGCCGTTGACCTGTGGCTTCACGTCCACACTCTGCAGCGGCGAGACATTACCGGTGGCGTCGATCAGCAAGGCGACGGCGCCGCTCGATACCGGTGCGAGCTCGACGGCGGTGACGGCTGGCTTGGGCGGGTCCTGCGGCTTGCCCTGGCCGGCCTGGAAACGATAGGCGAGGCCGCCGGCCACGGCGAGACATGCGGTGACGGCGATGAGTTGGCTGGTTTTCATTGTTGGTTTGGCTTGGTGCGGAGTTGAACGACGTTATAAGCCAATATGATTGCAAATGAAATGATCTGTTCGGTGCCGCACTCGCGACTTTACCGATATTTACAACTGCCGCAGCCAGTGGCGGCGCCACGGCGGGGGCCGCGAGCCGGCCGGGCGGGCGCCTGGCGGCGGCGCGCGGATCAATGCCGGCGGTAGCGCGAGAACAGCGCATCCATGTCGGGCTTGCCGCCGGACAGCATCAGCAGGCGCGCGTTGAGCACGAGGTTTTCGAGCACCAGCTTGGCGGTGGACAGCATGTAGACCAGGTTCAGGTCGTCCTGGTCCGCCTGCATGGCGCTCAGCGCCGCCTGCTGCTCGATCAGGTCCTGCAGCACGAGGCTGCGCAGCGCATCTTCATCGAAAGGCAGGTCGCCGAAGTCGATCGGGTCCTGGTGCTCGATCTCCCGCAGCAGCTCGGCAAGCTCGTCTTGGGTGATGGCCATGGAACGCTCCTTGCTGGCAGATGACTCTCTCTGGCTCCCTTCCACTATAGCCCGCCCGGGGGCAGATGCGGCTTGCCGGATGCCTGTCGTTCAGGGCTGGCGCCGGCACTCGGCCAGCATATTGCAGAACAGCGCGCCCTGTTCGAGCGCATCGTCGAGCGCCAGGTGGTTGTGCGGCAGCGGGTCGAACCAGTGTGCGGGCATGTTGCGCTTGGTGCTGCGCGAGTAGTCCTTGCCCAGCATCACCATCGCCATGGTCTTGATGTCGAGCGCCGAAAAGCTGAACGGGCTGCGCCCGACGAAGCGGATCAGGTACCAGTAGACGAACAGGAAATCGAAGGCCGCCGGGTAGCCGACAAAGATCGGCTTGCCCGGTAGCGCGTCGAGCCAGGCGACGTAGTCGGCCATCGCCTCGGCCGGCGGGCGCGGGTTGCTGCGCGCGGCGGCCCAGGCATCGGGCTGGGTGGCCCACCAGGCCATGGTGTCGGGATGGGCCTCGGCACCGGGCAGGCAGTCGAGGTTGACACTGTAGGTGGCAAGCAGCGTCTTGTCGGCGAGATAGGCTGCCGAGCCCAGGCTCAGCATCGAGTAGGGGCCGGGGATGGGGCCATCGGCCTCGATATCGGTGCTGACGTAGATTTCCTTGAGATCCTTCACGGTTACGGGCCTTCCTTGTGCGAGAGTCGTTGCTGCCGCCAACGCGCCGCCCATACTCGGCCTGCGCGGCGCGCCAGCACTGGCTGTGCGGCAGGGCAGCAGGGGGGGCAACGCCGCGCATGGCCGGGCGCCGCTGTGCCGGCTACTTCACCATAGTACGGCGTGGGTGCCGGTACGAGGTGGAAAGTCCGCGAGTGCAATTGGGCTGTGCCTGCGCCATGCCTTCGGCCTGCCCAGATAAGTGCTCTGCGGATTTGCCTGGGGCAAATCGCGTAGGCACAAAAAAAGGCCCGGCGTGGGGCCGGGCAAGACAGGGAGCTTACCACCGGGGCCCGCCCCTGCCGCCAATGCGCTCGCGTTGCGGCAGGGGTGGGCGTGATCGATCATTACCGCATCAGGCGCTGGCTTGTGCGAACACCCAGGTGTCGTTGGCCGGGAACTCGACCCAGTAGTCGCCGGCTGCGCGCGGCTCGTGGCCGAACGCACGGAAGCGCAGGTCGCCCTGGTGGAACAGGTATTCCCAGCGGTCGCCGAGGTACATGGCCGTCACCAGGCGTGCCTGCAGGCGGTTGTGGCCGGGGCCGTCGGCGACTTTCAGGCGTTCGAGGCGGATCACGGCCTGGGCGTCGTGGCCGGCCGTGAGCTTGTCGCAGGCGCGGCCGGCCAGTTGCCAGCCGTTGCCGGCCAGCGTCACCTGTTCGCCGTCGATGGCGGCCACGCGGGCGCTGAGCTTGTTGTTGGCGCCCATGAACTCGGCCGTGTAGAGCGTCTGCGGCGAGCCGTAGAGCTCGGCCGGCGTGCCTTCCTGCTCGATCCTGCCGTTTTTCAGGAGCAGGATGCGGTCCGACATCGCCATCGCCTCGGTCTGGTCGTGTGTCACGCACAGTGCGGAGAGGTTCAGCGACACGATCAGCTCGCGCAACCAGGCGCGGGCTTCTTCGCGCAGCTTGGCGTCGAGGTTGGACAGCGGCTCGTCGAGCAGGATCACCGGCGGGTTGTAGACCAGCGCGCGGGCAATCGCAACGCGCTGCTGCTGGCCGCCCGAGAGCTGGTACGGAAAGCGCGCGGCGAGGTGGCCCAAGCCCAGGTTGTCGAGCACCTGCTGCACGCGTTGCTTGATCTCGGCGCTGCCAACCTTGCGCAGCTTGAGGCCGTAGCCGACGTTTTCGGCCACGGTGCGGTGCGGCCACAGTGCGTAGGACTGGAACACCAGCCCGAGCGAGCGCTGCTCGACCGGCAGCTCGACGCCGGCCGCGCCGTCGTAGAGCGGCTGGCCATCGAGCAGGATCTTGCCCGACGAGGGTTGTTCGAGCCCGGCCACGGCGCGCAGCAGCGTGGTCTTGCCGCTGCCCGAGGCGCCGAGCAGCGATACCACCTCGCCCGCTTTCAGTTTGAACGACACCCCCTTGAGGATGGGTGTGGTGTCGTAGCTCAGGTGCAGATTGTCTACAGTCAGCTTAGTCATGAAGTTTCACTCCGAAACGCAGGGCGACAGCCAGGCCGGCGCCGACCATGGCGATGTTGATGACGGACAGCGCGGCAACCTGGTCGACCGCGCCGGTGGCCCACAGCGAAACCAGCAGCGAGCCGATGACCTCGGTGCCGGGCGAGAGCAGGTAGACGGCGGTCGAGTACTCGCGCTCGAAGATCATGAAGATCAACAGCCAGCTCGCCATCAGACCGAACCTGATCAAGGGCAGGGTGACATCGAGGCTGGTGCGGGCGCGGCTGGCGCCGACGCTGCGAGCGGCCTCTTCGAGCTCGGGCCCGACCTGCAGCAGTGCACTTTGGATCAGGCGCATGCCGTAGGCGAGCCAGACCACGGTGTAGGCGATCCAGATCGAGAACATCGAGTTCTTCACGCCCTGCAGCCCCGGCACGAACAGGAATACCCACAGGAAGGCGAGACCGGCGAGCACACCCGGCACCGCGCGCGGCAGCAGCACGATGTAGTCGAGCAGCTTGGCGCCCCAGTCGTTGCGGCGGTGGCCGGCAAAACCGACCAGCGTGTAGAAGCCCACCGCCAGCGCGCCGCCGATCACGCCGACACCCAGTGTGTTCAGCATCGCACGCACCATATTGTCCTGCTCGAACAGCTCGGTGAAATGGTCGAAGGTGATCACCTCGGACAGCGCCACGCCCTCACCCCAGTTGCTGACGATCGAGCGCAGCACGATGCCCGAGATCGGCACCACCACGGTCAACAGCAGCCACAGCGCCACGATGGCCAGCGCCACCCAGCGCCAGGCACCGAGCGACAGCGCATGCTGGCGGCCAGCCTTGCCCTTGACCGTGACGAACTTGTTGGCGCGCTTCAGCAGCCGGCGCTGCAGCAGCACCAGCGGAATCGTGCAGCCGATGATGCAGATCGCCACCGCCGCCATCAGGTGATAGGACGGGATGCCGAGCTTGTTGGTCAGCTTGTACAGATAGGTCGCCAGCACCAGATGCCCCTCGGGGTCGCCCAGCACCAGCGGCAGGCCGAAGATCTCGAAGCCGAGGAACAGCACCAGCACGCCCGAGAACAGCATCGACGGCATCACCATCGGCAGGCTCACATCCTTCGCCACGCGGAAGGGGCTGGCGCCGCAGATGCGTGCCGCTTCCTCGACGTCGGAGCCCAGGTTACGCAGCGCGGCCGAGGCATACAGGTAGACGTGCGGCACGTGGGTGAGCCCGGCGATCACGGCGATGCTGACCAGCGAGTAGATGTTCCACGGCGCGTTGTCGAGGCCGAACAGCTGCTTGAACCACAGCGAATAGAAGCCGACCGGGCCGACGGCGACGACGTAGCCGAAGGCCAGCACCATCGGCGACACGAACACCGGCGTCAGCAGCAGGGGCTCCATCCAGCGCCGGCCGGGCAGGTCGGTGCGCACCATCAGGAAGGCGAGGATGCCGCCCAGCGGGATCGCGATCGCCACCATGCCGAAGGCGATGGCCAGCGAGTTCTTCAGCGCCGCCCAGAAGTCGGGATCGTCGAAGATGAAACGGAAGGCATCGAGGCTCAGCACCTTGTTGGGCATGAAGAACGGCGCGCTGAGCAGGCTCTGGTAGACGATCAGCGACAGCGGCACGAACACCACCAGGCTGACGATGGCGATCACCAGCCAGCGCGGCCAGGCCTGCAGGGCACGCCAGCCGGGGGCCTTGAGTGGCGCGCCGGTGGCCGGCCCCAGGGCGGGTATGCCGTGGGAGGGAGACAGGGTCGGGGAGGTCATGAGGGACTCCGATCGGTGTGGCTCGTCAGCTGCGGCTTACTTCTTCGCCGACTGCTGCCACTGTTTCAGGAATTCCAGGCGCTTGGCCTGATCGAGGTAGACCAGCAGGCCGGTGCCGACCTGGATCGGCTTCACGCTCGCGCCCAGCTGCTTGGTCAGGCCGGCCATCGAGGTCTCGCCCTCGACATCGGCGCGGATCGAGAACAGGTCGGACTGGTTGGCGAGAATGGTCTGGCCGCGCTTCGACAGCAGGTAGTCGATCCACAGCCGGGCTGCGTTCGGGCTCTTGGCGCCCTTCGAGATCACCGCGAGCCGGCTTACTACCTGGGTGTAATCCTTCGGGTAGATGTAACCGATCGACGGGTCCTTCTTCGCCTTGGCGAAGGCATACGAGCCGAGGATGTTGTAGCCGATCAGGTTCTCGCCCGAGGAGATGCGCTCCATCATCGCGCCCGTCGATGATTGCAGCTTGAGCCCGGTGGCACCCATGGCCCTGACCAGGTCCCAGGTCGCATTGCCGCCGACGCGATAGTCCTGCGTCAGGTAGTTGAAGCCGACCCCCGATTTCTCGATGTCGTAGGTCGTCACCTTGCCGGCGAACTTGGCTGGCTCGGCCTTCAGCAGCTTGATCAGGTCGGCGCGCGTCTGCGGCACTTCCTCGGGCTTCAGCAGGCGTTTGTTGTAGACGATGGCGAGCGGCTCGAAAGTGGTGCCGTAGGCCTGGTTCTGGAAATGCGCCCAGCCCGGGATGTTGGGCACCTCGGGCGAGGCATAGGTGGCGGAGAAGCCGTCGTTGACCAGCTTCACCTGCAGATCCATCGCCGAGCTCCACAGTACGTCGGCGCTGGTGCTGTTGGCCGCCGCCTCGCTGATGAAGCGGTTGTAGAGCTCGGTGCTGTTCATGTCGTTGTATTCGACCTTCACGCCCGGGTAGAGCGCTTCGAAATCCTTGATCAGCGGCTTGACCAGCGCCGAATCGGTGGTCGAGTAGACGATCAGCTTGCCTTCCTTCTGCGCTGCCGCCACTACGCCGGCATAGGCGGCCGGATAACCGGCCGGCACCTCGGCGCAAGCCGTGCCCACGGCAAACAGTGAAGCGGCGATCAGCAGTGTCTTGAACGTATTCATGTCATCCTCCAGCTTAGAGTTGTGTCACGCGTGAATCCAAAGCGATTCATGGCGGATGCCATAGTATTAGAGTCAACCTTTCAAAACGCTTTCACCGCCTGCCATTGCAGTTCTGCCCGGCGCGGGTGGTATCGACGACGCGCGCCGGGCACGCCGGCAGGCCGCGCCAGTCCTGCCGTTGATGGCTATCCCCAATGCGCATGCCAGGTCGATAGCGCCTACAATGAGGCCAGGCCTCCACCCTCGCTTGCCTCATGCGCATCCTACTCGTCGAAGACAATCTGCAACTCGCCGACTCGCTCACCCGCGCGCTGACGCAGGCCGGCTTCGCGGTCGACACCATGCACAACGGCGCCGATGCCGACCATGTGTTGCGCACGCAGGACTACGCGCTGGTGATCCTCGACCTGGGTCTGCCCAAGCTCGACGGCTGGGAGGTGCTGAAGCGGCTGCGCGGGCGGCGCAACCAGGTGCCGGTGCTGATCCTGACCGCGCACGGCTCGGTCGAGGACCGCGTGAAGGGGCTCAATCTCGGCGCCGACGACTACCTGGCCAAGCCATTCGAGCTGACCGAGCTGGAGGCGCGCGCCCGCGCGCTGATTCGCCGCAGCCACGGCCACGACAGCGCCGAGCTGGCCTGCGGCCCGCTGTGCTACGACAGCGTGGGGCGCGTGTTCACGCTCGGCGGCGAGATGCTGAGCCTGACGCCGCGCGAGCACGCGGTGCTCGAAGTGCTGATGCTGCGCGGCGGCAAGGCCGTCAGCAAGGAGGCGCTGAGCGAGAAGATCTTCACGCTGGACCAGACGAGCAGCCCCGACGCGATCGAGATCTACGTCCACCGCCTGCGCAAGAAGCTCGAAGGGCGCGGGGTGGCGATCGTCACGCTGCGTGGCCTGGGCTATCTGCTGGAAGCCAAGGATGCCGCGGCGTAGCCTGCGTCTGCAGCTCACGCTATGGCTGCTGGCGCCCCTGCTGCTGCTGCTCGGGCTCGATGCCTGGCTCACCTACCACCGCGCGCTGCAGGCCGCCAACGCCGCCTTCGACCGCACGCTGTTCACCTCGGCCAAGGCCATGGCCGAGGGTATCCGCATGGAGAACGGCGGCATCGTCGTCGACATCCCCTACCTGTCGCTGGAAATGTTCGAGGCCAACGCCGAGGGCAAGGTCTACTACCGCGTGGCCGAAGAGGGCGGCGCCTCGCTCACCGGCTACGACGACCTGCCGCTGCCGGCCAAGTCCGGCCAGGCCTATTACCGGCCCGCCTATTACGAGCGCGACTACCGTGGCAACAGCATCCGCCTCGTCGCGCTGCGCCAGCCGGTGCACGATGTCGCGACGGCGCGCACGCGCGTGGTGTGGGTGCTCGTCGGCGAGACGCCCGAGTCGCGGCGCGAGCTGGCGCGCGAGATCCTGCGCGGGGCGCTGCTGCAGGAAATCGTGCTGGTCGCGCTGGCGCTGGGCATCGTGTGGACGGCGGTGAGCCGCGGGCTGCGGCCCTTGCAGCGCCTGTCCGAGGTCGTGGCGGGGCGCTCCGAGGACGACCTGGCGCCGCTGCGCGAGGACGAGGCCGCCGCCGGCGGCCTGCCGGCCGAGCTGAAGCCGCTGGTCGAGGCCATCAACCAGTACATCGCCCGCATCCAGCGCATGCTGGTCGCGCGCCGCCGCTTTTTTGCCGATGCCGCGCACCAGCTCAAAACACCGCTCGCCGTGCTGCAGGCGCAGGCCGAGCTGGCCGTGCGCGAGGCCGATGCGGCCGCCAAGCAGCAGCAGCTGGAGCTGATGCTGGGTAACGTGCGCAACGCCTCGAAAGGGGTCAAGCAGCTGCTGTCGATGTCGCGCCTGGAGCCGGACAGCGGCCATGCCGTGAGCCTGGCGCCGGTCGATCTCGCCACCGTGGCGCGCGATGCAGCGCTCGACTGGGCCGTTGTCGCGCGCGGGCAGGGGGTGGACCTGGGTTTCGAGCAGGCCGGGCAGCCGGCCATCCTGGGCCAGCCCGAGCTGCTGCACGAGCTGGTCGGCAACCTCGTCGACAACGCGATCCGCTACGCCGGCACCGGTCACAGCGTGACGGTGCGCGTCGCCGATGACGCCAGCCCCGTGCTGCAGGTGGCCGACACTGGCCCCGGCGTGCCGGCGGACGAGCGCGACAAGGTATTCCTGCGCTTCTACCGCGTTTCCGGCACGCAGACCGAGGGCAGCGGGCTCGGCCTGCCCATCGTGCGCGAGATCGCCCGCGTCCATGGCGCGACGGTCGAGCTCGGCGACACGCCTGGCGGCGGGCTGACGGTCACCGTGCGCTTTCCCGCTCCCGGCCTCGATGGTGCCGGGCCAGTGGCACCCGCCTGAGCCCGCACCCACCGAGGCCGCCATGCAACTGCTGACCCCCGCCGACTACCGCGACATGCCCTGGAAAAACGGCGGCGGCACCACCCGCGAGCTGTACCGCTTGCCGTACCCGAGCGACCCGGCTGGCTTCGCGCTGCGCCTGTCGATCGCCCGTGTCGAGCAGGGCGGGCCGTTCTCGGCCTTCCCCGGCATTGACCGCACCTTGCTGCTGCTCGATGGCGACGGCGTTGCGCTGCGTTTCGCCGATGGCCCCGAGACGCGGCTCGATCGCCTGTTGCAGCCCGTCGAGTTCGCCGGCGAGATACCGGTGGCGTGCCGCCTGCTCGGCGGGCCGGTGCGCGACTTCAACGCCATGGTGGCGCGCGACTGGGGGCGGCTGGCGCTGCACGCTGTCGATGTCGCTGCCGGCGGACGCCTGGCACTCGGCGGCACATCGGCGGTGCTGGCCTATCTGCATCGTGGAAGCTGGCGCGGCGAGCAGGCCGCGCCGCAGTCCGGTAGCCTGCTGGTGCTGGCGGCCGGCGAAACCTGCGAGCTCGTGTGCGAGGACGGCGGCTGCGCCATTGTGGCGACGCTCGACATGCTGGCGCCGTGACGCGCGCGGTATGATGGCGTCTTCCTTGCCATCCACCGTACCCGCCGCCCCATGAGCCCTTCGACCGCACCGACACGCCGCTTCTCGCCCCTGCTCGGCCTCGGGCCCTTTCTCCGGCCCTACCTGGGCCGCTGGCTGCTGGCCTTCGCGGCACTCAGCGTCGCGGCCGGCGCCACGCTGGCGCTGCCGGTGGCGTTCCGCTTCCTCATTGACAAGGGCTTCGCCACCAGCCGGAGCGGCCATATCGACCAGTATTTCATCGCGCTGTTCGGCGTTTCGCTGGTGCTCGCGTTTGCCACGGCGATGCGCTTCTACCTCGTGTCCTGGCTCGGCGAACGCGTCACTGCCGACATCCGCCGCGCGGTGTACGACCACGTGCTCGGCATGAGCCCGCAGTTCTTCGAAACCACGCAGACCGGCGAAGTGCTGTCGCGGCTGACCACCGATACCACGCTGATCCAGACCGTGGTCGGCACCAGCCTGTCGATGGGGCTGCGCAACTTCTTCCTGCTCGCCGGCGGCATCGTCATGCTGGCCGTCACCAGCCCCGTACTGACTGGCTACATCCTCGCCACGCTGGTGGTGGTGATCGCGCCGATCCTGATCTTCGGCCGGCGCGTGCGCAAGCTGTCGAAAGCCAGCCAGGACCGCGTGGCGGATGCCTCAGCCATGGCCGGCGAGATTCTCAACGCCATGCCGACGGTGCAGGCCTTCACGCAGGAGCCGCACGAGATGCGGCGTTTCGGCGCCTCGGTGGAGAGCGCTTTTGGCACCGCGCTGGCGCGCATCCGTGCGCGTGCCTGGCTCACCGTGGTGGTGATCGTGCTGGTATTCGCCGCCATCGTCTTTGTGCTGTGGCTCGGCGCGCAGGCGGTGCTGGCGGGCCGCATGACGGCCGGCGAGCTGTCGCAGTTCATCCTCTACGCCGTGGTCACGGCCGGCGCGATCGGCGCCATCGCCGAGGTGTGGGGCGACCTGCAGCGCGCGGCCGGCGCCACCGAGCGGCTGATGCAGCTGCTCGCGGTGGCCTCGCCGGTGGCCGAAGCGCAGCCGACCCGGCCCATCCCGGCCGAGGGCGCCGGCATCGTCTTCGACCGCGTCGGTTTCCATTACCCGTCGCGGCCCAATAGCCCGGCGCTGCAGGATTTCTCGCTGACGGTGTGCCACGGCGAGCATGTGGCCATCGTCGGCCCGTCGGGCGCCGGCAAGACCACGCTGTTCCAGCTGCTGCTGCGTTTCTACGACCCGCAATCGGGCGAGATCCGGCTCAACGGCACGGCGCTGCCGCAGGTGGCGTTCCATGATCTGCGCCGCCAGGTCGGCGTCGTGCTGCAGGATACGGTGGTGTTCGCCGGCAGCGTGCTCGACAACATCCGCTACGGCAACCCGTTCGCCAGCGAAGAGGAGGTCAGGATCGCCGCGAAGATGGCGGCCGCGGCCGACTTCATCGAGATGCTGCCGGACGGCTACCACACCTTTCTCGGCGAGCGCGGCGTGCGGCTCTCGGGCGGCCAGCGCCAGCGCATCGCGATTGCGCGCGCCATTCTCAAGAACCCGCCGATCCTGCTGCTCGACGAGGCCACCAGCGCGCTCGATGCGGCCAGCGAGCGGCTGGTGCAGCAGGCGCTCGACAATGCGGCGAAAGACCGCACCACGCTGGTGATCGCGCACCGGCTGGCGACCGTGCAGCAGGCCGACCGCATCGTGGTGATGGACGCCGGCCGCATCGTCGCCGAGGGCACGCACCGCGAGCTGCTCGAACGCTCGCCGCTCTACGCTGAGCTGGCGGCGCTGCAGTTCGCCAATGGCACGCTTCAGCCCGTCGACGAAGCGGAGCCCGAGCCCGACAGCCTGTCGAGTAGCTGATCGGTGTCGCTGTCGGCCACGCTCAATGGCCCGCGCCGCGATTCAGACAGGCGCAGTCGCAGCAGCTCTAGCTTGCGCAGCGCCGCCGAGCGCTCGCCACCGTCGAGCCGGAGCAGGGCCTCGATCAGCGCAGCGATGTCGCGCCTGACCTCGATCTCGGTCGGCACCATGCGGTCGTCGTCGAGATCGAGCGGCTTGCCCGCGCACGGCAGATTATCGAGCTCGCCGCGCCCGATCGCCTCCTGGATGCGCTGCTCGGCAATCCGGTCGAAAACGGAAAACATTGCATGAAGCCTGGATATGGGGATTTCAAGCTACGCCGGGCTTGGTAAAATGGCAAGGCATGCTCAGGCCCCGCCTCCACGGCCAATCCTGGCGCGCCGACCCTATCTTTTCCACTGCCCGTAACGCCGCCGCCCGAATGAAGCTCAACGACACCGCCATCTACCATAGCGATGGCCTGTCCGGCATCGAAGTCAGCAAGACCGGCCCCTCGGAATGGCGCATCGCCTATCGTGGCCGCCAGGCACGCATCGAGGCGGTGCGCTACGTCAACCAGAAACCGGACGAATTCATCATCCACCGCAGCGGCAAACCCGTCTCCGTTGCGCGCAACTTCCATACCGCAATCACGATTGCTGCTTCGCTTTGATGGCGGGCCGTGTGGAGCCTCCTCTCCTTCGAGCAAAGAGAAAATATAAATTTGTTGGAGCGATGGCGCCACCACGTGCTCGGATAATATTCGGTATTTGTAATGGGTTTGCCGTATATGAAACTGCTGATTGCCCTGCTCCTGTTGATTGCCGTTGCCGTCGTGATTACCAAGGCCATGGCCGCGAAGAAGAACAGGCTTCCTGAAGTCTGGCCGTTCTATGCCAAGAAGGTGATGAGTGGGCCGGAACAGGTCTTGTATTTTCGTCTTACCGAAGCGCTGCCGGACCACATCGTACTTGCTCAGGTGCAGCTCTCGCGCCTGCTTGGCGTCAGGAAGGGGCACAAGGCCATGGAGTGGAACAACCGCATCAATCGCATGAGCGCTGATTTTGTGGTGTGCCGGCGTGACGCGAGTGTGCTTTGCGTTGTTGAGCTGGACGATGCGAGCCACCTTAAACCCGAGCGCCAACAGGCGGATGCGAAGAAAGACAAGGCTTTGCAGTCAGCCGGAATCAATGTCGTTCGCTGGAATGTGAAAACCTTGCCCGACGACGAAGCCATCCGCAATGCCATCAACCCACCCGCAATGCCCACGACGGCTGAAGGAGCTAAGGCTGCGCCGTCTCCTGTCCTTCTCTCCGAGTGAGTCATCTTTGACTGAAAGGTGGATTAGGCTTCAATCCGGCCTTGAGTTTCGACCAGTCAACCCTGCGGCAGCTGCCGCGCGCGGTACAGGCCCTCGCCGCTGAACACGAGCAGCGCCAGCCAGATCAGGCCGAAGCCGAGCAGTTTGCTGGCGGCGAAGGGCTCGTGGTAGAGGAACACGCCGATGAGGAACTGCAGCGTCGGGGCGATGTACTGCATCAGGCCGAGCGTGGTCAGCGACAGGCGGCGGGCGCCGGCGCCGAACAGCAGCAGCGGGATGGCGGTGACCACGCCGGCACCGGCCAGCATCGTGTTGGTGAGCGTGGTGTCGTGGCCGAAGTGGCCGCTGCCGTGGCTTTCGAGCCAGAGCAGGTAGCCGATGGCGGGGGCGGCCATCAAGAGCGTTTCCAGCGTCAGGCCTTCGAGCGAGCCGAGCGGTGCCATCTTGCGCAGCAAGCCGTAGGCGCCGAAGGAGAAGGCCAGTGCCAGCGCGATCCACGGCAGCGCGCCGACCGACCAGGTGAGCCAGGCCACGCCGGCGGTGGCGAGGCCGATGGCGAACTTCTGTACCGGGCGCAGCCTTTCCTTCAGCACGAGGCCGCCGAGCAGCACGCTGACCAGCGGGTTGATGAAATAGCCGAGGCTCGATTCGATCACGTGCCCCGCGTTCACCGCCCAGATATAGACAAACCAGTTCACCGACAGCAGCGCCGCCGACAAGGCAAAGCCCGCCACCAGGCGCGGCTGCCTGAGCGCCGCCGGCAGCCAGTCTCCGTGCCGCTTCCAGAGCAGCACGCCGGCCAGGAAGACAAGCGACCAGGCGATGCGGTGCGACAGGATCTCCAGCGCCGGCACCTGGTGGATCGGCTTCCAGTACAGCGGGAACAGGCCCCAGCAGAAGTAGGCGCCGAAGGCATAGAGCAGGCCTGAGCGTGCGTGCTTGTGGTCGGTCATGGCGGTGGATGATAGAGGGGAGGCTGGCAGTGTAGCAGCGGGATGGCAAGGCGGCAGTCGCTGAAACCACCAGTTGCAAAACCGCGCTGCTTGGCGCCGGCCTATACCGTGCGATTCGAGCATGGGCGTGCGATGGCGGCCGACCTGCGGATACCCTGTATCCCGCCTCGAAAGAGAATGGTCTATGATCCCGGTTGGAGCCCATGACGGAGCAATAAACCTATGCTGGGCATGGTTTTTACCGAATTCATCGAAATGGTCGAAGACCGTTTTTCCCCCGAGGTGGCCGACGCCATCCTGTCTGCCGCCGAGCTGCCGCATGGCGGCGCCTACACGGCCGTTGGCTACTACCCGCACGAAGAGATCGTGCGCCTGGTCGGCCTGTTGTCGGCGCAGACGCAGATGCCTGCGGTCGATCTGGTGCGGGCCTTCGGCGAGCACCTGCTGGGGCGTTTCACCGTGTTGTATCCGCAGATGTTTTCGCGGCACACCAATCTGCTCGATTTCCTGGCCAGCATCGATGGCGAGATCCATGTCGAGGTGCGCAAGCTTTATCCGGACGCCCAGCTGCCGCGTTTCTCCATCCTGAGCCGCTCGCCCGATCATATCGCGCTGTTCTACCAATCACCGCGGGAGATGGATGCGCTGGCCGAGGGGCTGATGCTGGGGGCCATCCGGCATTTCGGCGTGCCGCACCGGTTGACACGGCGCGCGGGCATGCACGAGGGGCAGCCGGGAATCGTGTTCGATGTCCATCGAGAATAGGCGCATCGCCGCATGAGTCAGCCAGACGACCTCGAAGCCCGCGTCGCGCTGCTGGAGCGCCGGCTGCAACGTGAGCGCGAGGCACGCAAGCAGGCCGAGAGCCTGCTCAACAGCAAGAGCCTGGCGTTGTTCCAGGCCGTGCAGACCTCGTCGGAGTCGCAGCGCCGCCTTGAGTTGGCGATGTGGGCGAGCGGCGAGGGGATATGGGAATGGTCTGCCGAGCGCGACGTGCTGGAGGTCAAGCGCTTTCAGTCCGATGCCTCGGTGTCGACGATACCGGTCATGCCGTTCGCGTCCTCTCTCGAGCATGTCCATGCCGACGACCAGGGCGCCTTGCTGCTGGCCTGGCGTCTGCATCTGAGCGGCGATACCCCCGATTTCGACGCGGCCTTCCGCTTTCTCGACCTCGACAAGACACGCTGGATACGCATGCGCGGACGCGCCGTGGAGCGCAATCACGACGGCTGGGCGACGCGTGTCATCGGCACGGTCAAGGACATCAGCCGCCAGCGCAGCTCCGAAGCCTCGTTGCGGCTCATGGCCCATGCCTTTTCCAGCACCCGCGAGGCAATGGTCATCGCCGCCTCCGACTGGTGCATCGTCGAGGCAAACGCCGCCTTTGCCGGGCTGATTGGCCGCCCGATCTCTCAACTCGAGGGCGAGCATGTGCGGCTTGATCGCTTCCTGCCGCTGGGTGAGTTCGGCACCCGGCTGGCGCAGCAAACGGGCTGGGCCGGAGAAACGCGGCTTACCAATGCGAGGGGCGAGCAGATACCGGTTGAAGTCGCGGTGTCGCCATTCCGCCAGTCTGACAGCGCGCCGCCGCAGCTCATCGTGACCATCCGCGACGTCACCGAGCGCAAGGTGGCGGCACGCCAGCTCGAACGCCTGGCCAAGGTCGACGTGCTGACGCAGCTGCCCAATCGTGCGAGCTTCCAGCAAAGCCTGGAGCAGCGTCTGGCACAGGCGGACGAGCAGACGCCATTCGCCTTGCTGTTCCTTGATCTCGACGGCTTCAAGGAGGTCAACGACAGTTTTGGCCACGATGCCGGCGACGACATCCTGCGCCAGGTATCGTGGAAGCTGCTGGCCGCGCTGCAGCCTGAAGACCTGCTGGCCCGCTGGGGGGGCGACGAGTTCGTGGTCATGCTGGCGCCTGGCAGCGATGCGGCACTGGCCATAGCCGCTGCGCGGCGCATCATCGACACCATGACCATCCCGGTCAAGCTTGGCCACAACCAGCTGCGCGTCGCCACCAGCATCGGCATCGCCACCGCTCCGGCGGACGGCAAGGATGCCAACACCCTGCTGCGCCGGGCCGATTCGGCCATGTATGCCGCCAAGGCGGCCGGCCGCAATCGCTATGCCTTGTACAGCAGCGAGCTCGAGGAAGGCACGCTGCGCCGCGTGCAGATCAGCAATCAGCTGCGGCTCGATGCCGAGCACGGTGCCTTCTATTTCGTCGCCCAGCCCAAGGTCGACGGCAGCGGCCAGATCGTCAGCACGGAACTGTTGATCCGCTGGAACACCAGTGATTTCGGCATGGTGTCGCCGGCCTATTTCATCCCGCTGGCCGAGGAGATCGGCGTGATCGGCAGCATCGGCCGCCATGCGATCGACCAGGCCGTGAAGCTCGCCGCCTGGCTGCATCAGCAGGGCATCCCGCTGCCCGTGGCGGTCAACCTGTCGTCCAAACAGGTGCTCGACCCCGCCACCGAGGACTATCTCGTCGACACCTGCCAGCGCCACGGCGTGCCGGCCGGGCTGATCGAGCTCGAGCTGACCGAATCGGCGCTGGTGAGCAACCTGTCGGTTGCGCGCCACATGTTGAGCAGGCTGGAGGGGCGCGGCTTCCGGCTCGCGCTGGACGACTTCGGCACCGGCTATTCCTCGCTCAGCTATCTACGCGAGCTGCCGTTTCATACGATCAAGATCGACCGCAGTTTTGTACGCGACATCGATAGCCCGGACCCGCGCCCCAAGGCGCTGCTGTCGAGCATCATCTACCTCGCCGATGCGCTCAATATGCGCACCGTGGCCGAAGGCGTGGAAACCGCAAGCCAGCATGACATGCTAGCCGAGCTGGGCGTCAATGAGTTCCAGGGCTACCACTTCTTCCGGCCGATGGCGCTCGACGATTACAAGCGCCAGGTGGCGGGCAACTGACATGGCGGCCGATCTCCCGCTGTGACCACACGTAGCGGCTTGCCGAGCCCGGCTGGCATCAGTCGCCGGACGCTTGCTTCAGGCGCGTGGCATGGCCGGCTGCTTCCGATGCCAGCTCACCGGCCGCCGTGAGCTGCCATATCTGGCCGTGCCGGTCGACCTCGTAATCGTTGCTGCCGATATGGAAATGTCCGACGTAACCACTCAGCGTCGGTGGCGTGCGTTGCCCGACGCGGGCCGGTTCGGCATTCGCCGCCACGCTGACGATGTCGTACCCGGCCGTGATGAAATAGGTGGCGGGGTCGCCCTTGAGCACGATGCGCACCAGGTAGCGCCCCGCCACCGGGCCATTGGCCGGTGTGGGCTTGGAGACAGCGGACTCGGCGGTATCCGCCGGCCTGGGCGTGGCCTCTGCCGCCGCCGGCGCGCCGCTCGCTGGCGCACCGTCCGCCGTGGTGCTGGTGGACGCAGGCAGCGCCGCCTGCTTGGGGTCGGGCGCATGGGCAGCTTCCGCCGGAGCCGTGCCGGCTTGCGGCGATGGCGCAGGCGCCACCTGCTGCTGAGCGGCTTCCTTGCTGGCCTGCTTGCCGATCAGGCCCGCCTGGTTCAAGGCGACGATCATCGCCGTCGCGGCACCGATCAGCCCGCCACAGGCGGTGATGATGCCGGGCAGGGTGGCCCACCAACTGCCGCTGGGCTTGCTGTCGTCGGCCATGGCTATTCTCCGCAGGCATTGGCTACCCTGCCGTTATAGCGCATGTTCACGGAGATGCCTGCTTGCCTACTTTCTCCCACCCATGATCGACCCGAGCACCCCGCGCAGGATCTCGCGGCCGACGCCGCTGCCGACCGAGCGCGCCATGCTCTTGGCGGCGGCCTGGACCACGCCGTCGTGCTGGCCGCCGCGCGGGCCGGTGTAGCCGAACAGGATGTCGCCGAGCTTGCCGCCGAGGCCGTCGAACATGCCGCCGGATGGCGCTTGCGCCGGCGCCGGGCTGGCTGGCGGCGGGGTCGGGATCGATGTGGGCTGCACTGTGCCGGGGGCCTGCGGCTCGGCGGGTGTTGCGCTGGTGGCGCCGCCCCGCAGCTTTTCATAGGCCGATTCGCGGTCGAGCGCCTGTTCGTAATGGCCGTACACCAGTGAGGACTGGATCACGGCCGTGCGTTCCTCGCCGCTCAAGGGCCCGATGCGGCAGCCGGGCGGGATCACCAGTGCGCGCTCGACCATGTTCGGCCGGCCCTGCTCGTCGAGGAAGGAGATCAGCGCCTCGCCCACGGCCAGCTCGGTGATCGCCTGCGCGGCATCGAAGGCAGGATTGGCGCGCATGGTCTCGGCCGCGGTGGCGACGGCTTTCTGGTCGCGCGGGGTGAAGGCGCGCAGCGCGTGCTGCACGCGGTTGCCGAGCTGGGCGAGCACGGTGTCGGGCACGTCGAGCGGGTTCTGCGTGACGAAATACACACCCACGCCCTTGGAGCGGATCAGCCGCACCACCTGCTCGATCTTCTGCAGCAGCGCGCTCGGTGCGTCGGTGAACAGCAGGTGGGCCTCGTCGAAGAAGAACACCAGCTTGGGCTTGTCCACGTCGCCGACCTCGGGCAGTTGCTCGAACAGCTCGGCCAGCAGCCACAGCAGGAAGGTCGAATAGAGACGCGGCGATTGGTAGAGCTTGTCGGCCGCCAGCACGTTGATCACGCCGTGGCCGTTGACGTCGGTCTGCATCAGGTCGTTGATGTCGAGCATCGGCTCGCCGAAGAAGCGTTCGCCGCCTTCCTGCTCCAGGCTCAAGAGGCCGCGCTGGATCGCGCCGATCGAGGCGACCGAGACATTGCCGTATTGCGTGGTGAACTGCTTCGCGTTGTCGCCGACGAACTGCACCATCGCGCGCAGGTCCTTCAGGTCGAGCAGCAACAGGCCGTTGTCGTCGGCAGCCTTGAAGATGATCTGCAGCACGCCGGCCTGGGTGTCGTTGAGATTGAGCAGGCGCGCGAGCAGCAGCGGTCCCATGTCGGAGATGGTGGCGCGCACCGGGTGGCCGGCGTCGCCGAACACGTCCCAGAACGCGGCAGGGCAGGGGGCGTAGCCGAAGTCGCCGATGCCGAGCTGGGCGAGGCGTGCCTTGAGCTTGGGCGTCTCGCTGCCGACCGCGGCCACGCCCGACAGATCACTTTTCACGTCGGCCATGAACACCGGCACGCCGGCGCGCGAGAAGGCCTCGGCCATGCGGGCGAGCGTGACGGTCTTGCCGGTGCCGGTGGCGCCGGCGATCAGGCCGTGGCGGTTGGCGAGCGCGGGCAGCAGTTCGATGTCGGTATCGCCGGCCTTGGCGACGAGCAGCGGGGCGGTCATGGGAGTGCGTTCTCCGGGTGGGCTGGGGGTTGGCGCATTGTAGCGCGGGAGCAGGCGGGGCGCGGCGCCGGCGCGGTTGCTGGCAAGCAAAAAAGGACGGCGAACCGTCCTTTTTTTGAGCCTTGAGCGAGCCGCGATTACGACTTCTTCTCTTCGGCCTTTTTCTCGTCAGCCTTCTTGCTTTCGGCCTTCACCTTCTTCACCGCCTTGTGCGCCTTGGCGGGCTTCTCTGCCGCCTTGTCGGCAGCGGCCTGTGCCGGTTGCGCGGCGCTGGCGGGCGTCACGGCGACCGCCTGAGCGGCAGGCTTGGCTGCAGTGGCCGGCGTTGCTGCCGGTGCCGCGGGTGTTGCCGGCGTGGCAGCCTGGGCATGCGCAGCGGGGGTAGCAGGCGTGGCAGGGGCTGCGGCGGTAGCGGCGGCTGCGCTGAAGGAAACGGCGGCAACAGCGGAGGCGATCAGGGTAGCGAGCAGCTTGTTCATTCTGGCAATCCTTTGCATGGTTGGGTTAGGTCCGGCGCTTGAGCACGTCGGCTTGTTGCGGGACCCATCTTGCAGCGGCCGCGGTGAACGGAAACTGAATGGCATCCGATGCAGGATGGGCACCCGGCGGCGCCATGCCATGCCGCTGGAAGCCAATACGGACGCGGCCTGCAGCAAGGCTGCAGGCCGCTCTGGACAAGGTGTCTGGCGCGGTGCCAAGTTGTCTTACCAGGGGCAATACAGGCGTGCGCGCTGTTCCTCGCCGACCTCGACCCGTTGTACCGGGCGGTTGCCGCAGCTGTATTCGATCAGTGCCCGTTTCGGGGTATCGCGCGCCGGGTCGCCGCACAGGCGGTTGTTCACCTCGAACTCGTAGCTGCTCTTGCCGTTGGCCTCTGCCTGCAGCTTCCGGCCGAAATCGCAGTAGTGCACGCTGTCGCCATACAGCGCACGGCGGATGCGGATGCCGCTGTTCGACGGGAAATTGCTGTCGCCACCGCGTGCCGCCTCGCGCAGGGCGGCACGGTAGCCCTCGCGATAGCCGTCGCGGTAGCCCTCCTGGTAGGCGCCCGAGCCCCGGCGCGGCGCGCCGTCCCACTGCTCGTCGTCGGCCATGGCGCAGCCTGCCAGCATCAGCAGCGCGGTGGCGCCGATCATCGGTATATTCAACATGGTATTGCTCCTCTCGATGCCGGGAGACGCGCTTGCGCGCCCCGCCGGCTTTTGCGTCCGGACGGCGCCATGGCACACTGCCATTTTAGCCGCCTATCCGACCCGCCATGGACACCCTGAACCCACCTGCCGATGCCACCGAAATCGAGCGCCTGCAAGGCCGCCTCGCCCGCGAGGGGCAGGACTTCCTGCGCGAGCGTTTTCGCCAGATCCGCAAGGCCGCCCGCCCCGACGAGAAGGAGATGCTGCACTACAAGGTGCTGTGCCGCGCCGAGGTAGTCCGCAGCGCGTCGCAATTCACCTTCAGCCGGTGGTGTAGCGGCAAGTCTGAATTAGAAGGCGACGACGCTGAACGTCTTCTTAACTATCTGGTGGAAGAGGGGTTTTGGGATGAGGTGCGCGACCAGCTCGCCGTCGCCCGTGTGCCCGACCAGTATTTCTGGAGCCTGGTGCACGAGCTGGAATCGGTGCGTACCACGCGCCAGAAGCTCAAGGATGCCGCACCCGGCGTCTACCAGGTATGGCGCCCCTCGGTGGTGTGGCCGGGGCGTTACGTGCTCGGCATGCTGGTCATTTACTTCAACGCCAGCACCGGCGCCATGCGCACGCTCGAAATCCATCGCATGAACGGTGCGGCGAGCGAGAGCCACGGGCTGGTCGAGACGCCGGCGATCACCGAAATCCTGCGCGGCTATATTGTCAAGAAATCGAGCCAGCTCGTCGTGCATGCCTTCGAGCGCGAAACGCGGGCCTTCCAGATCACCGTGTTCGCGAGCCTGCTGCAGCAGGACAGGCAGATCAAGGCGATGAGCGGCCTGTGTGTCGGCCTCATCGGCCAGCGTGGCCTGTTCTGCCGGCCTGTCGTGCTGGTGCGCCAGGGCGCTGTGTCGGCTGCGCTGCAGCGGGCCATCGACACCCGGCTCGACGAGGAGGGCTGGCCGCAGCCCGGTTTCGAGGCCGAGTTGGCCCATGAGCCGCTGTACCAGGCGATGGACATCGTCGATGCCGCGGCGGTGCCCGAATTCGTGCGCCTCAGGCTGGCCGAGAGCGCGGCGCTGACGGAGTTTCAGCATCCCGAGTTCTAGCCTGGCGCCGCCCGCCCACCCGTGGCGGGCGATCGGCACATGAATCACTCAACCGTTGTTGAAGCGCACCGCCAGCCGGGGCTGGGCTAAGTGGCCTACTTGCCCGGCTTGGCCTCGTTCCACTCCGTGGCGCCATACCTGGCCAGAATCCGCCCCAGCTCCCCGGATTTGCGCAGCGCAGCCACGCCGGCCGAGTAGAGCGCCGCGTATTGCTGCGCGTGCGTATTGCTGGGCGAGAAGGCCGGGTAGGCATACACCGCTTCGGTGCAGCCGGCCTGGCGCAAGGCCAGCCTCGGGTCTTTGATCTGCATGTAGCGCACCAGCGTTTCGTCCTCGACGAAGGCATCGAGCCGACCTATCTGCAGCTTGCCTATCATCCGCTGCAGCGCGCCGTCGCCGGTGTGGATGTCGAAGTTGGCGTGATGGCGCTGGATGTAGCCATCGAGCGCCTGGCCGTAGGAATAGCTCTGGATCACGCCGACCACCCGCCCCGGTATCGATGCCGTGCCGGTGTAGCGCCAGCTGCCGCCCGGCCGCGTGAAGAAGCAGTAGTGGCCGACCAGGCTCGGCTCGGCGGGGAACACGAAGCCGGGCGCCTCGCGCTTGTAGGCGGCGGTAATCGCCGTCACCCGGTTGGAGCGCGCCTCGGCGAGTGCCCGCGAGTAGTTGAGGTTGCGGTAGCGCACGGTGTAGCCCTGCCGCTCGAACACGGTGCGCAGCAGCTCGACGGCAAAGCCTTCTTCCGCCCCGCCCGCCTTGCAGCTGACCGGGCACCAGTAATCCGGCGCGGCCAGCACGATGTCCTCGGCCAGCAGGCTGGCCGGGTGGCTTGCCAGTGCGAGGCAGGCGATGGTTCTCGCTATCTTCCGTTGTGGCATGCCGGCTCCTGCAGGGTAATCGGCCCGACGCTATGAACCATAGCCCAGCCGTGGGGATACGCCCAGGCGCAGCCATGCAATTGCATGACCCACCGCTTGCAGGAATTGCATCGCTCCTCTTATAACCGCTCAATCTGATCAAATCGCCAGCCGTTCTATTGCACCTGCTGCCATGAGAGCCTGTTTCCATCGACTACAGGAGCCTCATCATGAAACCAGACGGCATTGACGACTGCATCAGCCGGGAGCCGCAGCATGCCTACACCCTCGGGCTTGCCGGGGAGCGCTATTACGGCCCGGAGGACGCCGCCCACCGGGCCGGCCAGCAGGAAGGCAGGCGCCAGCGCGAGGCGGAAGGCTGGCGCGAGTCCATCGCGCGGCTCACGCAAGGCCGCCTCTGGTAATCGGGCGGTGCCCGCCTACACTGAAGCATGGCATTGCCCGAGCCGGCATGCCGCGCCACGCAGGCGGAAGGAGGCCACCATGCAGGTCGTCGAACAGTTCATCAACAGCCTTTACACGATGGCAGCCATGGTCGAGGCGCGCGACCCGTACACTGGCGGCCACCTGTGGCGGGTATCGCAGTTCACCGCGCTGCTGGCGGAAGACCTCAACCTGCCGCGCGCCGAGGTGGCGCGCATCTCGCTGGGCGGCTTTCTGCATGACCTGGGCAAGGTCGGCGTGCCCGACGCGGTGCTGAAGAAACCGGCCAAGCTGACCGAGGACGAATACGCGGTGATCAAGACCCATCCCGGCATCGGCGAGCGGCTGATGCAGGGCCACCCGCTGGCCAGGCTGGTGCGCACCGCCATCCTGCAACACCACGAAACCCACGACGGGCGTGGCTACCCGCTCGGCAGCAAGGGCGACGATATCCCGCTCGATGCGCGCATCGTGGCGATTGCCGATACCTTCGATGCGCTGACCAGCACCCGGCCTTACCGGCGCGGCATGCCGGTGGGCGCCGCGCTCGACATCATCGGCAACGAGCTGGGGCGCCAGTTCGACACCGCACTGGGCAAGCGTTTCATCGCGCTCGGCGAGGCTGGCCTGCTGCATCACATCGTCGGCCACAGCGAGCCCGGCATCCCGCTGCAGATATGCCCGATGTGCGGGCCGACCATCGTGGTGCGGCGCGATCAGCACAGCGGTGATCATGTGTATTGCCGGACTTGCGGCGCGGAGACCATGCTGACGCGCACGGGCGAAGGTGTGTCGGTGGCGCCGACCGGGCGGCTGGGCTCTGCCGAAGACTTGAAGCCGGACGTGGACAGGGGGCTGGTGGCAGAGATGGTGGCCGCGCTGGCGCCCAGCGTCAGCGCGGCGGTGTACGCGGCCTGAAACGGGGTATGGGCGTATCCTGCCCGAGCGGCGCTAGTGCGGTTGCGGCAAGTGTGGCTGTTCGACTGCGGCGTGGACGGCGGAGCTGAACATCAGCCCCATCGCCCCGAGCAGCAGGCCAACGATGACGCTGGCCACCACCCAGTTGGTACGACTGCGCTGGCGGCGGCTGCGCACGGCATAGACCTGGCGCCCGTCGGATGATTGGGGTTGCTGCTCGTCGATGTCGTTCATGTCGATGCCCTTGCTCAAAGACGCCCAGCCGTGCATCGGGAATCACACAGCGGGGATGCGCCGGGTCATGGCAGCCGCTCTCGACGTGGGGCTGCCTATATATGCGTAGCGTAACGCATAGAGCAAGGCAAGGAGGGAATGGTTCCCCATCAGCCGACGGGCGGCATGCATGGCGTCGCGCGCTGCCATGGATATGGCATCAGGCGCATGGCAGCGTGCGGCCCGCCATGCGCCTGATGCAGCGGACCTGTCTCAGTCCGCCAGCGGTTGGCGGACAGTGCTGCCGTGAGGCGCCGCGCGCAGATACTGCACGGGCCAGCTCGTGGCCCGGCCCAGCGCCTGGGCTGCGTGCATGGGCCAGTAGGGGTCGCGCAGCAGTTCGCGGGCGAGCAGCACCATGTCGGCCTGGCCGTTGCGCACGATCTGGTCCGCCTGTGCCGGGTCGGTGATCAGGCCGACGGCGGCGCTGGCCAGGCCGCTGCCACGTCTCACCTGCTCAGCGAACGGGGTCTGGTAACCGGGGCCGACCGGAATCTGCGCGCTGGCGAGGTTGCCGCCGGACGAGCAGTCGAGCAGGTCGACGCCGAGCGCCTTGAGCTCGCGCGCCAGCAATACCGTCTCTTCGGCATGCCAGCCATCGGCCACCCAGTCGGTCGCCGAGACACGGGTCAGCAGCGGCAGGCGCTCGGGCCACACGCTGCGCACCGCGCCGACCACTTCCTTCAGCAGACGCGTACGGTTGTCGAAGCTGCCGCCGTAGCGATCGGTGCGCTGGTTCGAGATCGGCGACAGGAATTCGTGCAGCAGGTAGCCGTGCGCCGCGTGGATCTCGATGGTCTTGAAACCGGCTTCCAGCGCGCGCTGCGCCGCATCGGCAAAGGACCGCACGAGCGACGTGATGGCGGCCTCGTCGAGCTCGGCCGGGGTGGCATAGCCGTCGGCAAACGCCAGCGGCGACGGCGCAACCGGCTGCCAGCCGCCGTCCGCCTCGCTCAGCGTGCCGGTCTGCGTGATCCACGGCAGGGCCGTGGCCGCCTTGCGCCCGGCGTGCGCCAGCTGAATGCCCGCTACCGAGCCCTGGCTGTGGATGAAGGCGTTGATGCGCGCGAGCGGGTCGATCTGCTCGTCGTTCCACAAACCGAGGTCGGCCGGCGTGATGCGGCCCTCGGGCGCCACCGCGGCCGCCTCGGCGATGATCAGGCCGGCGCCACCGACGGCACGGCCGCCGAGGTGGACCAGGTGCCAGTCGTTGGCCAGACCATCCTCGGCCGAATACTGGCACATCGGCGACACGCCGATGCGGTTGGGGAAGGTGACGCCACGCAGCGTCAAGGGTTCGAACAGGTGTGCCATGGGGGCTCCGGAATGTGTTGATCGATGTCGGACGGGCGCGGCGCGGCGCGGCGCCCGCTGCCGATTAAGCCGACTGGGTTTCGAGCTGGGCCAGCGTCGGGTAGTCGGTGTAACCCTCGGCGGCGCCACCGTAGAAGGTGGCCGGGTTGGGCGCATTGAGCGGTGCCTGGCGGCGGAAGCGCTCGACCAGGTCAGGGTTGGCGATGAAAGGCTTGCCGAAGGCAATGGCATCCGCCAGCCCCTGCTCGATGCGGCTGTTGGCCGTGTCGGCGGTATAGCCGCCACAGTAGATCAGTGTGCCGGTGAAGGCCGTACGCAGCGCCTCGCGAAAGCCCTGCGGATAGTCCGGGCCGCCGGCCCAGCCCGGCTCGGCCAGATGCAGGTAGGCGATGTTGCGCTTGCTGAGTTCACGGGCGACATGCAGCGCGGTTTCCTGCGCCTCGTCGTCCTGGATGTCGTTGAATGTGCCCCACGGCGACAGACGCACGCCGACGTGGCCGGCGCCGATCTCGGCGATGGTGGCGTCGACCACTTCGAGCAGGAAGCGCGCGCGGTTCTCGACCGAGCCGCCGTATTCATCTCTGCGCTGGTTCGGGCCGGTGGCGAGGAACTGGTTGAGCAGGTAGCCGTTGGCGGCATGGACCTCGACCAGATCGAAGCCGGCCGCCTTGGCGCGACGCGCGCCGGCGGCAAAGTCGGCGGCGATGGCGTGGATCTCGGCCTGCGTCAGCGCGCGCGGCTCGTCACACGGCTCGTTGGCCGGCGTGCCATCTGGGTGTACGACGAAGGATTGCGAGTTGGCACGGATCGCAGACGGCGCGACGGGCGCCTCGCCGTTGGGTTGCAGCAGGCGGTGCGAGATGCGGCCCACGTGCCACAGCTGCAGCGCGATCTTGCCGCCGGCCGCGTGCACGCCTGCCACCACCTGCTGCCAGCCGGCCTGCTGCGCATCGGTGAAGATGCCTGGTGTCCAGGCATAACCCTGGCCCTGTTGCGAGACCTGCGTGGCCTCGGTGACGATCAGGCCGGCGCTGGCGCGCTGTACGTAGTATTCGGCGTTGAGTGCGGTCGGCACTTCGCCCTGGCCCGCGCGCGAACGCGTGAGCGGGGCCATGACGGTGCGGTTGGCGAGAGTGACGGCACCGACGGTAATCGGGGACAGCAGCGTTGGGTAAGCCATGATCGAGCTCCGTGATTATTAATAGACCAGTCGTCTAGTGTGGGTATCAAAAAAATGGCGTGGGACGCCAGTTTGTATTTCCGGTACTGCACAGTGGCCCGGCCGCTCGGCCAGGAAGCCATCCCGACACCCGGCGGCACCCGCCGGATCGTCGGCATCGCTGCCGGGACATCTGTTGCTGCAAGTGCCATTACTGCCGCCAGCCGTGGTCGGCCGGCGTTACCTCAATTCGTCTGCCCCGGCGCGATGCCCAGTAGCGCGTAGGTCGAGGCCATGGTGGCATCGAGCGCGCTGGGCTCCTTGCGCACCTTGGTCAGCAGGCTCGCGCCCAGCCACAGCTGGTAGAGCGTCTGCGCCGTCTGCTGCGGGTTCAGGTGCATCGGCAGCGAGCCATCGGCGATGCCGGCGGCGATGCAGCGCGCGATGCGCTCGATCACCGCATTCATGCCGGCCTTCAGCGTTTCGCGCATGGCGTCGGACAGGTCCGACACCTCGCCCGACAGCTTCACCGCCAGACACTGCTGGTGGCAGCTGCAGGCCGCCTGGTTGTCGTACCACTGGCGCCAGTAGCCCATCAGCCGCGCGCGCGCGGGCAGCGCGGTGTTCTGGAAGCGTTCGTCGATACGCGCTGCGTAGTCGCTGAAATAACGGCCGAGCAGGTCGACACCGAACTGCTCCTTCGACTTGAAATAGTGATAGAACGACCCCTTCGGCACTTCGGCGGTGGCGAGAATCTCGGACAGCCCGACGGCGGCATAGCCCTTGCCGAGGATGATGGATTCGCCCACGTCGAGAATATGCTCGCGGGTATCGCTGAAGTCGTTGCGCATGGTGGTAATCTAGCACTGATTAGACCGGTCGTCTAGTGACGTTGAAAATGCCTGGCGTGATCGCGTCATCCGCTATGACTGCCTGTGGTGCATGGCTGCTAACATGGCGCGATTGCCGACGATAGCCGGTGATGAATGCCCTGGCTCGAGCCTGGTGCATTGCTGCTCGCCGCCATGCCGTGCGCTGGCTTCGTGGGGGTTGGCGGCGCAGGATTTTCTGCTGTGGTCGAGCCCGATGGCGATGTGTTCCACATCAACCACGGCGCCTCGATGTCCGACCTGAAGTAAACCCACAGTCGGCGGTGACGGCCTGGCTGCCCGCTGCCAGCGTTCACATGGGAGGGAAGGCGAACCCGCCTGGCTGCAAGCAGGGCGGGCCGGGGGCGATCAGCCCGGGGTGTATTCCTGCAGCAGCTGTTCCAGCGCGCCGGGCGGTTGGGCGGGGGAGAACAGGTAGCCCTGGTAATGGTCGCAGCCGAGCTCCATGAGATAATCGGCCTGGTGCTGCTGCTCCACGCCCTCGGCGACGACCTTGAGCCGCAGCGCGCGGGCCATCTGGATGATGGCTTCGACGATGCCCTCGTCGCCCTCGTCGCCCGGCACGTCCTTGACGAAGGAGCGGTCGATCTTGAGCTTGCTGATCGGAAAGCGCTTGAGATAGGCCAGGCTTGAATAGCCGGTGCCGAAATCGTCGATCGACAGCCGCACGCCGAGTGCCGCCAGGCCTTCGAGCCGCTTCAGCGCATCGTTGGCATCGCGGATCAGGATGGACTCGGTCAGTTCGAGTTCGAGCAGCCGCGGCGGCAGGCCGTATTGCTGCAGCAGGTCGCCGACGCGGGCGACGAAATCGACCTGCTGGAACTGCAGCGCCGACACGTTGACGGCCACCGGCAGCGTGCGCCCGCCGTCGTGCCAGCGCGCCGCCTGGTGGATGGCCTCTTCCAGCACCCAGTTGCCGATCGGCACGATGACGCCGGTTTCCTCTGCGATCGGGATGAACTGGCCTGGCGGCACCACGCCGAGCTCGGGGTCGGTCCAGCGCAGTAGTGCCTCGACGCCGATCACCTGGCCGCTGCGTATCTCGATCTGCGGCTGGTAGTGCAGCGAGAAGCCGTCGTTGGCCAGCGCCAGCCGCATCGCGTGGTCGAGCTTCATGCGCGACAGCAGGCCGACATTCATCTGCCGCTGGTAGAAGCGGAAATCGGAGCGACCGCGCTCCTTGACGTAATACATCGCGCTGTCGGCATTCTTGATCAGCTCGTCGAGCGTCTTGCCGTCCGATGGATAGAGCGCCACGCCGATGCTGCAGGTGACGGTGAACGACAGCTCGTCGAAGGTGATCGGGCGCGACAGCGTCTCCAGCACGCGGCGGGCGATCAACTCGGTGGTGGCCGGGTCCACCTGGTTCAGCAGCACGACGAATTCGTCACCGCCCAGGCGCGCGGCGGTATCCACCGAGCGCAGGCAGATCTTCAGGCGCTCCGCCACTTCGACCAGCACGCGGTCGCCGAACACGTGGCCGAGCGAGTCGTTGATGTGCTTGAAGCGGTCGAGATCGAGGAACAGGATGGCGAACTGCAGGCCGTTGCGCTCGCACAGGTGCATCGCCTGCGCCATGCGCTCGTTGAGCAGCAGGCGGTTGGGCAGGCCGGTCAGCGAGTCGTTGTAGGCCAGCTCCTCGATGCGGCGCTTGGCTTCGAGCGATTCGGTCAGGTCCTTGAAGAAGCCGACGCAGTTGACCGGCTTGCCGTCGGCATCGAGCACGCGCACCAGCGACATCAGCGAGGGGTAGCTCTCGCCGGTCTTGCGCCGGCACCATACCTCGCCTTCCCAGAAGCCGTCGTGGTCGAGGCCGTGCTTGATCTGGTCGACCAGCGTCACGTCGGTGGCGCTGGCCATGAAATCGGTCGGCGAGCGCCCGCCCATCTCGTCCCGCGTGTAGCCGGTCAGCACCTCGCAGCGCGGGTTGACGGCGATGATGTGGCGTTCGGGGTCGGTGACGAAGATGGCGTCGAGGCTCGATTCGAATACCTTGGCGGCGAGCTGCAGGCGCTGCTCGTCGGCCAGGCGCTGGGTGATGTCGCGGAACGAGTAGACGCGCCCGATCGGCCGGCTGCGCGCGTACTGCGGCAGGGTGACGCGTTCCAGCACCTTGCCGGTCTTGAGCATCAGCACGTCGGTGGATTCGATCAGCGGCGAGCGGGCGATCACCGCCAGGCGTTCGACATAGCGGTCGGCATCGAGCACGCAGGTGCTCATCCAGGCGAACACGGCGGTATCGTCTCGGCGTGTGAGCAGGTGTTCGGGCAGGTCCCACAGCTCGGCGAAGCGCTGGTTGAAGCCGCGCACATTGCCGGCCGGGTCGATCACCAGGATGCCGTCGGCGGTCGATTCTAGCGTGGCGCGCAGCTCGGCGATCAGGTGTTCGAGCTCGTTTTCGACGCGGCGCTGGTCGGAGTAGTCGCGTATCGCCACCACGTACATCGATTCATGGTCGACCTGCATGCGGCTGACCCGGCGCTCGACCCGTAGCGTCGCGCCGTCGGGGCGGTTGAGCATGGTCTCGGACAGGATCTGGTCCGAGCGGCCGGCAGCCACGTCCTCCCAGAAAAACACATCTTCGGGCGTGGACACTAGGTCGATCACCGCCTTGCCCGCGAGCCCGCCGCGCGCCACGCCGAGCATGGATTCGGCGGCCTGGTTGGCCATGAGGATGCGCAGTTCGAGCGGATCGACCAGCCACACCGCGTCGAGCAGGCCTTCGAGCAGGGGGGCGAGGAGATTGGCCTTCATGGCTGCGCCTTGGTTTCCCGGCCGCGTTCGAAGAAGTAGCACATGCGCTTGCGTGGCGACAGGTAGTCGTACACCGGCTTGGGCAGTTGCAGGGGCTTGAGGCTGCGGCGGATGCCGAGCTCGGCGCAGTCCTCGAGATCGACCACGATCGCTTCCTCGCGCGGCTGGCGCGGGTCGTGGATGATCACCTGAGGCTTGAGCGGGCGCGAGGAGTTGACCGACACCACCAGCGCGTAGCGCTCATCGGTGAGCTGCACCACCGAGCCCGGCGGATAGACGCCCATCATGCGGATGAACAGCGACATGGTGGCCGCGTCGAAGTGCGGTTTCATCTGCGCGAACATCAGCGATAGCGCCTCGTGCGGCGTGATCGAATGGGCCGGGTTGGCCGGGTTGCACAGATTGTCGTAACGGTTGGTGATGGCCACGATGCGGCTGGCCGGGCTCAGCTTGTCGCCACCCAGGCGGCGCGGGAAACCCGTGCCGTCGGCGTGTTCGTGGTGCTGGGCGACGGCGAGCAGCACGGCGGCGTTGAGGCCCATCTTGCGGCCGATCTCGATGCCGTGCATCACGTGCATCTGGAACAGTTCGCGCTCGGCCGAGGTAAAGCTGTCGTCGCGGCAGCGTAGCCGGTCGGGCAATTCGATCTTGCCGATGTCGTGCAGCAGGGCGGCCACGCCGAGGTCCTGCATGGCGGCGGCGGGCAGGCCGGCAGCCTTGCCCAGCAGCAGCGACAGGATGGTGACGTTGAGTGCGTGCAGCGAGCTTTCCTCGCCCGATTTTTCGGAAAGCAGGCGGATGGTGGCCTCGTGGTCGCCCAGCAGTTCGTCGACGAAACCCTTGATCAGCGCTTCGCTCTGCTCGCGCGACTGGACCGGCTTGGCATGCACGGTCTTCATGACCTGCTTGTACAGCTTCGCGCCTTCGGCGAACTTGCGTTCGCAAGCCTGCAGACTGGCGCGCTGCTGGGCGAGCATTGCGTTGCGCTGTCTGGCGGCGAGCTGGGCCGGTGTTTCCTGGATTTCCTGGGGCTTGGCGGCGGCCTCCGTGCCGTTGGTCGCGGCGGGCGTGGCGTCGCTCTTGTCGGGCGAATAGCGGATCGTGGCGAGGCCCAGCGAACGCAGCGTGTCGATCTGGTCCTGCGAGCGTATCTTGAAGCTGTTGAGCGAGAAAGGGTGGTCCATCCAGCCGAGATCAAGATGGATATACATGCCTACGCGCAGGCGAGCGACATCGATGAACAGGTCTTGACCGTCGGTCATGCTCTGGATACTCGTATAACTCTGTCTAATTGATAGCACAAACCGGTTGCCGCGATGCTCCGGCGCGGCTTGCCCAAGCGTTCGCATTCTACAGATACAGCGCTGGTGGGCATAATCGGCAGATAATATATTCATTACAGCAAGGCGCCACTGGCACCGCCGTATCCGGGAGTGCGACACTGGCGCCCTGTCCACCCCATTACCGAGCGATCATGCCTATCGACGTCCGCAGTGATACCGTCACCCATCCGACCCCCGCCATGCGCACGGCCATGGCCACTGCCGCCGTCGGCGACGACTGTTATGGCGACGATCCGACGGTGCGCGAGCTCGAACAACTGGCCGCCGCCATGCTGGGCAAGGAGGCCGCGCTGTTCGTGCCGTCCGGCACCTTCGGCAACCAGCTCGCGCTGTTCACGCACTGCGAGCGCGGCGACGAGGTCATCGTCGGCGAGGACAGCCATATCGTCTGGCACGAGGTCGGTGCGGCGGCAGTGATCGCCGGCGTCAACCTGCGGCCCATCGCCAACCCGCAAGGCGCGCTGGATGCCGCCGAGGTGGCGCGGCGCATCCGCCCCGGCGGCGACATCCACCTGCCGAAAACCGGCCTGATCTGCCTTGAGAACGCCCATGGCAGCGGCCGCGTGGTGTCGCTCGACGCCATGCGTGCGGTGCGCGAGGTGGCGCGGGCGCACGGCTTGCCGGTGCATCTCGACGGCGCGCGCGTGTTCAACGCCGCCGCGGCGCTCGCGGTCGACGCAGGCGAGATCGCCGCCCAGGCCGACAGCGTGATGTTCTGCCTGTCGAAAGGGCTGGCTGCGCCGGTCGGCTCTATGCTGGTCGGAGAGGCCGGCTTCATCGAGCGCGCGCGCAAGAAACGCAAGCTGATGGGCGGTGGCCTGCGCCAGGCCGGCGTGCTGGCCGCGCCAGGGCTGATCGCGCTGCGCGAGATGACGCTGCGCCTCGGCGACGACCATGCCAACGCCAAACGGCTCGCCCAGGGCCTGCGCGGCTTGCCCGGCGTCCGCATCCGGGAGGACCAGCTCGACATCAATATGGTCTGGTTCGATCTCGATGGCGACTTCGACGTGGCGGGCATGATGGTGGTGCTGGCGGCGCACGGCATTCTCGCCAATCCGCCCGAGGACGGCGCGATGCGGCTGGTGACGCACTGGCAGGTCGGCGCGGCCGAGGTCGAGTGCGTGGTGCAGGCGATGACGGCGGCGCTGGCCACGGCACGGCGCTAGCGCCTGTTGGGGCTATCCGGGGCTGTGCCGGAATGCGCCTGGCGAGGCCTATTGCACCATCCCGCGCGGTGGTGGGGGCGGCTTACTGGGCGCGAGCCCGTTCCGGCTGCGCCGGAATCGCCTTCAGCCCGTCGCCGGGGCGCACGCCTTCCCGCGCCAGCGCGTCGCGTAGCGGCTGTGGAATCTTGTGCGTCACGACACGCTGGCGCGCCATTTCCGCTTCGAGCCGGCGCGTGCCGCCAAAGGCCCTGACATAGCGCTGCGCGGCATCCCGCATCAGCGCGTCGAGCTCATCGGCGGGCAGCAGCGGCGTGGGGTCGAACAACCTGTCCGGTACACCGAGCACCTTGAGCTGCTTGCCATAGGCCCGGATCACCGCGCCGAAATCGGGCTCGCTGACGGCTGGCCCCTGCTCATCCGCCTGGACCGTATGCAGGCCGGCCACGATGTAGACGGCCCCGCCGGCTTCACGCCGGCTCGCGAATACCCATTGCGCCGTCGGGCCCAGCGCGCGGTACACCGCCGCCGAGCGTGGCAACGCGTCGAAATGCACGAGCCTGGGGTCGAAACTCAGGCCGAGCAGCGGGTCGGCCATCTGCGGCTCACCTGCCCTGGCCGCCAGTGCACACAGCGCCAGCAGGCCGAATAGCAGACTACGGACGATAGATTTCATACGCCACTTCATCCTTGCGATAGGCCGGGCCGGGGTAGATACCCGTGCCCTGCACGAAGTCAGATTCCCAGGTGCTGCCGTTGTACATCTGGATATGGCCGGCACTCTGGCCGGTGGGCGGCTGCAGCACGATGATGTCGCCCTTCTGCGGTGTGTAGCCTTCGGCCACTATCTTACCGAAGCCGAGCTCGGCCAGCTTGGCGCCGTAGTCCTTCGCATACAGCGGGCGCGGCAGTGAGATGGTGACGCCGCCGGCCTCGATCGCCTGGCGCACATACTTGGCGCACTGCCCCTGGCTCTTGTCGTGGACATTGGCATCGAGGTGCTTCACGGCATCGTCGATGCTGTACTTCTTCTTGGCGGCGGCCGGTGCCGTGTTGCCTGCTGTCGCCGGCGCGCTGGCTGGGGATGGCGTCGCCGTCAACGCGAGCGTGCCGGCGTCGATCGGTGGATTGTTGCTGCTGCTGCCCAAGGGGCCGGGAATGCTGGCGCCAGCCATGGTGCGTCCCTCCGTGAAGATGGCGGCTGCCGTGGCCGCGCTTTCAGTATAGGTCGGGCCGCGCAGGTCGGGCCGCGCAGGTCGGGCCGCATCAGCCCGGGCCATGTCAGCCCACGCCACCGAGCACCGCCAGCGCCGCGCGCCAGCCCCACCAGGCGGCCTCCTCGAATACCGAGATGCCCGACAGGTCGCTGTGCGCGAACAGCAGGCGCTGGTCAGCGCCTCGCAGTGCGGCGATGCCGGGCCGGGACAGGAAACCGGGTGCGGGGCTGACCATGGCGTGGCCGCGCACGGTGATCTCAACCGACTGCGTGTTGAGCCACAGGTGGTGGCCATAGGCTGCGCGCAGGTCGCTGTTGGCGAGCTCGTACAGCTCATCGGTGCCGGCCTGCATGAGCCAGCGCCGGATATTGGCCGGGGTGTCGTGCGCGAGCGCGTGGTAGGCGCTGAACACGGTCTGCTCGGGCCGTGCCTGGCGGATCAGCTGGTGCGTCGACACCACGTAGCCGAGGCTCTGGCTGCCGTAGACGACGTTGTCCCAGCTCAGCGCCTCGCCCGCCAGCTCGGGCGGAAAGCCGCGCAGCAGGAAATTCGACACCAGCCACGGCACGTGCGGGACTGCCGCGTCGCCCGGCACGCCGAGCGCGGGCACCACGCGCTGCGCCAGCTGCAGCGGCATGGCGCAGATCGCGCGCTCGGCGCGCACGGTGAAGACGCGAGCATCCGCGGCGGCCGACTCGGCACACAGGATGTCGACGCCGTGCCCGCCATCGCTCAGCTGCAGCGCGAAGCCGGGTTGCCAGCGCCCGCCCGTGGCGCCGGTGGCGGCCTGCTGCAGGCGGCGCGTGAGCGGGTTGAGGCCGTCTGGCCAGGTCAGCACCGCACCGTCGTCGGCATTGGCGGCCTGGCCCGCGCGGCTGGCGAAATAGTGCAGGCCGGCCCAGGCCGAGACCTGGCCCAGGCCGGCGCCGTAGTCGTCGCGGCAGGCATAGTCGAGATACCAACGCAGCGTAGGCGCGCTGTAGCCCTCGCGCGTGAGCCAGGCCGCGAAGCTGAGGCGGTCGAGCGCCGTCCAGCGCGGGTCTTGCGACGATTGTGCGAGCGGGATGCAGAATACGCGGCGGCCATCGGCGCCGCGTGCCACCTTGAGCGCGTCGATGTGACGGAAGAAGCGCTGCTGCTGCGCCGCCTCGTCGGCGGGGATGCCCTTGCTCGGCAGCGTGCCCTCCTGCCAGCGGCCCTGGTACAGCACGCGCGACTCGGGGGCATGCACCAGCACGCGTTCGTCGAAATGCGGGCGCGCCGTAGCGGCCCCGCTTTCGATCACGCCGAAGTCGGCGAGCATTTCGCGCACGTGTACCGATTCCAGCGAGGGCAGCGGCAGGTAGTGCGCGCCGCGCGGGTAGCGCAGCCCGGCCATCTCGCCGGCCGCCGCATTGCCGTAGGGCTCGGGCCCGGCCAGCAGCACGAAGTCGCGGTAGCCCTCGCGCGCGAGCTTCCAGGCGGCGGTCAGGCCGGCTACGCCGCTGCCGAGGATCACCGTGCCGGTGCGCAGCTCGCCGCTGCTCGCGGGCAGCGACTTGAGGTCGCGCAGCCAGTGGCCCTCGCGCTGGCCGGGCAGGTGCAGCGTCACGGGAATGCTCATGTGCTGGATGCGCTTGCAGCCGGCCAGCAGCGTGCTGCCGGCGGCAAGCTGCAGGAAGCGCCGGCGCTGCATCAGCGTAGCACCTCGGCCCAGTCCTGCTCGAAATAATGCACCAGCGACTGGTTGTTGAGCCGGTTTGGCTCGACCGCGATGCGTTGCATATCGGGCGGGAAGGCGAACATCAGCCGTGTCGATTCGGCATTGAGAAAGCGCATCGGGAAGCGGTATTGCGTCGGCGGGGCGTAGCGCGGCGTCTTGCCGGCAACGATGAAGCCCCATTCACCGAAGCTCGGCACATAGGCGTGGTAGGGCCAGGTATGGAGCCCGGCCTCGCGCAGCGTGGCATCGACGCACCAGTAGGCGTGCGGCGCGAAATACGGCGAGGTGGATTGCACCACGGCCAGGCCGTTCTCGCTCAGGTGCTTGGCCAGCAGCCGGTAGAAGGGTACCGAGTAGAGCTTGCCGATGCCGAAGTTGCCGGGGTCGGGAAAATCGACGATGACGGCGTCGAACACCGCGTCGGCACTCTCGAGCCAGCGCCCGGCATCCTCGTTGACGACATGCACGCGCGGGTTCTTGAGCGAGCCGCCGTTGAGCCTGACGAGCGGCTCGGCGGTCGAGAACAGGCCGGTCATGGCCGGATCGAGGTCGACCAGCGTGATGCGCTCGATATTCGGGTACTTGAGTATCTCGCGCACCGCCAGCCCGTCACCGCCGCCGAGTACCAGCACCGAGCGCGCCCACGGCAGCGGCGTCAGCACCGGGTGCACCAGCGCCTCGTGGTAGCGGTGCTCGTCGCGCGAGCTGAACTGCAGGTTGCCGTTGATGTACAGGCGCAGGTCGTCGTGCCAGCGCGTCAGCACCAGACGCTGGTAGGGCGTGGTCTCGGCGTGCACGATCTCGTCGCCGAACAGGCCGCGCTCGGACCAGTGGATCATCCGGTCTGAGGCCAGAAAGCCGCCGGCCAGCAGGCAGATGACGATGCTCGCACGCAGCACCTTGGCCGACAGCCGCGTCAGCTCACGGCGGAATACATAGGCCGTCCACAGCGCCACGGCGGCATTGAGCATGCCGAACAGAAAGCCGGTACGCGCCAGCCCCAGCTTGGGCGCCAGCACGAGCGGGAACAACAGCGACACGGCCAGCGCGCCGAGGTAGTCGAAAGTCAGCACGCGGCTCACCAGCTCCTTGAACTCGGCCTGGCGCGCATTGAGCACGCGCATCACCAGCGGGATCTCCATGCCCACCAGCACGCCGACGACGAACACCAGCGCGTACAGCACGGTGCGGAACGGCGCCGCGAGCCAGCCGAAGACCAGGAACAGCACGGCCGCCGACACCCCGCCGACCAGGCCGACCAGCAGCTCGATGTCGATGAAGCGTGCCAGCGCGTCTTCGTCCTTCACGTATTGCGCCAGGTGCGAGCCCACACCCATGGCGAACAGGTAGCAGCCGATGATGCTTGAGAACTGCAGCACCGAGTCGCCGAGCAGGTAGCTCGACAGCGCGCCGGCGATCAGCTCGTAGGCGAGCCCGCAGGAAGCGACGACGAAGACGGAGAGGATGAGTATGCGGTCGAGCATGGGCTGTGGGGGAGTGATTGTCTCGCGTACACGTAGGCTAGCATCAGCCACCCGAATTTAAGTGTCTGACCATCTCAAGTTTTGACATGTTGACCCGATTTACTTATTGCCATTCAGAAAAAGTTCAGCAGTAGGCTGCGAAAAAATAATCGCCACATGCAAGTCATCAACACCAACCTCCCCTCACTCAACGCTCAGCGCAACCTTTCCGAGTCAAGCGCCAGCCTGAATACCTCTCTGCAACGACTGTCGTCCGGTTTGCGCATCAACGCCGCGAAGGACGACGCTGCCGGATTGGCGATCTCAGAACGCTTCACGGCCCAGATACGCGGCATGGAGCAGGCACGGCGAAATGCCAATGACGGCGTATCGATGGCGCAAACGGCAGAAGGCGCGCTGTCAAAGATGAGCGACATTCTGCAGCGCGTCCGCGAACTGGCCGTGCAATCAGCGAATGGCACCAACTCCGCCTCGGACCGTCTGGCAATCAACGCTGAAGTCGGCCAGTTGACATCGGAACTGGATCGATTTACACAAACCACTGAATTTAACGGCCTCCGACTACTGGACGGGTCAAACCCTACATCCGTGTTCCAGGTGGGCGCCAACGCGAATCAGACCATTACGGCAACGATGGCGAATTTCCGCTCGACCGCAGTGGGAACGCACCAAGTTGGTGACACCTCCACCAGTTATTGCGGTGGGTCCGCAGGTACCAATACCGTAACAAGTGCTGCCACACTGAGCGGTCACATCACCAACGGCGCGATTAGCGGTACGTTTGCAATTCAAGGTGGGTCGGGTACCGGTCAAGTTACCGTTCTCTCTACCGATTCAGCAAAACTGGTTGCCGACAAAATCAACCAACAACCCCAAACCGGCGTCAGGGCGAAGGCGCGTACCAATCTTCAGTTCACCTTCGGCGCATCCGGCAGTTATGCCTTGCAGGTTTATGGCAGCAATGCCACCGCACAAGCAGTGTCGTTCAACATCACCAACCCCAATACCAGTGCCGGATTGTCTGATGCGATAACGCAGTTCAACAGTCAGTCTTCCAAGACGGGTATCACTGCGTCATTGAACAACACCGGCACGGGCATCTATTTAACTTCGGAATCGGGCGACAACATCGTCTTGTCGAATACCAGTGGCGCCATTGCCGGAGATGTTACGCTGCTCGACGGATTTGGTGCCACGCCGTCAGGGCCGGTGTTGGACCATATATCCGCATTGGGGAACACGGTGGTCATGGTTGGTCAGGTTGCCCTCGACTCCGACAAGGCATACACGATTGCCAATACCAGCCTGACGGCGGATTTTTATATTTTCGGTGGTGATTCGATTTCTGCAACGGGCATTATGTGGCAAGGCACTCAGTCCACTTCTACCCTTCAGTCCGTATCGTCACTAGATGTCCGCACCGCGGCCGGTGGGGCCAAAGCGCTGGAGATCATCGACAGTGCGTTGGCCGCCGTAAATAGCCAGCGAGCCAACCTGGGCGCGCTGCAGAGCCGATTCGAAGCTGCGACTAACAATCTGTCGGTCTCGTCCGAAAACCTTTACGCGGCCCGCTCTCGAATCCGAGATGCCGATTTCGCCACGGAAACGGCCAATCTCAGTCGTGCCCAGATTCTGCAGCAAGCTGGCATGGCGATGTTGTCGCAGGCAAATCAGTTGCCTCAGCAGGTGCTGCAATTGTTGAGATAGCGTAGTGCCAGAGCAGTCTCGCCGCCAAACGCATGTCACTGCTCTTAACAGACGCACAGTAAGTTGCTTCTCTTCGCCGTCATCTCCTCGGCGGCCTATATTGCCTATCGCAAATAGATTTGACGGCCCGACATTTGACCACTACGCCAACCAACTAAACAATGTTATACGGCATGTTCTAACATACTAATTTATGTGTAGGGCCACATCCAGGGAGGCTAGAAATCATGCGCATTGATTTTGCTCTGCTTCTCCTGGAGTGCCCTCGGTGGCAACCGAAAGAAAACCCGCTCAGAGCATCCTGCCTACCTTTCTTCCAAGGACTGGAGCGCCTGTACGACGGTTTCAACATCTATTACGCCACCTTCTATGACACGGCGGCCCTGAACGAAGCGCAAAAGCGTACGTAGCCTTCTGTTTTCGACCGCCACCTGCGGAGCCATGTGTTTGCGAGAAGAAGAGGAATAAATCCTAAATGAGTTCACTCACTGTTTCAGGGCTTTCCTCATTGACCCATGTGACTCTGAACGCCGCTGTTCAGTCAGTCTTCGTAATGTCCAGGATTTCCAACCTTAATTCGATCCCGGAATACTTCTTCACCGTGCGCCTAGCTGAAGCGATGTCCGGTGAGTTGGCGAAGAATCGCGTCATCCGGATGGAATTCCCAGTAGCCGAACTAATGGGCGGGGCCGGAGCTATCCAGCGAGGTCCGGTCTCCAAGGACCTCAGGATCGACGGTCGGGCCGATATTACTATCCTAGACTCCATGGGAAAAGTCCCGGAGGCGGTGGTAGAGGTGAAACGCAGGGTACGCTACGGTGCAGACAGCACCGGTGCGGCGAAGGATATCCGGCGATTATCCAAGGCAATGTTGTACGGCGGCGAAAGCAACAGGCTCAAGTTTGCTATGCTCGCCTTCCTCACGGACGCAACAAATGGTCAAATGCGCGAGCGCCAACAGGAATTAGCGGATCGATTGCATGATCACCACCAAGCCATTGACAAGCTGCAGCAGCTAACGATCAGTACTACATTTTCGAGCATCCCAATCGACGATGATGGCAAAGAATTCGCATCCGGCGTCACGATCATACGTCGAGCGCGCTAGCAATTGAGCAGGCTATCTCCATACGGCGTTTGTGGAGGCCATTGGCAGCAAACGGCAACGGTTTCGCGGCTGTTCTACAATGTAGCTAACTTTGGCACATGCCTCTGCTCACCGGACTCCGCATGATACAACTGTACAACTATCTGGCTTATCTGCTCTCCGCATTCGCGCTGCTCGCCGTGTTTTCCGCGCTGTATTCGTGGATCACGCCGATCGACGAACTCGGGCTGATCCGCAAGGGTGTCGTCGCCGCTACGCTGAGCTTCAGCGGCGCGATGCTCGGTTTCTCGCTGACCCTGGCCTCCAGCATCCTGCACAACGACAGTTTCGTCCTGTTCGCCGCCTGGGCGGGTAGTGCCGCCGTGGTGCAACTGGCGGTGTATGCGCTGATCGCGCGGGTGTTGCCGAATCTGCCGCAAGCGTTGAACGACAACAATGTCGCCGTCGGCGGACTGCTCGGCGGCATTTCGCTTGCGGTGGGCGTGATCAACGCCGCCTGCCTGTCTTGATGGAGGACACATGAGAACCAGCCTGTGCGTCGCGGTCGTGGAGCAGTACATCGACGCCTACAACCACTTCGATGTCGAATCGATGCTGGCCCTGATGCACGAAGGCGTGCGCTTTTGCCACATGAGCGGCCAGCAGGTCGGGGCCGAGGCCGACGGCATCGAGGCCTTCCGCGAGCTGGCCGAGCAGGCGCGCGACATGTTCGAGTCGCGCCACCAGAAAATCCTGCGTTGGACCATCGACGAGGTCACGCTGGTGCTCGACCTCGAATACGAAGGCGTGCTGCGCCACGACATGCCGCATGGCCACAAGGCCGGCAGCCACATCAAGTTCAGCGGCCAGTCGGAATTCTGCATCCAGGATGGCAAGATCTGGCGCCTGACCGACCGCAGCTAGCCGTGGGCGGCTAGCTGCCCGACCCCAATCCACCCAATCCAACTCTGACCAGGAGCGCCGCCATGGGACTCGGCTCATTCATCAAGAAACAGTTTATCGACATCCTGCAGTGGACCGAGGACGAAGACGGCGTGCTGGCCTGGCGCTTTCCGATGCAGGAGATGGAGATCCAGAACGGCGCCAGCCTGACCGTGCGCGAGTCGCAGATGGCGGTGTTCGTCAACGAGGGCAAGATCGCCGACGTGTTCGGCCCCGGCATGTACAAGCTCACCACGCAGACGTTGCCGGTGCTGACCTACCTGAAAAACTGGGACAAGCTGTTCGAATCCCCGTTCAAGAGCGACCTCTACTTCTTCAGCACGCGCGTGCAGCTGAGCCGCAAATGGGGCACGCCGCAGCCGATCACGATCCGTGACCAGGATTTCGGCATGGTGCGCCTGCGCGCCTTCGGCATGTACTCGTACAAGCTGGTCGACCCGAAGCTGTTCTACACCGAGATCAGCGGCACGCGTGACAGCTATACCCGCGACCAGCTCGAAGAGCAGCTGCGCAACCTCGTCGTGTCGACGATGACCGCCACGCTCGGCGGCGGTGGTGTGCCCTTCCTCGACATGGCCGGCAACCAGATGCTGCTCGGCGACAAGATGAAGGAGGCGATGGCGCCCGTCTTCACCAAGTACGGCCTCGCGCTCGACAACTTCGCCGTCGAGAACATCTCGCTGCCCGAAGAGCTGCAGAAGGCGATCGACACGCGCATCTCGATGGGCATGATCGGCAATATGGGCACCTACACCCAGTACCAGACCGCCAACGCCATCCCGCTCGCCGCGCAGAACGAAGGCGGCCTGGCCGGCATCGGCGCGGGCTTGGGCGCCGGCCTCAACATCGGCCAGGCGATGACGCAGGCCATGGGCAACGCGATGGGCCAGGCACAAGCCGCAGCACCGGCTGCCGCAGCACCGGCCGCAGCAGCGCCGCAAGCCGCCACGGGCGCGGCCCCGGCGGCCGATGCGCCGGAGGCGCGACTGGAAAAGCTCAAGGGCATGCTCGACAAGGGCCTGATCTCGCAGGCCGATTACGACACGGCCAAGGCGGAGATCCTCAAGAAGCTGATCGGGTGAGCCGATGCCGGTAACGTTTTCCCTCGCCTTGTTTTTCCGACCTCCCCGTGGCGCCGCCAGCGCGCGTGGCGGGTACAACACAACGGTTGCATGCCATGCCCGGCGCTGAGAAGAGGCCGTTGCGCCTGGCAGCGGCGCTGGTATTCCTGCTGCTGGCGAGTCAGGCCGCGTCGGGCCTGGATGGCGGCGAGCCGTTCTCCGAGCGGCCGGTGCGGCTGGTGGCCGATGACTGGTGCCCGCAGCATTGCGAAAGCGGCACCCCGCACAAGGGCTACATCGTCGACATCGTCGAGCGTGCGCTGCGCCTCGAAAAAGTCCCCTATGTGATCGAATATCGCCCATGGGGGCGGGCGCTGGCGGAGACGCAGCAGGGCTCGTTCGATGGCCTGCTGACGCCGACGGTCGCCGAGTATCCGCAATTCCTGTTCCCGCGCGAGGCGGTCGGCTACCAGGAATACTGCCTGTATGTGCGCAAGGACGACCCATGGAAATACGCCAGGCCGGAAGACCTGCTCGGCCGGCGCGTGGCCTTCCTCAAGGATTCGGGGCTGGGCGAGCTGGAAGCCTTCTTCGAGCGCAACGCCCGGCGCACCCCGACCCAGCAGTTTTCCGACGGCAAGGGCTACACCTCGCGTATCTTCACGTTTCTGGCGCGCAAGCGCACCGATGTCGTGATCATCACGTCCGATGTCTATCACTTCAATCTCAAGAGCGGGATCATCGCCAACAACTTCCGCCAGGCCGGCTGTCTCGGCGCCGAGAGGCTGGCCGTCGGGCTGTCGCAGGCGAACCCGGAGCGCTCGAAGCGGCTTGCAGTCATTCTCGACCAAGGCATCCGGCAGCTCAGGCAGTCGGGCGAACTCAAGAAAATCACGGACAACTATGGCATCGCAGACTGGTAAGGACATGGCTGGACAAGGCGCCGTACTGGATTTCGACCATTTCGTGCGGCAGGCCTGGGCCGAGCACGCCGAGGCGCCGCTCGCCGTCGCGCGGCGCATCGACGAGCTGGGCTTCGCGCTGCTCGGCGGCGCCGACGATGGCGCTGCGCTGGCGCGGCTGATCACCCACGTCTACGGCGAGCACCTGGGCCAGTGGCTGGCCGGTATCGAGCGCCTGGACAGGCTGCGCGCCCAGCCGGCGGGGCAGGCCGGGGCCGAGCTGCAACGCTCGCGCGCGGCGCTCGAACTGGCAGCAGGCCTGCGCCGCGAGGTCGGCGAGCTGAGCCTGTCGGACCAAGCCCGCGCCTGGTGCGGGGCCGCCTCGGCGCTGGCCGCGCAGGGGCTGATCGAGGCCGCCATGCCGTGTTTCGACGAGGCGCTGTCGCTGGCCCAGCTTGGCTTCGAGGCCGGCGACCCGGCGCTGCGCACGCTGGCGGTGACCAGCAACAATCTCGCCTGCGCGCTGGAAAGCCGGCCCCGGCTTGCCGCCGCCGAGCGCGACGCGATGCTCGCGGCAGCGGGGGCGGCGCGCCAGTTCTGGGCGCTGGCCGGCGGCTGGCTCGAGGCCGAGCGCGCCGAATACCGGCTGGCGCGTGTCCAGCTTCGTGTTGGCAACACCGAGCAGGCGCGCTGGCACACCGAGGAATGCCTGGCGATTTGCCGGGAAAACGGCGCCGATGCATATGAATGCTTCTTCGCCCAGGAAGTGCAGGCACTGGTCAGCGCACAGGCTGGCGATGCCGCCGGGCTGCGTGCTGCCGTCGCCGAGGCCCAGTCCTGCCATGAGCGGCTCGACGCCGGCCAGCAGGCGGAAACGGCGGCCATGCTGGCAGCGCTGCGGCAGCTGGGTGAGGCATGTACCAGGTAGCCTGCCCATCCTGCGGCGCGCAGGTCGCGTTCCGCTCGGCCGCCTCGGTCATGGCGGTGTGCGAGTACTGCCGCTCCACGCTGCTGAAGGACGCCGACTCGGTGAAGGACATCGGCAAGATGTCATCGGTCATCGAGGACTTCTCGCCGATCCAGATCACCAGCTCGGGCAGCTGGCAGGGCAAGCGTTTCGGCGTGGTCGGCCGTATCCAGCTGCGCTACGACGCGGGGCTGTGGAACGAATGGTATCTGCTGTTCGACGACGGCAGCGCGGGCTGGCTGTCCGATGCCTCCGGCCAGTACGTGTTCACCGTGCCGGCCGGCAGCCCGCCACAGGCGCCGGCCTTCGAGCAGATCAAGCCCGGCGCCACGCTCAATTACGACAACACCCGCTTCACCGCCGCCGACGTGCGCAGCGCCCGGTGCGTGGCGGGCGAAGGCGAGCTGCCGTTCCGCGTCGGTGATGGCTATACCGCCAGGGTGGCCGATTTCCGGGCGCAGCAGCGCTTCCTGACGCTCGATTATTCGGATAGCGAGACGCCTATCGTCTATGCCGGCGAGGCGGTCACGCTGGTCGGCCTGCAATGCCAGCTACTGCGCAGCCCCGAGCAGATCGTGCAGACGGCGGGCCGCTACCGTGGCAAGACGCAGGCGCTCGACTGCCCGAGCTGCGGCAGCCCGCTCAACTACCAGGCCGGCATGGCCACGCACCTGCTGTGCCCGTCCTGCCATGCCGAGGTCGATTGCGGCGAGGACCGCGCGACCGTGCTCAAGAAGCACGACGAGCTCGAAGCCGTGAAGACCACGCTGGCGCTCGGCGACGAGGCCAAGATCGACGGCAGCGCATGGACGCTGATCGGCCTGATGCGCTGCCGCGAGTTCGCCAGCGACGGCAATTCGAGCTGGACCGAATACCTGCTGTTCAATACGCAGGCGGGCTTTCTCTGGCTGGTGGAGAGTGACGAGGGCTGGGAGCGCGTCGAGGTGCTCAACAGCTGGCCTGACGAGATCTCGCAGACCGGCGTGCGCTTCGATGGCGCCGGCTACACCAAGCTGTGGGAATACGGCTCGGAGGTGGTCTACGCGGCCGGTGCGTTCAACTGGCGCGTGTCGATCGGCGACAGGACGATGATCGTCGATTACCGCCAGGGCGAGGTCAAGCTGTCGCAGGGCCGCGACGAGCACGAGATCACCTGGTCGCGTGCCGGCAAGGTGACGCCGGCGCAGATCGCCCAGTGGTTCGGCAAGACGCCGCCGCCGGCCCGGCAGGACTTCACCGACGCGGCGGCCGACATCGTGCCGCTCAAGGGCACAGCCAAGGCCTTCACCTGGCTATTGCTGATCCTCAACCTGCCGATGATCTTCGGCTCGGGGCTGGGCGGGCTGGTGCTGCTCGGCCTGGCGCTGCTCGCGCTGTGGTGGCCCGTGTGGAACTACGGCAAGGCCGGTAGCGGCGACGGCGGAGACGACGACTGATGAACCGCTTCACCTATATCGTGTACGCGCTGGTGGTGCTGGCAGCCAGCACCATGATCAACCTGTCGATGAGCTCGGGGTCCGGCGGCTCATCGCGCAGCTGGGGCGGCAGCGGCTACTCCTCGGGTGGCAGCGGCTGGTCTTACGGCGGGGGGCACAAATAATGGGGCTGGGACGCCATCTGCTGGCCGATCTGCATGGCGTTGCGCCGCATCGTCTGAGCGACCCGGCATGGATCGAATCCCGGCTGCGCGAAGCGGCTGCAGAGGCCGGTGCGACGCCGCTGGCGGGGCATTTCCACCATTTCGGCGAGGGGCTCGGCGTGACGGGTGTACTGCTGCTGTGCGAGTCGCACATGACGATCCATACCTGGCCCGAGCATGGCTTTGCCGCCATCGACGTGTTCATGTGCGGCGAGGCCGAGCCCGAGCGGGCGGTCGAGGCGCTGCGCCTGCATCTGCAACCGGCCCGGCTCGACCTGAGTTCATCGGTGCGCGGGCATCTGCTGCCGGCGGGGCCCGACGTCTGACTCGGCGCGGCGGTTGGCTGCGCATCCGCTGCGAGCGGGCGCGCGCCGCCAGAACGTGACCGGCGTGGGACGCATCGACCACCTGTTGTGCAGGCGGTATCCCGCATCGCTTGCGCGGACAGCCGCCAAGCCAGGGCGGATGGGTCTCCCCTGCAGGCTTGACCGCCGCTGCCGGCCATCGCACGATGCCGGTTCCCGCCGTAGCCGACACCCACCATGCCCGGTTCCCCACCCAAAGCCGCCGTCGTCTTCATCTTCATCACCGTGCTGTTCGACGTGGTGGCGCTCGGCATCATCATCCCGGTGCTGCCGCGCTTGGTCGAGCAGTTCATGGCCGGCGACACGGCGCACGCGGCGCAGATCTACGGCGGCTTCGGCACGGCCTGGGCGTTGATGCAGTTCGTGTTCTCGCCGGTGCTCGGCGCACTGTCCGACCGCTTTGGCCGGCGGCCGGTGATCCTGCTGTCCTGTTTCGGGCTCGGGCTCGATTACCTGCTGATGGCGCTGGCGCCGAACCTGGCCTGGCTGTTCGTCGGCCGTGTGATTTCGGGCATCACCGCCGCGAGCTTTTCGACGGCGAGCGCCTACATTGCCGATGTCACCCCGCCCGAGCGGCGCGCGGCCAGCTACGGCCTGATCGGTGCCGCGTGGGGCGTGGGTTTCGTGCTCGGGCCGGCGCTGGGTGGGCTGCTCGGCCATGTCGAGCCGCGCCTGCCATTCTGGGTGGCGGGCCTGCTCGCGCTCGCCAATGCCGCTTACGGCTATTTCGTGCTGCCCGAGTCCTTACCGCGCGACAAGCGGGCCGCGTTTGACTGGCGCCGTGCCAATCCGCTCGGCTCGCTGCGGCTGCTGCGCTCGCACCCCGAGCTCGCCGGGCTGGCCAGCGTCAATGCGTTGTTCCAGCTCGCGCACTATGTGTTCCCGAGCGTGTTCGTGCTCTACAGCGGTTACCGCTTCGGCTGGAATGCGCAGACCACGGGGCTTACGCTGGCCCTGGTCGGCATCTGCAATGTCACGGTGCAGGCCGGCCTGGTGCGGCCGACCGTGGCGCGCTTCGGCGAACGCCGCATGCTGGTGGCGAGCCTCGGTTTCGCCGTCGTCGGCATGGTGTGGTATGGGCTTGCGCCCACGGGCGGCTGGTTCTGGCTGGCGGTGCCGGTGTTCGCGGTGTCGGGCTTTTTCGGCCCCTCGCTGCAGGGGCTGATGACGCACCGTGTCGGCCCGCATGAGCAGGGCCGGCTGCAGGGCGCTAACGCCAGCATCATGGCGCTGGCCGGCCTGGTGGCACCGTTGCTGTTCACCCAAACCTTTGCCGCCTTCATTGGCCCGTGGCAGCGCTGGCACCAGCCCGGCGCGCCCTTTTTGCTGGCAGCCGTGCTGCTGTTCGCTGCCTTGCTGATCGCGGCGCGCGTGTCGCGTCAGTCGGCCACGGCATAGGCTGCGTGCCGCAGGCCGTGCGGCGCGGAGAACTGGCGCCGCAGCGAGTACAGCGTGCCGGCGCCGATGCAGCCCAGCGCGAGCCACGGCAGCGCCGGCCGGTGCAGCGCCTGGCCCAGGTCATACAAGGAGCCGCCGGCGAGATAGCCGACCGCTCCGCCGAGCGCCAGCCCGATGCGGCCAAAGCCCATGTAGCTGCCGCGCCGGGCCGGATCGGCCAGGTTGGCGACCAGGTTCTCGCGCGCGGGCTCGGCCAGAATGCTGCCGAGGTAGAAGCTCGCCAGCAGCAGGAACATCGTCGCCAGATGGTGGGCCAGCGCCATGGCCGCCAGGCTCAGCGTCATCAGCGCGAGCCCGGCCATGAATCTCCCCTGCAGCGTGTAGCGCCGGTCGCAAAAGCGCGCCAGTGGATAAAGCAGGCCAAGCGATAGCGCGGATTCGAGCATGTACATCCAGCCCACGGCGCGTGGGTCGTTTGCCATCTGCTTGATGGCGATCGGCAGCATCAGCATGATCTGCACCACCAGCGCGTGATAACCGCTGAACGTCAGCATCAGCGTGCGGTAGGGCTTGTCGGCGAGCACCTGGCGGATGCCCTCGAACACCGGCGCGCGCCGTGTCGAAATGCGGTAGGGCGGCAGCAGCAGGCGGTTCATCAGCGCCGCGACCACGAAGATCGTGCCGCCGACCCAGCCCACCCAGCGGAAGTCGAAGCGCAGCAGCCAGCTGCCGAGCAGCGCGGCCAGCACGGCGCCCGCGCTGTCCTGCATCATCAGGATCGAATAGAAGCGGCTGCGCTCGCGCGGGCGGGTGAGCTTGGCGATCAGCGCCGCGCGCGGCGGGTCGAACAGCGAGCCGCCAAGCCCGGACAGCACGCACGACGCAAACAGCAGCCAGGGCGTGTGCGCGGCCGCCATGGCGAAGAAGCCCGCCGCGCGCAGCAGCATGCCGGTGACGATCATCGGCCGCGCGCCGAGGTGGTCGGCCAGTGCCCCGCCGAACAGGCCGAGCCCCTGCTGCGACAGCTGGCGCAAGGCCAGTGCCGCGCCCACCAGGCTGGCAGCCCAGCCGAGCTGATCGACGAAATGGATGCTGATCAGCGGGAACACGACGAAGAAGCCGAAGATCACCAGCAGGTTGTCGAGCAGGATGAAATATTTGCCGAGACGGCGCGCTTTTGACGCGGAGCTCATATGCATCTCCTTGTTGGAATGCACATTTTCGGGGCGTGCTTGGTATTATGGAAGCCGATTCCAGCCTATATTTCATATTCGGATTGCTTATGTCTCTTGCACTCAGTGATCTCGAACTGCTGCTCGACGTGGCCGAGCGCGGCAGCTTCAGCCAGGCAGCCGCCTTGCGTGGCTGGTCGCAGCCGCAGGTCAGCAACCGCGTCGCACTGATGGAGACCGAGCTCGGTGTCGTGCTGTTCAAGCGCCACCGGCGCGGCGCCAGCCCGACACCGGCCTGCGAAGACTATCTCGTCTCGGTGCGGCAGGCGCTATCCGCTCTGCGCGACGGCCAGCGCCGCCTGCAGGGGGCGCCGGCGCTGCCGCTGGTGCGCCTGGGCTGCATGCCGTCGCTGGCCTCGACCATCTTCGGCCCGCTGATCGCCGCCCTGGCCGATGCCGTGCTGGAGATCCGCTGCGACACCGACCATTCGCCGGCGCTCATGGAGAGTTTGCTGACCGCGCGGCTGCAGCTCGGCTTCGTGCTCAAATGCCCGCCTATGGCCGGCATCCAGATGGAGCAGCTGGGGCGCTCGCCGATCATCGCGGTGGTCGCTGCCGAGCACGAGCTGGCCCAGGCCGGCCGGCTCACGCTGGCCAACGTGGCCGACTACCGGCTGGCGCCGCAGGGCTGGGGTGACGATTGCGACGAGCTGATCCGCATGATCCATAGCCGGCGCACCGTTGCGCAGCCACTGCATGCCATCCAGCCCGCTGCCGCGGCGCGCGAGCTGGCGCTGGCCTATGGCTTCCTCACCTTCATGCCGGCCGTCGCGGTGATGCGCGAGCTGCAGGCCGGCCGCCTCAAGCGGCTCGATATCGTCGACCTGCCGCCGTCCCATTGGGAAGTCATGATGGCCTACCGTCCGGGCAAGCGCCCCGATGTCGCGCGCGAGCAGGTGCTTGCCGCCGCCCGGGCCATCGGCGCGGCCTGGCGCGAGGCGGGGGTGGCGTGAGCAGGTCGTGCCGCTGAAAAAATGGCGAATCTGGATATGAAATAAGGCGGTGGCGGCGCCAATCGGCTACAGTCACGCCCTATCAGCCCTCTTACTCATTTGGAGCCATTCGTGGACATCACCAGCTACACCGACTTTATCGACGCCGCCCGCCAGCAGCCCGAGCCGCAGCGCCTGCTGTTCGTGTTCGCCGCTGCCGAGCTGCCGGAAAACGCCAATGCGGATCAGCAGGCCGGCTTCGCATCAGGCCAGGGCGGGTCGCTGGCGCCGGTGATGTGCGTCGACAAGCTGCCCGGCGAGCTGGGTGGTTTTGCCGAGCTGGTGGCCGAGTCGCAGCACATGGGCAAGCACTGGGACGTGGTGTTTGCCGCCAGCCTGTCGGGCAAGGGCGGTGTGGCGCCCGACAGCGCCGCGGCGGACCAGCCGTTCAACATGATGATCGAGTCGATCCGCCAGGGGAATCTGAGCCGCTTTCTCGCCTTCGACCGCGACGGGGCGCTGCTGCAGTTCTTCTGACCCCCCGGCGGCGCCTAACGGATCTCGATTTGCGGGATGCCGGCCGTCATTGAGGCGCTGCCGCGCCAGCGGCTGCCTGCCTGCTGGCGCTCGGGCTGCGCAGCCTTCTCCAGCGCCACCAGCGATTGCTGCGGGTCGGCCTCAGCGCCTGCCGGCAGTGCCTGCCAGATCAGCGCGAATACCAGCAGATTGAGCAGCGCAAAGCCGGCCAGCTCGTATCTATGGCCAAAGCGCAGCAGGCGTGCCTCGACCAGGTCGAACAGCTGCGACGCCAGGTACAGGTTCAGCGGCAGCAGCGCGATCGAGATCAGCAGTTTGTGCAGCATCACGGCTTCGTAGGGCATCGGGTCGGCGCGGTGGCGAATGAGAGCCCCGGATTCTAGACGGTCTGCATCACAAACGCATTATGCACACGGAATATATCTCGATTGATGCCGCGCCGGTGACAGGCGGTCGTTCGCGCTATTTCACGCTGACGCCCGAGAAATCCTGCCGGCCGAACGGGTTCACGCGGTAGCCGGCGACATTGGCACGCGTGATCGCGGCAGCCACCGGGTAGGCCAGCGGCAGCCACAGCGCTTCGTCGTGGATGATCTGCTGCGCCGCCGCGTAGCGCTTGGTCCGCAGCTTCACGTCGGCACTGCGCTTGCCGTCGCTGATCAGCCTGTCGAGCCGGGCGTCGCAATAGCGCGCGAAATTGGTGCCTGACTCGACCGCCGCGCAGCTGAATTGCGGCGTCAGGAAATTGTCCGGGTCGCCGTTGTCGCCGGCCCAGCCCATGAACAGCAGGTCGTGCTCACCGGCCTTGCCTCGCTTGATCAGCTCGCCCCATTCGATGGTCTTGATCTGCGCGCGGATGCCGACGCGGGCCAGGTCGGCCTGCAGCAGCTCGGCGCCGGCCTTGGGGTTCGGGTTCAGCACGCTGCCCGAGGGGCGCACCCAGATGGTCGTGTCGAAGCCGTTGGCGAGGCCCGCGTCGGCCAGCAGTTGCTTCGCCCTGGCCGGGTCGTGGCCATATTGCCCGGGCGAGCGGGTGTAGCTCCAGGTATTGGGTGGGTAGGGCCGGTCGGCGCCGATCGCGCTGCTGCCGAACACGGCCTGCAGATAGGCCTTGCGGTCGAAGGCGAGGTTGATGGCCTGGCGCACCGCGCGCTTGTCCAGCGGCGGGTGCTGGGTGTTGAGCGCGACGAAGGCCGTCATGAAGGCCGGCGCCTCGACCACCGCGAGCGACTTGTCGGCGCGCGCCGCCTCGACATCCTGCGGCTTCGGCGAGAGCGCGATCTGGCACTCATTGGCCTTCACCTTCTGCAGCCGCACCGCGGCATCGGGCGTGATCGCGTAGATCAGCCTGTCGGCGCGCGCCCTGGCGCCGAAATAGGCCGGGTTGGCGTCGTAGCGCACCACGGCATCCTTCTGGTAACTGCGGAAGACGAAGGGGCCGGTGCCGATCGGCTTCTGGTTCAACTGCTCGGGCGTGCCGGCGGCGAGCAGCTGGCTCGCGTATTCGGCCGAATAGATCGAGGCGAAACCCATGGTCAGCGCGGGGACGAAGGTTGCCTCGGGGTAGTTGAGCTCGAAGCGCACCGTGGCGTCATCGACCTTTTTCACCGCCTTGATCAGCTTGTCGAACTGCATCGAGCGCGCGTGCGGAAAGCCGTTCGGCGCCAGCTTGCGCCACGGGTGGTCGGGGTTCAGCATGCGCTCGAAGCTCCACAGCACATCGTCGGCGTTGAGCGGGCGCGTCGGCTTGAAATAGTCGGTGCGGTGGAAGGCCACATTGCGGCGCAGCGTGAAGGTGACGGCCAGGCCGTCGTCGCTGACCGTCCAGCGCTCGGCCAGGCCCGGCACCACGCGCCCGGCGGCGGCATCGAACTCGACCAGCCGGCTCATCAGCGGGTCGGCCGCGGCCGAGGTGGTGACCAGCGAGTTGTACTGCACCACGTCGAAGCCCTCGGGGCTCGCGTCGGTGCACACGGTCAGCGGGCGGGCCGTGGCCAGCGCGGGCAACAGCAGGGCGGCGAGAAGCAGGCGCATGGGGCTCTCCTGAGCGATGTAGCGGGATGGCGGCAGGGGTGCGCCGGCTGCCGCCTAGCGTAAAGCAATCGCCGCGTACCGGCAAAGCCCGGCTGGCGCAGGCCGTAGGCTGCGGGGCCAGTCCCGGCGCGCCTTCCAGCTGGCCTGCGAGCCGCGCCGGGATTGGGCCTCAGGCCGACCAGTTGCCCGTCGCCGCGAGAAACGGCGAGCGCTCCCGCCACTGCCGGCGTAGACGGCGCCTTGCCGCGAGCGGCGAGGGGCCGTGCCGTGCGAACGGGAATGGCGTGGCCCGGATGAGCCGGCGTCCGCCTACTGCCGCACTTCGCCGAGATTGCCGGGGGCGGCGAAGCCCGCCTCGCTCGTGCGGAACGGGTTGATGTCGAGCCCGCCACGGCGCGTGTAGCGCGCCCACACCGCGAGCCGCACCGGCGCACACTGGCGCTGGATGTCGGTGTAGATGCGTTCCACGCACTGCTCGTGGAACTCATTGTGCTCGCGGAACGACACGATATAGCGTAGCAGCCCCTCACGCGCGATCGGGGCCCCTTCGTAGCGGATCACCACGGTGCCCCAGTCCGGCTGGCCGGTGACCAGGCAGTTGGACTTGAGCAGGTGCGATACCAGCGTCTCGCTGACCGGCGCCGCCTGCATGTCGGCACGCAGCAGCCCCGGCGTGGGCTGGTAGCAGTCGATGTCGATATCGAGCGTATCGAGCAGCTCGCCGGCCGGGTAGCCGACCTCGCGCGCCGGCCGCCGATCGAGCGATTCGATCGCCACCGTGACCGGCGCACCGGCCGCCGCGCCCAGATCCTGTGCGATGGTGGCGCGCACCGCCTCGATGTCGGCAAAGCGCGTCTGGTTGAACGAGTTCAGGTAGAGCTTGAGCGATTTCGACTCGATCAGGTTCGGCGAATCCACCGGCACGCGAAGGCTGCCGATCGCCACCACCGGCTTGCCGCGCGCATTGAGCCACGACAGCTCGTAGGCGTTCCACAGATCCTCGCCGACGAAGGGCAGTACGCCTTCCGCGATGCCGATCTCGTCACGCTTGCCCTGGCGCGGGATCGGGTGCAGCAGCCCAGGCGCGTAGTGGCTGCAATAGGCGACGGCCTTGCCGAGTGGGGAGGCTTCGGGGGTGTTTTTTGGGAGAGAGCTCATCGTTTTAGTCTGTATGCTATTTAGGTAGCTTTATACTATATAAATTAGCGACAAACGATTATCCGTCTGTGTGAATTATGCGAGGGCCCAGTGAATCGCCCTGCATTTGGTGGAGGCGCAATACTCTGAGAGGATTGAGCCATGACTAAATCGAACAAGTTTTCCTCCGAGGTCCGCGAGCGC